>NZ_CP046508.1:1137000-1451000 GCF_017161115.1 Variovorax sp. RKNM96 | reverse complement strand
ACCTTCTTCAACATGATCTCGGGCGTGGACGATCCGACCTCGGGCGTGGTGCGGCTCTCCGGCCAGTCGATGGCGACGAAGCCTTCGCGCGCCTTCGCCGCGCTGGGCCTGGGCCGCACCTTCCAGCATGTGCGCCTGCTCGGCCAGCGCAGCGTGGTCGAGAACGTGGCGCTCGGCGCCCACCTGCGTGCCAAGCGCGGCTGGCTCGCCGCGATGCTGCGGCTGGACCGCGCCGAAGAAGCCGCGCTGATGGCCGAAGCCCGCCGCCAGATCGAACGCTGCGGCCTCGGCGCGCACGCCGACACGCCGGCCGCATCGCTCTCGCTCGGCCAGCAGCGCGTGGTGGAAATCGCGCGCGCGCTCGCGGGCCAGCCTTCCGTGCTGCTGCTCGACGAACCCGCCGCGGGCCTGCGCCACCTGGAAAAGCGCGCGCTCTCCGTGCTGCTGAGCCAGCTGCGCGCCGAGGGCCTGGGCATCCTGGTGGTGGAACACGACATGGAATTCGTGATGAACCTGGCCGACCGCATCACGGTGCTGGAGTTCGGCACCGTCATCGCCACCGGCACGCCCGCTGAAGTGCAGGCCAACCCGCGCGTGCTGGAGGCCTACCTCGGCGGCGCCGACGACGAACTGCTGGAAGACGCACGATGACCGCTCCCCTCCTCCAACTCGAAAGCTTCTGCGTCGCCTACCGCACCGTGGAAGCGGTGCACAGCGTGCGCCTGTATGTGAACGAAGGCGAGATCGTCACCGTCATCGGCCCCAACGGCGCGGGCAAGACCACGCTGCTGTGCGCGGCGATGGGCCTCCTGCCTTCCACCGGCGCACTCACGCTCTCGGGCGAGCGCATCGCGCGCCCCGGCGTCGAGACCATGGTCGCGCGCGGCGTGGCGCTGGTGCCCGAGCGGCGCGAGCTGTTCGGCGAGATGTCGGTCGAAGACAACCTGCTGCTCGGCGGCTTCTACCAGTGGCGCAAGGGCAAGCGCGACCAGCGCGCACGCATGGAGGAAGTGTTCGAGATCTTCCCGCGCCTGCGCGAGCGCAAGCCCCAGATGGCCTCGACGCTCTCGGGCGGCGAACGCCAGATGCTCGCCATCGGCCGTGCACTGATGGCGCGGCCGCGCCTCCTGATGCTCGACGAACCCTCGCTCGGCCTTGCGCCTCTGGTCGTGCGCGAAGTGCTGCGCGTGGTCTCGCAACTGCGAAGCCATGGCGTCTCGGTGCTGCTCGTGGAGCAGAACGCGCGCGCCGCGCTGCAGGTGGCCGACCGTGCCTACGTGCTGGAGATGGGCGCCGTGGCGCTCGAAGGCAACGCACGCGAGCTGCTGCACGACCAGCGAATCATCGACACCTACCTGGGCATCGGCAACCGCAACGCGGAACCCGCCGTCGCCTGAACCCCAGACGCTCAAGGACTTTCATGACCACCCTTCAAAGCTACATCGCCGGCCGCTGGATCGGCAAGGAAAGCGCGCAGCAATTGCGCAGCGCCATCAACGGCAAACCCGTCGCGAGCACGCACGCCGAAGCGATCGACTTCGCCGAAGCGCTGCAGTACGCGCGCCGCACCGGCATCCCCGCGCTCATGAAGCTCGACTTCCAGCAGCGCGCCGAACGCCTGAGGGCGCTGGCCAAGTACCTCGCCGCGAACAAGGAAACGCTCTACGCGATCTCGGCCCACACCGGCGCCACGCGCGCCGACAGCTGGATCGACATCGAAGGCGGCGCCGGCACGCTGAGCGCCTATGCCGGCATCGGCTCCAACGAGCTGCCCTCGGGCAACCTCGTGCACGAAGGCCCGGCCTTCCCGCTCGGCAAGAAGGGCGGCTTTGCGGGCACGCACATCCTGGTGCCGCGCGGCGGCGTGGCGGTGCATATCAACGCATTCAACTTTCCGGTGTGGGGGCTGCTCGAGAAGTTCGCGCCCAGCTTCCTCGCGGGCATGCCGTGCATCGGCAAGCCGGCCTCGGCCACCAGCTACCTCACCGAGGCTGCGGTGCGGCTCATCGTGCAGTCGGGCATCCTGCCCGAGGGCAGCCTGCAGCTGGTGATCGGCGGCACGGGCGACCTGCTCGACCGGCTCGAAGGGCCGGACGTGGTCACCTTCACCGGCTCGGCCGACACCGCGGCCAAGCTGCGCGTGCATCCGAACATCGTGCGCCAGTCGATCCCGTTCAACGCCGAGGCCGACTCGCTCAACTGCGCGATCCTCGCGCCCGACGTGACGCCCGACGACGAGGAGTTCGATCTCTTCGTGAAGGAAGTGGCGCGCGAGATGACCACCAAGGCCGGGCAGAAGTGCACCGCGATCCGCCGCGCGATCGTGCCGCGCCAGCACCTCGATGCGGTGGCCGAGCGCCTGCGTGCGCGCCTGGCCAAGACCGTCATCGGCGACCCGTCGCGCGAAGAGGTGCGCATGGGCGCCCTCGCCTCGCATGCGCAGCAGGCCGACGTGGCCGAGCGCGTGGCCACGCTGCTGCAGGGCGCCGAGCTGGTCTACGGCGAACGCGACGGCTTCTCGCCCGTGGGCGACGGCGTGAGCGAAGGCGCCTTCTTCGCGCCCACGCTGCTGCTGAGCCGCAAGCCCCTCGAACACGATGCCGCGCACGACGTCGAGGCCTTCGGCCCCGTCAGCACGCTGATGCCGTATGACGGCATCGACGAAGCGCTGGCCCTGGCCGCACGCGGCCGCGGCAGCCTCGTCGGCACGCTGGTCACGCGCGACCCGGCCGTCGCGGCCAAGGCCATTCCAGTCGCCGCCGCATGGCATGGCCGACTGCTGGTGCTCGACCGCGAGGCTGCTGTCGAATCGACCGGCCACGGCTCACCGCTGCCGCAACTCAAGCACGGCGGCCCCGGCCGCGCGGGCGGCGGCGAAGAGCTCGGCGGCCTGCGCGCCGTCAAGCACTACCTGCAGCGCGCCGCGGTGCAGGGCTCGCCCACCATGCTGGCCGCGATCACCGGCGAGCATGTGCGCGGCGCGGCCGTGCGCGAGAGCGACGTCCATCCGTTCCGCAGCTACTTCGAAGACCTGCGCATCGGCGACTCGCTGCTCACCCACCGCCGCACCGTCGGCGAGGCCGACATCGTGGCCTTCGGCGGCATCTCGGGCGACTATTTCTACATGCACTTCGACGAGGTCGCGGCGAAGGAGTCGCCCTTCGGCAAGCGCATCGCGCACGGCTACTTCGTGCTGTCGGCGGCCGCGGGCCTGTTCGTCTCGCCCGCACCGGGCCCGGTGCTCGCCAACTACGGCCTGGACACGCTGCGCTTCGTCAAGCCCGTGGGCATCGGCGACACCATCCGCGCGCGCCTGACATGCAAGCGCAAGATCGACCGCAACAAGAAGGACGCGAGCGGCCAGGGCCAGGGCGTGGTGGCCTGGGATGTCGAGGTGACGAACCAGGATGGCGACGTGGTCGCGAGCTACGATATCCTGACGCTCGTCTCCAAGAAACCAGAAACCACCTGATGTTCGATCTCACGGGAAAAGTAGCGCTCGTCACCGGCGGCAACGGCGGCATCGGCCTCGGCATGGCCGAGGGCCTCGCGAAGGCCGGCGCGCGCGTCATCGTCGCGGCGCGCAATGCAGAGAAGTCGGCGGCCGCAGTGGAAGCACTCAAGGCCCTCGGCAGCGACAGCTTCGCGCTCGAAGTCGACGTGGCCGATGAAGCATCGGTGCAGAAGGCCATCGACGAAGCCGTCGCGCGCTGCGGCCGGCTCGACATCCTCTTGAACAACGCCGGCACCACGGTGCGCAAGCCCGTCGACCAGCTCTCGCTGGACGAGTGGCACAAGGTGATGAACACCAACCTCACGAGCGCATTCCTCTGCAGCCGCGCCGCGCACCCGCATCTGAAGAAGGCGGGCGGCGGCAAGATCATCAACATCGGCTCGATGATGTCGATCTTCGGCGCGCCCTATGCGCCGGCCTATGCCGCGAGCAAGGCGGGCATCGTGCAGCTGACCAAATCGACCGCGCTCTCGTGGGCAGCCGACAACATCCAGGTCAACGCGATCCTGCCCGGCTGGTTCGAGACCGAACTCACCGACGGCGCACGCAGCCAGATCCCGGGCCTTTACGACCGCGTGGTGGCCCGCGCCGCCGCCGGCCGCTGGGGCCAGCCGGCCGACATCGCCGGCACCGCGGTGTTTCTCGCGAGCCCTGCGTCCGACTATGTGACCGGCACGGCCATCCCCGTCGACGGCGGCTTCTCCATTTCTGGCTGAAGCCGGGCGGTCCGTGTAGATTCGGCCGCCATGCTCTTCTGGTTCCAGATCTTCCTTTTCGTTGCCGGCACCGCCGCGCTGCTCTACGTGTCGCGCGGGCCGTTGAGCCAGCCCGGCTCGCACGGCTTCTATCGCTTCTTCGCATGGGAATGCATGCTGGTGCTGATCGTGGTGAACCTGCCGGTGTGGCATGTCGATCCGTTCTCGGCCACGCAGATCCTTTCCTGCGTGTTCCTGGCGCTGTCGATCTGGCTGCCGATCCACGCGGTGCGCCTGCTCAAGGCTCAGGGCAGGCCCACCGATGCGCGCAATGACGATCCCGCGCTCTACGGTTTCGAGAAGACCTCCTCGCTCGTGACCTCGGGCGCCTTCCGCTACATCCGCCACCCGATGTACACCGCACTGATGCTGCTGGCCTGGGGCGCATTTCTCAAGCAGTTCACCTGGCTCACGCTGGCGCTGGTGCTGGCGGCGACGCTGCTGCTGGTGCTGACGGCGCTGCGCGACGAGAAGGAATGCCTCGCGCATTTCGGCGATACCTACCGCGACTACATGCGCGGCACGCGGCGCTTCATTCCGTTCGTGGTGTGAGCGCCGCAACCGTACATCGAGTCGTGCTGGCACTCTGGGCCGCGGTTGCGCTCGCCTCCCTGGGCGGATGTGTGCTGGCGCCTGCCGTCGTGCGCGCCTCGCAGCAGCCGTATCACAACAGGATGGATGCGCTGGAAGAGCGCTACGTGCAACTCCGGGCCGAGCGCAAGAACCTGGTCGCGGCGCTCGAAGGCATTTCCCCGGAAGAAGGCGCACCGCAGAGGGAGCGGCTGGCGGCGGTGAACGCTGAAATCCGGGAGGTTGCCTTGCAGCTCGATCTGCCTGTCTCCAACAAGTAGCTGCCGGCCCGAAGGTAATATCCGCGCCTCTTCCCCGGCGCCCTGACCTCTTCATGTCCTCTCCGAAACGCACGGCCTTTCCCTCCGCCGTGCAGGCCGTCCTGCTGTTCGTGGCGCTGTTTCTCTGCGAACTCGTCGTCGGCGCCGCGCTGAAGGATGCGAATGGCTGGCTCGGCCTGAACGGCATGCAGCTCGGCGTGCTTTCCACGGTGCTGGGCAACGGCTGCGTGTTCGCGGTGGTCATGCACTACCAGCAGCTCACCTACCGCCAGCTCTTCCACCAGTCGCCCATTTCCGCCCAGGCCACGCTGGTGCTGGTCGTGCCGCCGGTGCTGCTGCTCGTGCCCGCGCTGATGGTGACGGTGATGGCCGCGCTCAACCTGCTGACGTACGTCGCGCCGCTTTCGCCCTGGGAAGAATCGCTGTTCAGCCGCATGGCCGACGGCAGCATCGCCGCCACGCTGGCGGTGTGCGTCGTGGCGCCGCTGCTCGAGGAAATGCTGTTTCGCGGCATCGTGCTGCGCGGCTTTTTGAAGCGCTATGCACGGTGGCACGCGATCGTCGGCTCGGCGGTGCTGTTCGGGGCCGCACACCTGAACATCTACCAGTTCCTCGTCGGGCTGGTGCTGGGCACTGTTCTCGGCTGGCTCTATGAGCGCACCCGCTCGCTCATTCCGTGCGTCGCGCTGCATGCGGCCTACAACACCGGCACGATGTTCGTCGGCGACTGGCCCACGGATGCGTCGAGGGCGGACACGGCGTGGACCGTGCTGCTGGTCGTGGTGGCCGCCGTCGTGGGCTCGCTGGCCCTGCGGCGCATGCTGGTGACGCCGAAGGCGGGCAGGCGCAGGCTCTGAATCGCCAGCGCTACGGTTGGACCGGCGGCAGCGGCCGCGCATCCACCGCCTCGCCATCGACGATGAAGTGCCCGCCCGCCACATGGTGCAGCGTGCGCAATTCGTCGTGGCCGGTGAAGTTCCAGCGCCCGTTCTCGAACACGCGCGCGTCGGCCTGCGCGGCGATCACTTCGCCGAGGAAGAGGTCGTAGCGCTCCTGGATCGGCGGCTCGGGCAGCAGCCGGCATTCGAGCCAGGCCGCGCAGCCTTCGAGCAGCGGCGCCTCGGTCGCGGTGCCGGCAAAAGTCTCGAGGCCATAGGCCGCGAACTTGTCGCGCCCCGAGGTCTCGACGATCTCGCGGCCCGAGCTGTTGCCCAGCGCCTCCGTCAGGTCGAGCTGCGCGCGCGTGGGCACCTGCAGCACGAAGGTGCCCGCGCCTTCGAGCAGCACGCGCGTCCAGGTGCTCTTGTCGAGCACCACGGCCACCTTGGGCGGATCGAAATCGAGCGGCATCGCCCACGCGGCCGCCATGATGTTGCGCTGGCCGCCGTGCGCGGCGCTCACGAGGACGGTGGGGCCATGGTTGAGCAGGCGGTAGGCCTTGGCCAGCGGGACGGGGCGGCGGTGGGAGGCGTTCATGCGCGACAGCCTATCAAAATCGATGCCGCCGGCGATGTCAGGCCGCGGTCCGCCGGAACCTGCTAGCGTGGGCGCCGCCCACGTCCAGTCCAACTCCAGCCATCCGCTGCAGCCCAGGGAGATCGATGTCCCCACCCGCCCGCCAGGCAAGCCCCGCCGCCCGCCGCCCCGGCATCGCCGATCTCGTGGCGGGCGTTTCCATCGCGGGCCTGCTGCTGCCCGAGGCGGTGGCCTATTCGGGCATCGCGGGGTTGCCGCCGCAGGCGGGGGTGATCGCACTCTTCGCGGGCCTGCTGGTCTACGGCCTCTTCGGCAGCAGCCGCTTCGCCATCGTGTCCGCGACCTCGTCGTCGGCCGCGGTGCTGTTCGCCGCCACCACGTCGATTCCCGGTGTCGATGCCGCGACGCGGCTCGCGCTCGGCGCGGGCATCGTGCTGCTGGCCGGCATCTTCTTCGTCGTCGCCGGCATCGCCAAGCTCGGCGCAGTGTCCAGCCTCATCGCCAAGCCGGTGCTGCGCGGCTTCGCGCTCGGGCTGGCGCTCACCATCGTGGTCAAGCAACTGCCCAAGGTGCTCGCGGTGCAGCCGGCGCACAGCGATTTCTTCCGGCTCGCGGCCGGTCTTGCCGCCGACTGGCGGCACTGGAACCTCGCCGGCGCGGCCATGGCACTGGCCGCGCTCGTGCTGCTGCGCGGCCTGGCGCGCTGGCGCGCGGTGCCGGCGGCGCTGCTGGTGATCGTGGCCGGCATCGTGCTCGACGTGAATGGCCTGTGCCAGGCCTGGGGCATCGCGGCGGTCGGGCCGATCTCGCTCGACTTTTCGCATCCTCGCGTGCCGCAGCTCGACCGCGCCCAGTGGCTCAGCCTGGGCGAACTGGCCTTCGCGATGGCGCTGATCCTCTATGCGGAGTCCTACGGCTCGATCCGCACCTTCGCGATGCGCCACGGCGACAGCGTCTCGACCAACCGCGACCTGCTCGCGCTGGGCGGCGCCAACCTGCTCTCGGCGCTGTTCCATGGCATGCCGGTCGGCGCCGGCTACTCGGCCACTTCCGCCAACGAAGCCGCGGGTGCGCAAAGCCGCGCGGCCGGCATCGTGGCGGGCCTCGTGGTGCTGGTGGCGGTGCTCACGCTGCTGCCGTGGATCGCCCACACGCCCGAGCCGCTGCTGGCCGCCATCGTGATCCACGCGGTCGGCCACACGCTGAACCCCGCGGCGCTGCGGCCGTACTTCCAGTGGCGGCGCGACCGGCTGGTGGCGCTGGTCGCAGTGGCCGCGGTGCTGCTCCTGGGCGTGCTCGACGGCCTGCTCGCCGCCATCGGCGTGAGCCTGTTGCTGCTGCTGCGCGGCTTCTCGCGCACCACCGTCAGCTGGCTCGGCCGGCTGGGGCAGAGCCACGACTACGTCGACACGGCGCGGCACCCCGAGGCGGTGGTGCCGCCGGGCGTGCTGATCGCGCGGCCCGAGGTGCCGCTCTTCTTCGGCAACGCGGACGCGGTGTTCGCCGCGATCCGCGCCCGCATCGACGCAACGCCGGCGCTGCAGCGCATGGTGCTGAGCCTGGAGGAATCGCCCGACCTGGACGCCACCGCCATCGAGGCGCTGTGCGACTTCGCGGCCTACGTGCGCGTGCGCGAGGTTCGGCTCTCGCTCGCGCGCGTGAAGGACGACGTGCGCGACCTGCTCGCCAAGGTGAACTCGCCCGACCTGCATGCCCCGGTGTATGCGCCCTGGAGCGTGGACGACGCGGTGCAGCCGGGCGCCGACATTCCTTTGACCGATACTTCGCGCCCCTTGACTTCGGAACCTCGCCCATGACCCCCTCGAAAGCCAGCCAGACCGCCCTCGTCACCTCGCTGATGCGCGCAGTGCACACACGCAGCGATCCCGCGCCGCTGCTGGACGACCCATGGGGCGACCGCCTCGTGCCGGAGTCGGTACAGGCCGGCCTGCGCGAGCGGGCGCTCGCCCGGCTGGCCCCTGAGCTGCGCGCCGAGGCCGCGCCGGCCAAGGTGCTGGACGCCGCGATGCGCGCGAACGCGGCCTATCCCGGCGTCATCCTGCGAAGCCGCTACACCGAAGACATGCTGGAGGCCGCGGTCGCGCGCGGCATCACGCAGTACGTGCTCATCGGCGCGGGCTTCGACAGTTTTCTCTGCCGCCGCCCGGCCTGGGCCGAAGGGCTGCAGGTCTACGAAGTGGACCACCCCGCGACGCAGCAGTTGAAACGCGAGCGCCTGCAGCACTGCGGCATCGCCGAATCCGACGACGTGCATTTCGTGGCGGCGGACCTCTCCGAGGAAACGCTGCAGTCGGCCCTTGCGCGCTCTTCCTTCGATCCGACGCAGCCCACCTTCTTCTCGTGGCTCGGCGTCACCGTGTACCTCACGCGCGAAGCCAACCTCGCGACGCTGCGCACCATCGCCACCGTTGCGCCGGCGGGGAGCGAACTGGTCTTCACCTACATCGACGAAGCGGCGCTGCAACCCGGCCATGCGGGCACCGAGGGGTTCCGCAAGCTGCGAAGCGATGTGTCCTCCGTCGGCGAGGCCTTTCTCTCGGGCTTCGATCCGGCGACGCTCGATGCGCTGCTGCTGGAGACCGGCCTGGTGCTGACGGAAGACCTGGACGGCGAAGAGACCGTGGCCCGATACGACGCGGCGGGCGTCAACGGCCTGGAGCGGGCTGGCGCGGGGCACATCGCCCATGCACGCGTCGTCAGCGAGACGCCGCGACACTTCTCGCCCTAACCGGCGAGGAAATCCGGCTGGCGGAATTTCTTCTCCAGGAACTGCCCGTTGGCCACCAGCGCGGCCGCGTCGCTGGACGCCACGTTGGCCACGATCTCGCGCAGCTTGCCGTCGAGCAGACCGAGTTGCTCGCCGAGCAGCTGCCGCGCGGTCTTGCCGTCCTTCACCGCATGGGTCATGCGGAATGCCGGCGGCAGCGCCACGTAGTTGGCCAGCGTCTCGGGCAGGTAGCGCAGCACGGTCTCGCGCACGGTGAACAGGTCGTCGCCATTCGAGCGAGCGCCCACCAGGCGGGGCAGCACCTCGCCGACCGAGCCGCGCACGTTGTCGAGGCTCTTGCGCATCTCTTCGGTGAGGTGCGGCTGGGCTTGCGCGACCACGCGGTCCAGGCGCTCCAGCGTCTGCTCCACGCTCAGGGTGTCCTCGATCCGGCGCTCGAGTTCGGGAGTCTTGCGGCCCAGCAGCCAGCCGGCGACATACAGGCCCGCGGTGATCAGCAACCAGCCCCGGTCGATGACGCCGGCAAACAGCAGCGCCGGCCCCACGAGCGCCAGTGCGCAGCCCAGGATGTTGGCGTTGCCGTAGAGAAACAGCAGCGCCCGCAGCTTCAGCGAACGCTCCGGCATCACTGGTAGCCCCGGATTTCCTTGAACACCTGGCCGAGCTGGAGCTTGCGGCCGTCGAATTCCCGCCCGCCCGAGAGCTGCGCGATTTGCTGCATCTCCGATGCATTGGCCTCGCCGAACAGGATCGGGAAGATGCGCGCCGGAATGCCGTTCGCCGCATAGCGGTCGCGGAACTCGTGGGCCTTGAGGCCCGAGTTGTTCTCGCCGTCGGTCAGCAGCACGATGCTCACGAAGCGGTCGGGCTCGCGCTGCTGCTCCTGGCGGGCGAGGTCCTCGGCGGCCGCCAGCGCGGAGTAGATCGCCGTGCCGCCGTCGGCCGTCATCGCGTCGGCCAGGCGGCGCAGTTCGGTGCGTGCCGCGGCAATGCCCTCGCCTTCGAAGCGCACCCACACGGGTGGCGACACCCGGCTTGCGAAGGTGATCAGCACCACGCGCTCGCGGCTCTGGAAGGCGCTGTAGCGCGTGCTCGCCGTGCCGGCGGCATCGGCGCCGGAGAGCAGCTTCAGGGCCTCGCGCATCGAGGCCAGGCGCGTGCCCTGCATCGAGCCGCTGAGGTCGAGCACGAAGATCGAGGTGGCGGGCTTGCGCCATTGCGACTGGTAGGTGCCGAGCACCACATCGATCACGTCCAGCCGGTTGGGAAAACCCAGCTCGGCCACGGCGGCGGTGGGCAGTTGCGCCGATGCGGCCACCTCGGGGTTGGCCGGACGCAGGAAGGCCGCGGACAAGGCATCGCGCTGGAAGGGCGCGGCCTTGAGCGTGGCCACCAGCTGGTTGTAGGCCTCGCGCTTGCCGGCGTTGAGCAGCATCAGCGGATAGTCGGCCGAGATCATGCCGTCGCGCGGGTAGATCAGCAGGAGTTGGTCGGCCGCGGGCAGCTTCTCGTTGGCGCGCAGGATCACTGCCTCGTAGTTCACCATCGCGTCGATGGCGGACGGGTCCTTGATGTAGGCCTCGGCCAGCCACCCCGAGCTGCCCGCGGTGAGCTTCTGGCCCGAGAGGAAGGCCTTGAGCGTTTTCTCGTCCACGTCCTGCGCGCCCAGGTCTTCGGTCTTGCCGGCCAGCGCCGAGGCCACCGCGAACAACGCGCTCATGCCGGTGTTGGAACTGGTGGCGTTGGTCATGCCGTAGCGCAACTGTCCGGCGCCCGCGGCCTTGGCGATTTCGGCCCAGCCGGGCGGGCGCTTGTTCCAGCCGAGCTGGGCCGCCTTGGCCTTCTTCACGCCCAGCGCAATGCGCGAATAGAAGAGCTTGTCGCGCGCGAGCGGCTTGGCCTGCAGCGCGAGCGCGGGGTACGCGCCGTTGGGCGGCAGGATCGCGTCGAAGCGCTCGCCGGCATTGATGCGCTCGACGATGTCCAGCGTGCCCGCGTACGAGAGCTTCACCTCCACGCCCGCCGCTTTGGCGGCATCGACGATGGGACCTTCGAGGTCCTTCAGCTCCGAGCCGGCGAGGATGGTGAAGGCGGCATCCGGCGTGGCCGCCGGCACGTTCTTCGCGGCCTGCGGATCGTCGTCGCCACAGGCCACGAGGCCGGTGGCCAATGCAAGGAGCGCCAGCAGCCAACGCACACGCGAAAGGATCACAGCGAAACCTCTCCACGCGGCTGCTGCAGCGCCTCGGTGGTTTCCTGGCGGCGCACGCGGTCCAGGTAGGTGCGGCTCTTGGCGACTTCGTGGGTCAGCGTGTCCACCGTGGTCTGCATGGAATCGAGCGCGCGGCTCTTGAAGTCGGCGATGGTGTCCATCGTCTGGTAGATGTTGGCAAAGGCCTGCTGCAGCTTGGCGATCTCGATGGTGCTCGAGGCTGCCTGCTGGTGGATGGCGCTGCTCTGGTCGCGCAGCATCTCGCTGGTGCTGGCGATCAGGTTGCCGGTGGTGGCATTGAGCGCGCTGATCTGGTCGAGCACCAGCTTCTGGTTGGAGAGCGCCTGCGCCACGATCACGGCGGTGCGCAGCGCGGCCACCGTGGTGGTGGTGGCGCGGTCCACGCCCTTCATCAGCTCCAGGTTGTTCTTGCGGATCATGTCCAGCGCGAGATAGCCCTGGATGTTCACCGCGAGCTGGGTCAGAAGGTCGGTCACCTTCTGGCGCGAATAGAACAGCATTTCCTCCCGCACCACGCGGGCCTTCTCGGGGTCGCTCACCTCCAGTTCGCGCGCCTTGGCATCGAGCCGGCTGTCCAGCGCCTTGCCGATGTGCACGTATTTCTCGAGCCGCTCCATCAGTGTCCAGAGATTGACTTTCTCCTGCTCGATGGCGGTGTTGTCGCGCAGCAGTTCGTCCTTGCCGCGCTTGAGCGATTCGATGATCGCGTTCAGGTGCGTCTGCGACGACTGGTAGCGTTCGAAGTACGCCAGCAGCTTGTTGCCCAGCGGAATGATGCCCAGCAGCTTGCGCGCCGAGAACAGGTCGCCCTGCTTCGACGGGTCCAGGTCCTCGACCTGGTGGCGCAGGTCGATCAGCGACTGGCCGATCTGCGCGCCCTTGTCAAAGAGGCCGTTGCGCAGCGAACCCACGGGTCGATCGAGCATGCGGTTGGAGACCGAGGCCGAAGCCTCGATGTCCTTGTTGCCCATCGAATGGATGCGCTCCACTGCTTCCTTGAACTGCGGATGCTGGCTGTCGTGCGCGGTGATGTCGTCGATGAAGCGCGCCACCTGCGCGTCGAGCTCGGCCACGTCCTCGGGCTTCAGGCGCACCTTGCCGCTGGCGGACTCCACCGGCACCGGCGCGACCGCGGCGGGCGGCTCCAGGGTGAAGGCCTGCGGCGGCAGGAGTTCAACCGGCGCGGGCGCCGTGGTGGTGGTTGCGGTGACAGGCGCGTTCATTGGAAGTGTTCCTTGGTTCATTACTTGAAGCGGGCCTCGATGGCCGTGATCATTCGTTCGAGCCACTCGAAGCTGGGCGGATCGATCACGTCGACCAGCACCTCGGGCACCTTCACGCCGCGCGCGGCCCAGGTCTCGGGGCCCTTGGTGTCGCCGCCGGTGCGGTAGCCGTATTCGTGCGCCAGCTCGCGCAGCGCCGGATCGTTCTCGAGCGCCGCGCCCAGCCGCGCGCCGCCGGGCGTGTAGGGCACGAGCACATGCTTGGAGAAGACCGTGGGCTTGGGGTAGAGCA
Organism: Variovorax sp. RKNM96; assembly: GCF_017161115.1. Classification (GTDB taxonomy): domain Bacteria; phylum Pseudomonadota; class Gammaproteobacteria; order Burkholderiales; family Burkholderiaceae_C; genus Variovorax. The sequence goes on along the minus strand of NZ_CP046508.1, from coordinate 1,437,907 downwards.
GCACCATGTCGCTCTTGAGGCGGTCGGGGTTCTTGAGCCAGAACTCGACCATCTGCGATTCGTAGGCCACCAGGAGCGGCGCCTTGCCCATGCCGAGCGCCAGGTAGTCCTCGAACGGCCCGGAGGACGACTGCTCCTGGAAGCCCTGGCGCAGGAACAGCGGCGCGACGACAGGCAGCACCCGGGCCACGTCGTCCTGGCTCTGCACGATCTGCTGGCTGTTGGCCAGGTAGCTCGCGAGCGCCAGGTACATCGCCGCCGAGTTGGAGGTGCGCACGTCGGTCGAATTGATCAGCAGCGACTTGCTGGTGGAGAAGGCGCTGCTGGCCTTGAGCTCTTTCCAGCGCGTGCCCTTCTCGATCATGGCCATCAGCCCCGGCAGGTCGACCACGTAGTAGAAGTCGCCCTGTTTCGCGGCAATGCCGTTGGCCACCAGGATCTCGGCAATGGGCCGCCAGCTGGCCAGCACGATGGGCGTGTAGAACGGGTTGAAGACGTTCGGCGCCTTGGCCAGTGTCTTGAGCTGCTGCGCCGCGGGCGCGCCCGAGGGAAAACCGAAGTCGAGCTTGCTCGCGTCGTAGCGGTTCGCAATGGCCCGCGACCCGGCTTTCTCGACCGTGACGGTGATGCCTTGCGCGGCCAGCGCCTTCTGCACGCGCGGGTCGGCGAAGAAGGTTTCCTTCTCGGAGCCGATCAGGCCGCGCAGCGTGACCTGCTTGTCCTGCTCGATGCGCGCCGCCGCCGCGGTGGCCGACTCATCGTGCAGGCGGGTATTCGAATACCAGACTCCGGACCCGACCGCGGCCAGCAGGACCACGGCCAGCACCGGCGCGATCAGTTTTCGAATTTCCAAGTCCCATGCTCCTCTGACCCTCTGTAGCGGGGCTGAGAAACATCCTACTGACGCAATATGACAGTGCTGTCACACAACGGTCGCAATCTCCCGTGTGCTGCCCGCACCCGGCTACAGCTGGCCGGATTTTTCCCGCGTGGCGGTCGCGGGAACCCACATCACCAAGGGCCGAAGCCAGCGCGGGCGCCAGCTCAGCGTGAACGTCACGACCAGCGCCGCGCCGGCGAGCGTCATGAACCAGACCAGCGAGGCCATCGAGACATGGTCCGCGCGAAGGCACAGCAGGAGCGATCCGAGCAGGCATGCGGCACCCAGGGCGCGCAGCAGCCGGACCATGCGCGGGGAACACTGCGGATCGGTGCGCACCTGCTCCCAGTGCACATCCATCGACAACGCGAGAAGGCCTGCACCGGCAATGCTGGCGGCCACGGCGGCGAAGAGAAGCATGGCGTCAGGCACCGGCGGCCGAGGTGTTGTTGTCGGGCGTGAATCGCGCGGAGGCGGCCATCGCCGCCTCGGCACGGCGCTTGAGCATGCGTGCGGCCACCACGGCGAGCGCGGCGCTCGCGAGCAGGGAAAGATCGACGCCCGCCACCGGCCAGTAGCCGGCGCCGATGGTGCGCAGCAGATGGTCGCCCGTGGTGATCCAGTTGAGCAATACCGCTGCCACGGCCAGCACGGCGGCGGCCCAGCACTGCTCGGCCCAAGCGGGCGACAGGCGGCCTTCGGCGGTGGGCGCGGTGCGCCAGATGCCATGTGCGAAAGCCAGCAGCCAGGCGCCCAGGAAGACGCCCTTCTCCCAGCTGCCGCGCAGCGGCAGGCTGTCGGGCAGCAGGCGATTGGCCACAAGCATGGCGAAGGTCGCGACCAGGAGGCCGGTCACGGTGGCGACCGCGCAGGCATCCACCCAGCGCGCGCCGCTCACGCCCTGCTTGGCGTGCTGGCGCTTGCGCTTTTCCACGAAGAAGATGAAGCCGGTGGCGATGCACGCGCAGCCCGACAACCCGCCGAGCACGTACAGCCAGCGCAGCAGCCAGTGCTCGAAATGCTGCAGGTGCAGGCCGGTCAGAAAGTCCACGATGCCGGCCACGACCGTCGGCGGCGGGTCTTCACGGACCACCTCGCCCGTGGATCCCTTGAAATGAATGCCTTCGCCGGTGAGGGTGACGCGGTCGCTGCCCGCGCGATAGACGCTCACGTAGGCGTTCGCATCGTTCACGTGCTGCACCACGAGCATGCCGACCTCGCCCGCCACGTCGCGGGCGGCCCAGCGTCGCTTGGCCTCGGCCACCATGGCGTCCACCGACGCCAGCGTGCCGGGGACACCGGCGCGGTCGTGCGGCAGTCCGGTCTTCTTCGCGTCGAGCTTTTCGTGCAGTTCGTGCAGCGGCTCCAGCTGGGTGTGCGTGACCGGGAAATAGACGCCCGCGAAGACCACCAAGCCCGACAGCGCGAAGATGAAGTGGAAGGGCAGCGCCACCACGCCCGTCAGGTTGTGAAGATCGAGTGCGCTGCGCTGGGTGTGCTTGGCCGGACGGAAGGTGAACAGCTCGCGGAAGATCTTGCGGTGCATCACCACGCCGCTCACCAGCGCCACCAGCATCACGAGCGCCGCGAGGCCGACGATCCAGGTGCCCAGGTTCAGCCAGTCGAGGTGCAGGCTGTAGTGCAGCGGGTAGAAGAACTCGCTGCCGAGCTTGAGCCTGTCTTCAGGCAGCGACGTGCCCACGCGCGGGTCGATGGTGCGCTGGCCGAAGACGCTGTCTTCGGGATCCTTCGCGTTGGGCAGCGTGAAGTTCGCGTACAGGCTCAGCACCGGATCGCGATGGGTGGTGTAGGCGGTCCACTGCTTGGGGCTGAAGCTCTCGGCCATCGGCCCGTTCACGCGGCTGCGCGCCTCGTCGATGCTTTGCGCGGTGGGCTTGATGTCCTGGAAGATGGGCAGCAGCATGCGATCGAAGGACGGCATCGGCTGCGGATCGAAACGGGTTTCGGGGATCGCCCAGCGATCGATCTCGCGGTCGAACACCGACAGCGAGCCGAAGAAGAACACCACCATCAGAACGAAGCCCAGCGTCAGGCCGAACCAGGTGTGCAGCCAGGCCATGGACAGCCGGAAGTTCTGAAACACGGGAAAGCTCCTGGAGAAAAAGGATCCGCCGCTCAGAGCAGCGCCAGCTGCACGAGCGAGGCCGCACCGGTCATGACGAGCCCGCCGCCCATCAGCACGAGCCACACGCGCGTGAGGCTGCCGGCCGCGAAGGCCCAGAGGAATGCGACCAGGAACACGAGGAAGGCCAGCATGCTGCTGAGCGACTCGGCGTCGTGGAAGGGCATGCCGGCGCTGAACAGGAGGCCGACGCCCAGCGCGACGAATCCCCAGCAGAAGATGTAGCCGCCCAGCACACCGGCAGCAATGCGGGAGACGACGTGGACGGTGGAGACAGCGCTGCGGGCCATGGCTTGGACGGGACGGATTGCGGGCACGAGCCCAATGAGAATCGCTCGCATTATCCCCGATGCGAGCGACGATCCCGTCGATCAACCCTACGGCGCGGACTTGGATACCCAGGTCACAAGCCGGCCGCGATTTCCTCTGTGACCTTCAGGAAGCGCGCCACATCGGCCATCGAATGGCAGTGCAGCGGCGAGACGCGCACCGTGCCGGCGAGCCCGAAGGACTCGAGCATCCGCTTCGAATAGATGCTGGTCGCCACGCGTTCGTACACCGTGACGCCGCGCTTGCCGTACTCGACCACGGCCTGCGTGCAGTCGATGCGGTCGAAACCGATGCCCAGGATCAGGTCGCGCTTGGTCAGGTCTTCGTGATCGAGGAACACTTCGACGCCCCGCATCTCGCGCAGGCCGGTCGCATCGCCGGTCGCATCGCCGGTGCCGTCGAGCAGCGCGGCGAGCAGCGCGCGTTCATGCAGTTCGATGCGCCCGATGCCTTCGACGAACAGTGCGCGGCGCTCCGTGGCTTCGGTGAATTGACCACCGATCCAGCAGACGTAGTCGACGATCTCCGTGAGCGCCGCAAACTGCCACGGCGCGGAGCTGCCGAGGTCCCAGAAGTCCGGCTTCTTGCCCGCGAGCTTGTGGTGCGGCAGCACGGCCGCGCGGTCCGACACCCACGAGAGCCCCGAGCCGCGGCAGCCGAAGAACTTGTAGGGCGCGAGGTTGATGCCGTCCACCGGCGTCTTCTGCAGGTCGATGAGGCCGTGCGGCGCATGCTGCACCGCATCCACGAGGATGTAGAGGTCGGGCTTGATGGCGCGCGCGCGGCGCACGATCTCGGCCATGTCGAGCTTCGCGCCCGAGATGTTCGAGGCGTAGATCACGTTGAGGAGGCACGTGTCCTTGTCGACGAGGCGCACGATCTCCTCCACATCGACGCCGCCCGTCACCGGGTTGCTCTGTGCCACGCGCAGCTCGCGGCCGAGCCGACCGGCGTAGAGGCTCATCGCATCGAAGGCCGAAGGATGTTCGAGCACCGTCGTGACCATGTTCGTGCCCGGCACGTTCTCGGCCACCGCGCGCACCATGTCGAACATGGCGCCCGAGGCGGTGAGCGAGGCATACACGCTGCCGCCCTGCGCATTGAGCACGGTGCGCAGGTCTTCGGCCGCCTTCGCCTGGATCTGCTGCAGCTCGACCGCGGTCGCGTGGATGCGCTCCGCGTTGTCGGGAATCGCATCGACTGCTGCGAAGCGCTCGACCGCGGCCTTGAGCCGGAACGAGCCGCCGGCGTTGTCGAAGTAGAGGCGTTCGCGGCCGTGGTGGTCGTGGTCGACGAGCAGGAAGCGCGCCTTCACCTCGCGCATCAGCGCATCGGAAAACGCGAGGCCGCGGGGGTGGTTCTCAAGCGTGGTGGCCATGTACTCAGACGCCCTTGTTGTTCGGGTTCTTGTAGATGTCGCGCACCGCGTCGGACATCGGGAAATTCAGGTTCGCGTTCTTCGGCGGTATCGGCGACATGAACCACTTCGCATAGAGCTGCTCGATGGCGCCTGACTTCATGAGACCGGTGACCGTTTCGTCGACCAGCGCCTTGAACTGCGGATCGTCCTTGCGCAGCATGATCCCGTAGGGCTCCTGGCGCAGCGACTCCTTCAGGAGCTTGTACTCGCCCGGGTTGGTGGCGCTGGCGATCATGCCGGCGAGCTGCACGTCGTCGAGCACGTAGGCATCGGCGCGGCCGGTCGAGAGCAGCAGGAAGCCGTCGGAGGTGTCCTTGCCCGCGATCTCGTTCACTTCGATCGTTCCGCTCTTGCGTGCGCCGCGCAGCAGCTGGATCGAGGTGCTGCCCGAGACGGTGGCCACGTTCTTGCCGTTGAGGTCGGCCAGCGCATTGATGCCCGAGCTCTTGCGCACCGCGGCGGTGATGTTGGTCACGAAGTGGCTCGGCGCGAAATCGACCTGCGCCTGGCGCTGCGTGGTGTTGGTGGTGGTCGCGCAGTCGAGATCGACCGTGCCGTTCTGCAGGAGCGGAATGCGGTTGGTCGAGTTGAGCATGGTGTAGCGCACCTCGATCTTCGCGAGGCCGAGCTTGGCCTTCACCGCATCGACGATCTTCAGGCAGATGTCGTTGGTGAAGCCGATGGGCGCGCTGTCGGCGCTGAGCTTGTATGAGAACGGGATCTGGCTGTCGCGCGCGCCGATCTGGATCGTGCCGCTCTCCTTGATCTTCTGCAGGGTGCCGCCGTCCTGGGCGCTGGCGGTGGCGCAGGTGAAGGCGAGGGTGAGTCCCAGGGCGAGAGGCAACTTGAAGAAGTCCATGGCGTGTATTCCTTGGTTTGCAGTGACGGGTGGGCTGGGCGAATCTTCTGCGCCTCGATGAATTTCTAAAAGCGATTTTTTGTGATCGAATCGCATGAGCAAAAGCGTTCTTTTGGACCGCCTGCAGAGGAGACCCGTACCGTGATGACCTTCAAGCAACTCGAAGCCCTCTACTGGATCGGCCAGCTCGGCGGCTTCGCGCAGGCCGCGAACCAGCTGCACACATCCCAGTCGGCCGTCTCCAAGCGGGTGCATGAACTGGAGCTGCTGTTCGACACCGAACTCTTCGACCGCAGCCAGCGCAGCGCGCGCCTCACCGAAAAGGGCGAGGAGATGTTCGTGCTCGCCAAGAAGCTGCTGGAGCAGCGCGATGCCGCGGTCGAGCAGTTCGGCAAGCCCGGCGTGGTGGAGCGACGCATCCGCATCGGCGTGACCGAGCTCACCGCGATGACGTGGCTGCCGCGGCTGGTCGGCCTGATCCAGCAGCACTACCCCAAGGTGATCCTGGAGCCCGACGTGGACGACAGCCTGCAGCTGCGCGACAAGCTGCTGGTCGATGCGCTCGACGTGGTCATCGTGCCCGACACCTTCGCCGACTCGCGCATGCAGAGCAAGGTCATCGGCAAGGTGAAGAGCGCGTGGATGTGCAAGCCCGGCGTGGTGCAGACGACGGGCACCGTGCGCCTGCACGACCTCGCGCGCCACCGCATGCTGGTGCAGGGCAACAACTCGGGCACCGGGCGCGCCTACGACGCATGGATGAAGGACCAGGGCGTGCAGCCTTCCAACGTGATCGTGGTGAGCAACCTCGTGGCGCTCACCGGCCTCACCGTGTCGGGGCTGGGCGTGAGCTACCTGCCGCGCGAATGCCTCGCGCCGCTGGTGGCGGCCGGCATGCTCTCGGTGATCGAGGTCACGCCGCCGCTGCCGGTGGTGCGCTACGTGGCGATGCACAAGGGCGAGCACCGCAGCGCGCTCACCTCGTCGATCGTGATGCTGGCGCAGGAATGCTGCGACTTCACGCGCATGTTCCAGGCGCAGGCAGAAGACGAAGAAGCAGCGGCGCGCTGAGCTCGCTGGCGCCGTCGCCGGCGTTTTGTTGCGCAGCGAACGCCGTGTTCGCTACGGGAAATGCACATGCCTTGCAGGCACGTCGCATCTGAAAATCTATTTCAATATTTCCGAAATCGACGGCAATATGAGCGCCATCGCGCCAAATTCAGTTCCATTCGATGGGAATAAGAAAAAACCTTTCACTTTTCGGCCGAATCAGCAAATGAGTACCCGCGCGTAGGACCCACGCAGGCTCCCTCTTTCTTCGACTCCCCACCGTCGCAAGACGTCCTTCAGAAAGTGCCCATGACCATCACCGTGACACGCCAGGATGCGCGCTACAACACCCTGAAGAAGGGCTTCAACCTGCGATGGCCTTCGACGGAATCGGACGCGGCTTCGCGCATCGAACTGGCGGAAACCCCGGGCGATGCCGCGGCCGCGTTGCAGCGCATCGTCGACGCAGGTCTGCGCCCCACGCTGCGCAGCGGTGGTCATTGTTATGAAGACTTCGTCTCCAACAACCCCGACGGCGCGATCCTCGACCTGAGCCTTCTCAGCGGCGCAAGCACCGGCAAGACCGACGGGCGCTACCGCATCGGCCCCGGCACCCAGAACTGGAACGGCTACCTCGAGCTGTACAAGCAGAGCAACGTCACGCTGCCCGGCGGCTCATGCTATTCGGTGGGCGCGGGCGGGCACATCTGCGGCGGCGGCTACGGCCTGCTGTCGCGCCTGCAGGGGCTCACGGTCGACTGGCTCTCCGCGGTGGACATCCTCACGGTCGACGGGCGCGGCAAGGTCGTGCCGCGCACCGTGGATGCAACGCGCGATCCCGAGCTGTTCCGCGCCTGCCGCGGCGCGGGCGGCGGCAGCTTCGGCGCGATCACCAGCTATGTGTTCGACACGCTGCCGACGGCGCCGCGCGAAGTGGCGATCGCGGTGGTCGCGTTCGACTGGGCCACGATGACGCCCACGCGCTTTGCCGAACTGCTCTCCATCTACGGCGACTACTGGGCCACGCGCGGCAAGGCGCCCGACACCTGGGGCATGTTCTCGCTGCTCAAGCTCACGCACCGCTCGTCGGGCCAGATCGTGATGCTCACGCAGTTCTGCAACCCCGACGGCACCTGCAACGACCTGACGGTGCTCAACGATTTCCTCGACCGCTTCCGCGCCTGCACGCCGGTGCCCCTGAAGGGCCGCCCGCCCGGCGTGGGCCCGGCACCGCAGCGCGATGCGGGACAGCTGCTGTGCTCCAAGCCGCACACCGTGACGCGCTACGACTGGCTCACGGCCACGCAGTACCTCAACGGCTCGGGCGAGAACCAGCGCGGCAAGTACAAGTCGGCCTACATGAAGCAGAACTTCACCGCCCGCGAGGCGCAGCGCATCTACACGCACCTCACGCGCACGATGCCCGGCGTCGATTTGAGCCAGTCGCTGGTGCAGGTCGACTCCTATGGCGGCGCGGTCAACAAGCCTGAACGCGTCGGCGACACCGCCGTGCCGCAGCGCGCATCGATCATGAAGCTGCAATACCAGACCTACTGGCGCAGCGCGGCGGATGATGCGGGCCACCTGCGCTGGATCGGCGACTTCTACCGCGACGTGTACGGCACGCCCGACGTGCCCGAGCGCTACGCCGGCACGCCCTACCCCGGCGAGCGCTACGAGGGCTGCTACATCAACTACCCGGACAACGACATGCTGGCGTACCCGTTCTGGTCGCAGCTCTACTACGGGGACCAGGGGCTCTACGAGTTCCTGCGGAAAGTGAAGCGGCGCTACGACCCGAACAACGTCTTTCACCATGCCATGTCGGTGCGGCCGTGAACGAGAGGAACCCCATGACACACAGCCCCAATCAATCCGGCCAAAATCGCCGCGCCGTGATGCAGTGGATCGGCGGCGCTTCCGCGCTCGGCGCATTGACACCGCTGGTCCCCGCCGGCGCGCAGACCCCTGACACTGCGAGCAGCAGCCCGGCCATCGCCCATGCGCCGGCACCGCGCTTCGCCTACGTCGGCACCTACACCTTCGACGCCCCCGGCGGCACCGCCGGCGGGCCGTCCTCGAAGGGCATCTACGTGCTCGCGATGTGGGACGGCGGCTGGACGCCAGTGCAGACCGTGGCGAGCGCGAACCCTTCGTTCCTCGCGGTGCATCCCAGCCGGCGCTTCCTCTACGCGATCAACGAAATCGACACCTACCAGGGCCTGCCCACCGGCACCGCCGAGGCGTATGCGATCGATGCGAACGACGGGCGCCTCACGCTGCTCAACCGCCAGCCGCTCTCGCTCTCGGGCGTGATCCCCGCGCACCTGGCCGTGTCGCCCGATGGCCGTGCACTCGCCGTGGCGCTGTATGGCGGTGGCGCCTACAACGTGCTGCCCATCGAGGCGGACGGCAGGCTCGGCAAGGTCTCGGGCATCGAGAAGGAAACCGGGTCGGGCCCCGACACCGAACGGCAGGAATCGCCGCATCCGCACATGGTGGCGTTCGATGCCTCGGGCCAGCGCGTGCTTGGCACCGATCTCGGCAGCGACCGCATCAATGTCTTCACGCTCGCCGACGGCAAGCTGGCCGTGCTGGGCCGGACGTCGGTCGCGCCCGGCAGTGGGCCGCGCCACCTGGCGCTGCATCCGTCGCAGCGCTCCCTGTACCTGGTGAGCGAGCTCGATGCCACGGTCGCCTCTTTCGGCTACGACGCGGCGAGCGGCAAGGTCGGCGAACAGCGCCAACGCATCTCGACCTTGCCCGAGGGCTACAGCGGCCAGAAGAGCGCGGCGGCGCTGGTGATGCATCCGTCAGGGCAATTTCTCTACGCGACCAACCGCCGGTTGAAGTCAGACCACCCGATGGCCGACAGCATCGCCGCGTTCCGCATCGACGCGGGCAACGGCGCGCTGACACCGGTGCAGCACTGGAGCGAAGGCCTGCGTTTTCCGCGCGCGCTGGCGATGGCGCCAGGGGGCAGCCACCTCTACGCGCTCAGCCAGAAAGGCGACACCATCCTGCGCCTGCGCATCGACCCGGCGAGCGGCAAGCTCGACCAGCCGGTGCAGGTGGCGCAGGTGCCTACGCCGGTGTGCCTGGTGTTTGCTTGAGCCAAGTGGTTTGCTGAACGGGCCTGGGAGCGTTCAGCGCCCAGGCTCCGGCCTCGCCACCCGTTCAGTTCATCCGCTGCAGCTGCACATCATTGACCGCCACGTTGCCCGAGGCCTTCGGGAAGCGGAACGTCACCTGCCGGATGTGCCCGATGTCGACATTGCGCAGCGTGAACGCCTTGAGCGGTATCGCCACCATGTTCAGCAGCGGCCTCGTGACGCCGGTGTCGGCATAAATGGCATCTTCCGGTGCATCGACCAGGGGAATGCTCCCGTTTGGTTTGCGTGCGATGTTGTAGAGCGCGTCGGTGAAATCGCTGCCCCTCACCGTACCCGAGCGCCCTTGCGTGTCAGTCACTGACACCTCCACCTCCTGGCCGATCGAAGCCACGACAGCCATGCGGAAACTCAGGGTGTCGAAACCGCTTGCCGAGAGATCGCCCGTGTTGACCTGCATGCTGGCGCCGGCGGCGTTCCATTGCAGTTGAGCCTGATCGGTGATGGACCAGATCATCTGCTGGCCCGCCGGGAAAAAGGACCGATAGGGGTAGTTGTCGCCGGGCCCATACAAGGATTGTGCGGACAGCCCGGTGAGCGTGTCCGTACATGAAGCTGGCCTGCTGCTGGGGTATCCAGGCAAGTCCCAGCCAAGAGCCAGAAACCGGCATTGGATCGCCTGCTGGAATCCGTCGAACGTGACCGAAAGGCCGAGCGGATTCTTCGCGGCGCTGTCCGCGTTGCGGAAATCCTGCAGCAGCTTGCGACCGCTCGCGGGCTGATGAATGGTCACGACGACGCGCTCGTCGCAGCGGGTCTCGCCCGCAGGACACCCCGCCGCGGGAATGGGCGCCTGCCCTTTCCAGTAAGGCGCGTACTGGACTTCATCGCCCACGAAATAGCGCATGAAGGACTCGATCAGGAAGGCGCCGTTGCGTCGTTGGTCAGACGGGAGCAGGCGCAGCGTTTCGATCACCCCGGCCTTGCAGTAGAGCGCGGCATTCGAGGTCTCCGCGTCGTCAGTCTCCGACCAGTGGCTGTTGTAGAAGTTGTGATTGGCTCCCCGGACGGCAAGCTGGAACTTGGGCGCGCTGTCATCCGACGCGGTGTAGCGGCTGTCGTCGAAGATCTGGGCCCCCGGCATGTTGTAGACGTCGCCGTCGCACATGGGCAGCAAGGTCGCGAAAGGAACATGCGTGACACCCGACAGGCGCCTGGCGTTGATGGGCGCCAGCGAGAACACCGCACGAATCTTGTGCGGCGCCTCGGTGCTGGAAGGCAGCACGATGCCCGACTGTTGCAAGGCATTCTGCGAATTCACCGTCGCGAGCCAGCTTGTGCTGTCGTTGTTGATGGGTTGGAGTGGAACGACCTTCGCCAGAGCATCGCGCAAGCGGGCCTCGACCACATCCAGCGCCGCCTTCTGGGCGGTGAGCACGGCCTCGGTACTCTTGGCCGGGCCTTGCAGATCCTGCACAGCCTGCTTGAGAGCGGAGATGACGGACGCCGGTGCCGCCGGCACCAGCGCTCGCGCATTCTTCAATGCATCCTTCGCGGCCTTGAGCTTCGCGGCTGCGGCGGCGGCTGGGATGGTGGCACTGTCTACCGCTGCCTTGGCTTTCGCCTGGTCGGCCTCCGCCAGCGAAACCCCCAGGCGAAGCGCACGCGCCGTCTGCACGTCCTGGAAGCTGATGCCGATGCGCTGCTTGTTCAGCTCGACCGCATAGGCCACCGCCTCGGCACCACGCGAGTGCCCCAGGATGCCCACCCGGTCGAGGTCCAGCTTGCCCTTCAACTCGGCCCGCTCGACGCCATTGAAGACCCCTGTCGCATTGCCTGCGCGCAGGATATCGAGGGTCGTCATGAGCAACTGGCCGCGCGCCAGCGCACCGGCATCCGAGGCATTGTCGTTGTTGAGGCCGTTGATCTTCCCTGCGTCGATCGAAACCGCGACATAGCCGTTCTCCGCCAGGTCGCGTTGCAGGTAGTCGTAGCCCTTGGCGTTGTTGAGTTCGGAAGAGTCATGCATGCCATGCAGGAACACCACCACCGGAAAACCACCGGATGGAGACAACTGCGGCTTCGACGAGCTACCCGATTCGACTGCCGCACTGGGATAGCGCACCGTGCCACGCAACGGCACGGTGTAGATCACGTCCTTGTACTTCGCGTCGGCAACAGCGGTGGTGCCGAGTTCATAGACGATCTGGTCCGAAGCCACGAAACCGCCCTTCTCGCCGAAAGGCACGGTGTGCGAAAAGCGCGTGAGCACCGAAGGATCCTCGGGCACCGGCATCACCGTCACGGGAACGGGCTCGGAGGATCCAGTGGAAGCGGGGGGGTCGGCAGGAGGCGCGGCCGCCGTGGCCGTTGCGGGCATGAAAGACGGTGCGCCACCGCCGCCGCCACAACCGGTCAATAACAACGCGAATACGAAGGACAACGCGCACGACTGCCGTGCACGCTTCACACACCGAAGCTTCATTTTTTCTCCCTGACTCAGACATGGATGAGAGCTTGCCGATCGCACAGCGAAAGGCGGGCTCTGCCGGATGTCCACATGCTCGGGAGTGCGCGTGCGAAGAGAAACCGCGCCGGGTGTTGCCCCCGGTCGTCAGCTCATGTGCCCCTCCCTGACAAGAGACAAAATCCGTCCAGCAGTATTCATGCCAGGAGAGTGCGCCACCACTCAGCTTCCGCGTGTGAGCATCCGCCCCGCGCGCGCAAGCACCTTCGCTTCACCTTCGCCGCCGCGATAGGCCAGCACGCCGTTCACGAACACGCGCTCCACGCCTTCGCTCACGCCGTGCGGCTTGTCGTAAGTCGCGGTGTCGGCGATGGTCTCGGGGTCGAAGACCACCACGTCGGCCATCGTGCCGACGCGCAACAGGCCGCGGTCCGCGATGCGCAAATTGCGCGCGGTCATGCCGGTCATCTTGTGCACGGCCTGCTCCAGCGTGAAGAGCCGCCGCTGGCGCCAGTAGCGCGCGAACACGCGCGGGAATGCACCCCACAGCCGCGGATGCGGATGGCGGTCGTGCGGCAGGCCATCACTGCCGATCATCGTGAGCGGATGCGAGATGACGCGCTCCACGTCTTCTTCCTGCATCTGGAAGTAGCAGGCGCCGCCGGGCTTCAGCCGCAAACACGCCTCCTGCTCGGTGGTGCCCCATTCGCGCGCGATGTCTGAGACCAGGCGGCCGGTCATCTCGGGATGCGGGTCCGACCAGGTCAGCAGCACATCGATGACGCCATCCACCAGATCCTCGCGCAGCACGGTGGAGCCGGCCACGTAGGGGTACACGTCCATCGCGATCTGCTGGCGTTGCGCGAGCGATTCGATCAGCGGCAGCGTCTCCTTCGTGCGGCCCCAGTTCGCGGGACCGGCGCACTTGTGGTGGGAGATGACCAGCGGCACGCCGGCATTGAAGGCCGAGTCGCCGGCCTCGTGCAGCGCCTCGATGATCTGCTGCATCTCGCTGCGCAGGTGCGTGGCGTACACGCCGCCGTGGCGTGCCACGACGCGCGCGAGCGCGGTCACTTCCTCGGCCGGTGCGGCGAAGGCTTCTTCGTAGAACAGGCCCGACGACATGCCGTGCGCGCCGTCGGCCATGCAGCTGTCGAGCAGCGCCTCCATGCGCGCGAGTTCGTCGCCGCTCGCGGGCCGGTCGAGCGCCTGCATCGTCGCGAAGCGCAGCGTGGAGTGGCCGACCAACGCAGCGACGTTGAGCGCGGGCTGCGTCGCATCGACGGCGGCGCGGTACTCGGCCATGGTCGCGTGCTTGAACGAATCCGCGCCCAGCAGCGTGAGCGGCGGCTTCGACTGCGGCGTGCGGTACGGCGCGAGCGAGATGCCGCAGTTGCCCGTCACCACGGTGGTGATGCCCTGCGACACCTTGGGCAGGCACCGCGGGTCGCGCAGCACGATCGCATCGTCGTGCGTGTGCGCGTCAATGAAGCCGGGCGCGATGACCTTGGCGCGGCAATCGACCACCTCGACATCGGCGAGCGTGAGGCCTTCAGGCAGCCGCCCGCGCAGGCCTTCGCCGAGCGCAAGGATGCGGTCGCCCTGCAGCAGCACGTCGCCGGGCCACGAGGGTCCGCCCGAACCGTCGACCACCAGGCCGGCTTCGAGCAATACGGCTTTCACGGCTTGGGGGTCGCTCACGATGCGCCTCCTTCTTTTTCGTCGTTGATGCCACCGCCGTCCCAGCTTTGCAGCGGGTGCGTGGTGGCGTCGATGCCATGGCGCTGGAAGGCTTCGCGTGCGCGCTGCAGGCGCTGCACCGCCGGTTCGCCGCGTCGTTGCGCGACCAGCACCGTGAGGATTTCGATGGCGGTGAGGTGTGTGAGGTAGGCATCGATGCCCACGTGCATCACCGCGTCGTCGGGCACCGAGAGGCCCAGCAAAAAGTCAGCCTTCGCCGCGAGCGCCGTGCCGGGCCGCGTGAGCGCGACCACCTTGGCGCCCTGCCCCCGCGCGATGTCCACCGCATCGAGCAGCGAGGGCATGCCGCCCACGTGCGAGATGGCGATGACCACGCCGCCCGGCCGTTGCGCCGCGCCCGCCACCTGCTGCAGGTGGTAGTCGGCCCAGGCATTCGCCGAGAGGCCGAGGCGGAACAGCCGCGCCTGCAGGTCGTTGGCCATGAACCACGAGGTCGCGCCCGCGCCGTACAGGTCCACATGCGGCGCGGCCGCGATGGCGGCCACGGCGCCGTCGAGCACCTGCATGTCGAGCTGGCCGCGCACGCCCGAGACCGAGGCCGCGGCGCTGCGCGCGATCTTGCCGACCACTTCGTCGGCCGCGTCCTCGATGTTGACGCGGCGGTGCAGCGGCGAGCCGCCGAGCGCAAGCTCCTGCGCGAGCGCGAGCTTGAACTCGCGCAGGCCCGCGAAGCCCAGGTCGCGGCAGGTGCGCATGATGGTCGGCACCGAGCTGCGCGAGCGCTCGGCCAACTGCTCGAAGCTTTCCTCGAGCACGCGGTCGGGGTCTTCGAGGATCAGGTCGAGAATCGCGCGCCGCGTCGCCGGGGCGCTGCTGCGGATCTGCGCGATCTTCTGAAGCAGGGAGGGGGTCATCGGTTCAAGCGGTTCAGAAATGCATGGCGACGGCGTCGCTCACGCGGTAGTCGTTTTCGACCACGGGCATCCAGTGCCATTTGTCGAAGGTGGTGCAGGGGTGCGAGATGCCGAGGCCGACGCGGTCGCCGACCTTGGGCGCCTCCGCCTCCTCGCTGGCATCCCAGCGCAGGTACGCATGCTGATCGTTGAGCGCGGTGATCTTCCAGCCGGCGGGCACGGCCTGCGCTTCGAGCGTGCCACGTGCCGCGCGTGCGATGGGCACGGGCATCGAGAGGTCGAACGAGATGTCGCGCTTGCCCACGGCGAGGATCGCAAGGCCGGGCTCGGGGCGCGATTGCACCGTGGCCCAGACTTCCATCGCGGGGCGCAGACCTTCGCCGCATTCGCAACCCAGGCGCTCGTCGACCGCGCTGACCATGCGCTTGTAGAAGCCATGGTCGTGCGTGACGTAGCAGCCCGAGCGCAAGAGGCCGCGCACGGGTGAACCCAGCGCGGGCTTGAGGCGCCCGGCCACGAGATCGAAGATGGCAGAGCCGCCGGCCGAGACCAGCACCTCGTCGGTCTCGAAGAGTTTCTGCGTGTCGCAGTGGCGCGCGATGGCTTCGACGCGGTCCATCAGCGTGTTGGCGTATGCGGTGTCGGGTTCGCTGACGCCGGTGGCGCCCTGCCCTTCGTAGGTCTCGATGCCGACGAGCTTGGCGGCTTCGCTTGCGCGCAGGCGCGTGGCGAGCGTCACCGCTTCTTCGTGGGTGCGGCAACCGGTGCGCGCGCCTTCGACGCCGATTTCGATCATCACTTCGAACGGCACGCTCGCGGGGTGGCGCTTCGCCCAGTCCTCGATGAGCGCGAGCTGCGCGAGCGAATCGACCAGGAACACGATGCGCAGGCCCGCCGTGGCGCTCAGCAGCAACTGGATGCCCGCGAGGTCTTCATCGCTCACCACCTGGTTGGCGATGAGCGTGCGGCGCGCACCGGCGGCCACGCCCACGGCCAGCTGGGTGACGGTCGCAAAGGTCAGGCCCCAGGCGCCCGCATCCAGTTGGCGCTGGAAGAGCTGCGGCGACATGCTGGTCTTGCCGTGCGGCGCGAGGTCGATGCCCCACTCGCGAACGCGCGACTGCATCCACGCGAGGTTGTGTTCGAGCGCCTCGCGCTTGAGCATCGCGAGCGGCAGCGGCAGGTCACCGGCCAGCACGTTCCAGCCGGCGGCGCCGACCTCGCTGCGCAGGCGCGGCGGCTGGGTGCGCGGGTAGCCCTTGAAGTGGCTGCCCAGCAGCGGGTCGGTGAAGTTGGCGTTGGTTGTGGCGGCGGTGTCTGTCATGGTCGTCATGCGGCGATGTTGGAGAGCAGCTCCTTGCGGATGCAGGCGCTGTAGTGTCCGGTGGAAATCTCTTCGAGCGGCGGCACCGTCTGCGCGCAGGCCTCGATGGCGTGCGGGCAGCGCGTGCGGAACACGCAGCCCGAGGGCGGCGAGATGGGGCTGGGAATGTCGCCCTTCAGGGCAATGCGTTCAGTGGCGAGCGTGGGGTCGGGCTTCGGGCTCGCGGCCAGCAGCGCCTGGGTGTAGGGGTGCGAGGGGCGGGCGAACAGCTCGTCGGTCTCGGCCACTTCCATCACCTTGCCCAAGTACAGCACCACCACGCGGTCGCACAGGTACTCGACCACGTCCAGGTCGTGCGAGATGAACAGCATGGTCAGGCCCAGGCGCTCGCGCAGGTCCGCCAGGAGGTTGATGACCTGCGATTGAATGGACACGTCGAGCGCCGACAGCGGCTCGTCCGCCACGATGAACTCCGGCTCCACCGCGAGCGCGCGCGCCACCCCGATGCGCTGGCGCTGCCCGCCCGAGAACTCGTGCGGAAAGCGGCTCGCATGCTCGGCGCGCAGGCCCACAGTCTCGAGCAGTTCGGCAATGCGCTTGTCGCGTGCCGCCGTGCCCTTGTGCAGTCCGTGCGTGGACAGCGCCTCGCCGAGGATCGCGCTGATGCGCATCTTCGGGTTCAGGCTCGCATACGGGTCTTGAAAAATGATCTGCAGCTTGCTGCGGAGCTTGCGCATGCGCTCGCCCGAGAGCGCGCCGATGTCCTCGCCGCGGTAGAGCACCTGGCCCTCGGTGCGCTCGACCAGCCGCAGAACGGTGCGGCCGATGGTGCTCTTGCCCGAGCCCGATTCGCCGACCAGGCCCAGGGTTTCGCCGGGCTGGATCGCGAACGACACGTCGTCGACTGCGCGCACCGGGCGGTCGCTGCTGCCGAAGTATTTCTTCAGGCCACGGACTTCGATCAAAGGGGAAACGGCGGTCATCGTGGGATTCCGGTTTTGGCTCCCTCCCCTTCCGGGGGAGGGTTGGGGTGGGGGCACGACGGCACTGGATGAAGCACTGCGCCGAACGAACGCCGCTTGCCCCCATCCCAGCCTTCCCCCGGAAGGGGAAGGAGCAACACGCCAGGCAGTGCGCTTCTCATGCGGCCCTCAGCAGCGGCTGCACCGGCTGCACGCGAACGCAGCGCGCCTCGCGCCCATGGTGCGTCTCGATCAGCGGCGGCATCGCGGCGCCGCATTCGGGCAGCGCCAGGTCGCAGCGCGGCTCGAACGCGCAGCCGGGCGGCGGCGCCAGCGGGCTGGACACCTGCCCGCGGATCGCGAACAGCCGCTTAGGCTTGGGCTGCCCCGGCAGGCGCGCCTTGCCCGGCAGGCAGGCCAGGAGGCCCTGCGTGTACGGATGCTCGGGCTGCGCGAAGAGCGGCCGCACGGGCGCGCTCTCGACCACGCGGCCGGCATACAGCACCACCACGTCGTCCGCATGGTGCGCGACCACGCCCAGGTTGTGGGTGATGAAGAGGATGCTCATGCCCGTCTCGGCCTGCAGCCGGCGCATGAGCTCCAGGATCTGCGCCTGGATGGTCACGTCGAGCGCGGTGGTCGGCTCGTCGGCGATCAACAACGTCGGGTCGCAGGCCATCGCGAGCGCGATCATCACGCGCTGACGCATGCCGCCCGAGAGCTGGTGCGGGTACTCGTGGATGCGCTGCGCCGCCGCCGGAATCTCCACCAGCTCCAGCATGCGCAGCGCATGCGCGAGCGCCGACTTGCGGTCCAGCCCCTTGTGCAGCCGCACGCTCTCGGCGATCTGCTCGCCGATGGTGAAGACCGGGTTCAGGCTGGTCATCGGCTCCTGGAAGATCATCGACAGCTGGTTGCCGCGCAGCGACCGCATCTCGCGTTCGCCGATCTGCAGCAGGTCGAGCGTCTTGCCTTCGCGGGTGACGAAAGAGGCCGAGCCGCTGACCTGCGCGTTCGCGGTCTTGGGCAACAGCCGCATCAGCGTGAGGCTGGTGACCGACTTGCCCGAGCCCGATTCGCCGACCAGCGCGGTGGTCTTGCCCGGCTGGATGGAGAAACTCACATCGGCCACCGAGCGGATCAGGCCGTCCTCGGTGGGGAAGCTCGTGCTCAGGTTGCTGACCGTGAGGCGTGGGGTGTTCGTGGGGTTCGTCATCACGAGGTCTTCTTGAGCTTGGGGTCGAGCAGGTCGCGCACGCCATCACCCAGCAGTTGCAGCGACAGCGCCGTGAAGATGATCGCCAGGCCCGGGAACAGCACCACCCAGAAGGCTTGGTGCGCGTACTGCTGGCTGCCCGCGACCATGGTGCCCCAGGTCGGGATCTCGGGCGGCACGCCGACGCCCAGGAACGAGAGCCCCGCCTCGGCCAGGATGGCGTAGGCGAAGATGAATGACACCTGCACAAGGATCGGCGACATCAGGTTCGGCAATATGTGCCGCCACAGGATGCGCGAGGTGCGCACGCCCAACGCGCGCACCGCTTCGACGAACAGCAGCTCGCGCACCACGAGCGTGGAGGCCCGCACCACCCGCGCCACGCGCGGCGTGTACACCAGCACCAGCGCGAGCACGGTGTTCATCAGCGAGGGCCCGAGGATCGCCACTAGCGCGATGGCCAGCAGGATGTCGGGAAAGGACATCATCGCGTCGACCACGCGCATGAGCGGGGTGTCCAGGCGGCGGAAGAAACCGGCCATCAGGCCCAGCACCGTGCCGGCGATGACCGAGCCCAGGGCGGTGAGCGCGGCGATGGCCAGCGAGTAGCGCGCGCCGTGCACGATGCGCGAATACATGTCGCGGCCCAGTTCGTCGGTGCCCAGCAGGTGCGCGGCGCTCGGTGCCTTCAGGCGATCGAGCACTGCGGTGTCGTTGGGGTCGATGGAGGCGAGCAGCGGTGCGCCGATCGCCATGATCGCGATCACCAGCAGCACCAGCGCGGAGACCATCACGATGCGGCGGTGCATCAGTTGGCGGAGCATTCTTGGCATCTGCACGGCTCAGACCTTCACACGAGGATCGACCACCGCATACAGCAGATCGATCGAGAAATTGATGAGCACGTAGATCGCTGCAATCACGAGCAGCGCCCCCTGGATCACCGGGTAGTCGCGCCGCAGCACTGCACTCACCACGAGGTTGCCGACGCCCGGCAGGCCGAACACCGTCTCGGTGATGACGGCGCCGCCGATCATCAGCGCGACCGTCAGGCCGATCACCGTGACGATGGGCACCAGCGCATTGCGCAGCGCATGCTTGAGCACCACCTTGCTTTCGCTCAGGCCCTTGGAGCGCGCGGTGCGCACGTAGTCTTCGCCGAGCACGTCGAGCATCGAGGCGCGGGTGAAGCGAATGATGAGTGCCGAATTCAGGAGGCCCAGCACCGCCGCCGGCAGCACCAGCGAATGCAGCCGCTCGGCCAACGCCGCATCGGGCGCGCCGTAGCCGGAGACCGGGAACCATCCGAACGACACCGCGAAGATCTGGATCAGCACGATGCCCAGCCAGAAGCTCGGAATGCTCGCGCCGAGCATCGCGACGCCCGTGAAGAGCTGGTCGACCACGCGGCCGCGGAACACGGCCGAGACGATGCCGCAGGGCACGCCGATCAGCGCCGCGATGGCCACGGCCATGAGCGCGAGCAGCGTGGTGGGCTCGGCGCGCTCCCACAGCGCCTGCGTCACCGGGCGCTGCAGGAAGATCGAGGTGCCCAGGTTGCCCTGCAGCACTTCGCGCAGCCAGTAGCCGAACTGCACGGGCAGCGGCTTGTCGAGGCCGTAGTCCTTCTGCACGCGCGCGATGTCGGCGGCTGTGGCCTGGTCGCCCAGCAGCACCGAGACCGGATCGCCCGATGCGGCGCGCGTGAGCACGAAGACCAGCACCGCCACGATGGCGAGCACCACGAGCATGCCGCCCGCGCGGGAGGCGATGTAGCGAAGCGAAGCACTTTTCATCACGACGAGAACTCGATGGCCGCTGCGCTGCCGACGGCCACGTACTGGCCGGTGAACTGGATGTCGCCCTTCTTCACGCGGAAGACCGTGACGTTGTCGCCCTGCTTGTTGTGGCACACGTAGAGGAAGCGACCGCTCGGATCGAGCGTGCAGCTGCGCGGGTAGTTGCCGCGCGTCCACTCTTCGCGCACGAGCGTGGGGGCGCCGGTACGGGCATCGATCTTGAAGAGAGAGATGGAGTCGTGCAGGCGGTTGAGCGACACGAAGTGCTGGCCGTCCGGCAGCATGCGGATGCCCGAGGCATAGCTGGTGCCCTTGAAGCCTGCCGGCAGCGCGGAGGTTTCACTCACCAGCGTGAGCACGCCGGTGGCGCCGTCGTAGCGCATGAAGGCGATGGTCGAGGCCTCTTCGTTCACGAGGTAAAGCCACTTGCCGTTCGGGTGGAAGACGAAGTGGCGCGCGCCCGAACTCTCCGACACGGCGACGGTGCTGGGCTGGCTCAGCACACCGGTCTTTCGGTCGAAGCGGTACGAGATCACGCGGTCGAGGCCCAGGTCGGCGACCAGCACGAAGTTGCCGGTTGGGTCGCTGTGCACCATGTGCGCGTGCGGGCCATCGTGGTCGCTCGTGGCAAAGCCTTCGTGCGAACGGGCCGCGGCCGGCACCACGTCAGCGCCGGGTTTGCAAGGCGTGGCACCGCAGGCGGCGGCGTCCTTGTAGACGACGGCGGCAGCATCCGAATCGAAACCGCCGTCGATGCGCAGCGCGATCACGCTGACATCGCCGCTCGCGTAGTTCGCGGTGAAGAGAAAGCGGCCATCCGGGTGCACGCTGACGTACGCCGGGTCCTTGCCGCCGCAGGCCATCTCGGCCACGAACGACAGCGCGCCGTCGGCACCGATGCGGAAGGCCGAGACCGAGCCGGCCTCGAACTCGTTGGCCGCATAGAGCATCGGCAGCTTCGGGTGCCGCGCGAGCGAGGCGGGGTTGCGCAGCTTGGCATCGCTGCCCGTGCTGGCAACGGCGGGCGGCGCGCCGGGGATGGGCTTGAGCGCGCCGGTCGCGCCGTCCACCACGAACTGGTGAACGCCCAGGCCACGCCCGCCGCGCCACGGCTTGCCGCCGTCGCTGTAGGTGCCGACGTAGGCGTAGACAGGACCGGACGCAGCGGCCTGGACAGTAGAGGCCGTGAGACCCAAGGCTCCGAGGCCGGAGGCCAGTGCGCTGGCTTGCAGAAGTTGGCGACGCGATGGCATGGCGGATTTCCTTCGCGGCCTTACTTGATCTTCGCGTTCCAGAAGAACGGCCAGGTCGCGGGCGTGTAGTTGTCCAGTGCCGGGCTCTTGGCCGAGAGGCCGTTGAACTTGCCG
This sequence comes from Variovorax sp. RKNM96, assembly GCF_017161115.1. Lineage (GTDB taxonomy): Bacteria > Pseudomonadota > Gammaproteobacteria > Burkholderiales > Burkholderiaceae_C > Variovorax. The sequence goes on along the minus strand of NZ_CP046508.1, from coordinate 1,416,365 downwards.
ACGTTGATGTACGGCACCTCGTCGTAGACGACCTGCTGCACCTTGCCCCACAACGCGCCGCGCTTGGCGGGGTCGCTCTCGACGTTGAAGGCCTGCAGCGCCGACTTCTTGGCGGGCGTGTCCCACCAGCCGGGCGCGCCATCACCGAGTTGCGGCGGCGAGAGCATCGGCTCGGGGAACTGGCCCGAGTGGGTCACGTAGATGTCCCAGAGCTTGGAGTCGTTGCGGCGCTGCACCAGCGTGGCCCAGTCGACCACGTTCAGGTCGACCTTGAAGCCGGCGCGCTTGAGTTGCTCGGCCATCAGCAGCGACATGTTGTAGTGAAAGTCGTACTGGCGGCTGGTGAGCACCCGGATCGGATCGCCCTTGTAGCCGGCCTTGGCCGCGAGGTCCTTGGCCTTGGCGGCGTTGCGCTGGTTGTACTGGTCGCCGCCGGCGGTCGAATAGAACGGCGAGCCCTTGGGGAAGTGGTTGGCCTCGGCCACGAAGAAGCGCGTGTCGCCGAAGCCGGCGGCGAGCATCTCGCCCTCGCCGAGCGCGGTCTGGATGGCCTGGCGCACCGGCTGGCTCGCGGCCACGCCTTCCTTGGTGTTGAGCACGAGGTACGGGAAGCCGAACGACGGCGTCATGATCGGCACGGTCTTGCCGCCCGACTTCTCCAGGCGTGGCAGCGCCTCCACCGGCAGAAGGTCGGCGAAGTCGTACTGGCCGGCCAGCGCACCTTCGACGCGCGTGCTGGCGTTGGGCACGGGCACGAAGCGCAGTTCTTCAATCGCCGCCTCGCGCTTGCCGCCATAGCCGCTCGCGGGTTCCTTGCGCGCGGCGTACTTGTCGAAGCGGGTGAGCAGCACGAACTGGTCGGGGCGGCGTTCCTTGAACTTGTAGGGGCCGGTGCCGACGAAGTCCTTCAGCGGCGAGGCGATCGAGTCCTTGGCCATGATCGCGGCCATGCCGCTCGGGAGCGCGAGCTGCGAGAGCAGCGGCGCATACGGCGCCTTCAGCACGATCTCCACGCCGAGCGGCCCCTTGGCCTTGAGCGTCTCGATTTCCTTGCCCACGGCCTTGCCGCGCGGCGACTGGTCCATCCAGCGCTGCAGGCTCGCCACCACATCGTCGGCGTTGAGTTCGCGGCCGTTGTGCAGCATCACGCCGCGGCGCAATGTGATGGCGTAGGTCTTGCCGTCGGCGGAGATCTTGGGCATGGTCTCGGCCAGCATCGGCACCACGTTCCACTTGGCATCGAAGGTGTAGAGCGTCTCGTACACGTGCTGCATGATGGTTCCGACCAGGTCGGCCGTGGAGGCCATCGGGTCGAGCGTCTGCGGCTCGGCCACCATGGCGAGCGTCGCGAAGTTGCGCGGCCCCTGGGCATGCGCCTGCTGATGCGGCAGCGCGGCGCACAGCATCGCGAGCAGGGAGGCACCCAGCAGGCTGCGCTTCGACAGCTTGGGCAGGCGCTGGACAAGACCGGCGTGGGCGGCATGGGGGGGCATGGAGAACTCCTTCGTGGGGTCGGGCAGGTTTGTGAAAGAAATTTTCTTTTCGGCCCGGACTTTGAAGCAGTATTCATGCCAAATCATCCGTGTTAACCCTTGTTCGAGGGTTATTCTGAAATAGATTTTCAGATTGGATCGATACTTGCGATCCGTTTCTCTTTCACTTCTCTCATTTCAGGAGTCCTCCCATGCCCCTCGAATACCTCGGCGCCCCGCCCGTCGCCTCGGACCGCCAGGCCCGCCCCTTCTCCCCGGCCGTGCGCGCGGGCGATTTCATTTATGTGTCGGGCCAGGTGCCCGCCAATGCCGACGGCGAAATCGTGGTGGGCGGCATCGAGGCGCAGACGCGCCAGGTGATGGAAAACCTGAAGAAGGTGCTCGCGCTGGCCGGCGCCACGCTCGACGACGTGTGCAAGAGCACCGTGTGGCTGCACGACGCGCGCGACTTTGGTGCCTTCAACCGCATCTACATGAGCTACTTCGGCGAGAACAAGCCGGCGCGCTCGACCACCGAGGCGCGCCTCATGGTCGACGCCAAAGTGGAAATCGACGTCGTCGCCTACAAGCCGAAGTAACTGCTACTTCAGCTCGGTCTTGCGCTGGATGATCCGCGAGACCAGCCCGTATTCCACCGCCTCCTCGGCCGAGAGCCAGCGGTCGCGCTCGATGTCGGCCAGCACCACGTCGATGGGCTTGCCGGTCTCGCGCGCGATCTCGTGCGCGATGCGCTGGCGGGCCTTGATGATTTCTTGCGCCTGGATGGCGATGTCGGTCGCCTGCCCGCCCGCGCCGCCGCTGGGCTGGTGGATCAGGAAGCGCGTGTTCGGCAGGCACACGCGCCGCTCGCGCGGGGCCGCCAGGAACAGGTGCGTGGCGGCACTGCCGACCCAGCCGGTGCCGATCATGTTCACCGGCGCGCCGATGAAGCGCACGATGTCGTGGATCGCATCGCCCGACTCCAGGTGCCCGCCGGGCGAGCTCACGAGGATGTCGATGGGCTGCTGGTTGTCCGCGTCCAGCGCGATGAGGCGGCGCGTCACGTCGGCGGCCACCGCGTCGGTGATGCTGCCGAAGATCAAGAGCGTGCGCGATTTGAACGCCTTCTCCTCCAGGTAGGAGTTGCGCGGCTCGGCCGTGGCCGCGGGCTTGGTGTCGTCGTCGGTTTCCATGATGAAGAAGCACTCCTTGTGGGTTGAACTGTCTTGACGAACAAGCCCACAGTTTCGTGACATTCCGGCCTATGGCAAGCTGCGCCGATGCTCGATGAACGCTACCTGTCGCAATTGCCGGCGCATCGCAGCCGGCTCGTCCGTGCCGCGGCACGCCTCCTGGGCAACACGGCCGAGGCCGAAGACGTGGTGCAGGACACGTACCTGCGCGCCCTCGAGGAGGGTGACAGGCCCGCGCTCGACGCCGCGCAAGCTTGGCTGACCACCGTCATGCAGCACCTGGCCATCGACCGGCTGCGGCGGCGCAACTGGATGCAGCGCTGGCTTCACGAGGCGGAGGTGCTGATGCCTGCATCCGAGCCCGCTTCCATCGAAACCAACGCAGCACTGGCGCAAGAGGTCGAACAGGCCTTGCGGCTGCTCGCCGCGCGACTGAGCCCCGCCGATGGCGCCGCGGTGCTGCTGCGTGAGGTATTCGAAGCCAGCTTCAAGGAAATCGCCGAGGCCAGCGGCAAGACCGAGGCCGCGGGCCGGCAGCAACTGCATCGCGCGTTGCTGCGGCTGCGGCAGGACCCCAAGGACGCGGAAGACGGAGGACCGGAAGCAGTCTTCCATGCGTACCGGCAGGCGCTGCATGACTGCGATGCGCGAACCCTGTTCGCGATGCTGCGGCAGCCGCCGGCGCGTGCGCTCGCCATGTCGGCTGCAGCGGCACCCAGCTCCGGTACGCCGCGTGTGGTGTGCCAGGTGATGCAGATCGGCGGACGGCTCGGCCTCGTGCTGACCTTGGGTGGGAAGGTGCTGTGCGTGTTGCCGCTGGATGCGCCACAGGCCGAAGAGGCGTTGCATTAGCTCCTTCCCCCTCTGGGGGAAGGTTGGGATGGGGGCACGCGCGGCCTCAAAGGCTGCATGGCATTGAATGCCGCGAGCCCCCACCCCGGCCCTCCCCCGGAAGGGGAGGGAGAAAGACAAGGGTCAGCCCGCGAGGCGCCCCGCCACCAGTTGCAGCACCCGATCGCAGCGCTTCGCCAGCTCCTGGTCATGCGTGACCATCACGAAGGCCGTGCCGTGGCGGTGCGCCAGGTCGAGCATCAGCTCGAACACCGTGTCGGCCGTGCTGCGGTCCAGGTTGCCCGTCGGCTCGTCGGCCAGCACGCAAGCGGGCTGCGTGACCAGCGCCCGCGCGATCGCCACGCGCTGGCGCTCGCCGCCCGAGAGCTCCGCCGGACGATGGTGAAGACGCTCACCCAGACCGACGCTCGCAAGAATCTTCGCTGCGGCCTGCGCCGCCTGCGACGACTCCACGCGCCGGATCTTCAGTGGCATCGCCACGTTGTCCAGCGCGCTGAACTCCGGCAGCAGGTGATGGAACTGGTAGACGAAGCCGAGGTGCCGGTTGCGCAGCCGCCCCTGCTCCGCGGCGTCGGCATGCGCGATGTCCTTGCCCAGCAGCTCGACCTTGCCCGCGGTCGGCGAATCGAGCCCACCCATCAGGTGCAGCAGCGTGCTCTTGCCCGAGCCCGAGGCGCCGACGATGGCCAGCGTTTCGCCGGCATGCACGTCGAGGTCGACGCCGTGCAGCACGGTCAGGTCGATGCGCCCTTCCTGGAAGCGCTTGGTGAGGCCACGGGCCTTCAATACCACTTCACTCATAGCGCAGCGCCTCCGCGGGGTTCACGCGGCTGGCGCGCCAGCTCGGGTACAGCGTTGCAAGGAACGCGAGGATGAGGGAAATGATCGCGATCGGCATGATGTCGCTTTGCTGCGGGTCGCTCGGCATCTTGCTGATCAGGTAGATGTCCTTGGGCAGGAAGCTCGCGTGGAAGAGCTGTTCGAGGAAGGGCACGATCACGTCGATGTTGTAGGCGATGCCCAGGCCCAGCAGGAGGCCCGCCACGGTGCCGATCACGCCCACCATCGCGCCCTGCACCACGAAGATGCCCATGATGCTGCGCGGCGAGCTGCCCAGCGTGCGCAGGATCGCGATGTCGGCGCGCTTGTCGGTCACCGTCATCACGAGCGTGGAGACGAGGTTGAACGCCGCCACCGCCACGATCAGCGTGAGGATGATGAACATCATGCGTTTCTCGACCTGCACGGCCGCGAACCAGGTCTTGTTCTGGCGCGTCCAGTCGCGGATCAGAAACTCGGGTCCCGGCAGGCTCACGGCCAACTGGTCGGCCACCTCGCGGGCCTCGTTCAGGTCCTTGAGCTTGAGGCGAATGCCGGTCGGCCCTTCGAGGCGGAACACCTTGGCCGCGTCCTGCTCGTGCACCATGGCCAGCGCCGAGTCGTACTCGTAGTGGCCCGAATCGAAGGTGCCCACCACGGTGAACTGCTTCAGGCGCGGCACCACGCCGGCCGGCGTGACCTGACCACCGGGCGCCACCAGCGTGATCTTGTCGCCCGGCTGCACGAAGAGCGAGCGCGCGAGTTCGATGCCCAGCACGATGCCGAATTCGCCCGGCACCAGCTTGTCGAAGGTGCCCTTGCTCGCGATGCCGCTGGTGTCGGTGACCTCGGGTTCGAGCTTGGGGTCGATGCCGCGGACGATCGCGCCCTTCATGTCCTCGCCGCGCGCGATCAGCGCCTGCGTGTTGATGAAGGGAGCCGCGCCGATGACCTCGGGGTTCTTGCGCGCGGCGGCCATGATGTCGTCGAGGCTCTGCAGCGCCTGGCCGTCGCGCGAGAAGATCTCGATGTGCGACACCACGCCGAGCATGCGGTCGCGCACCTCTTTCTGGAAGCCGTTCATCACACTGAGCACAATGATCAGCGCCGCCACGCCCAGTGCGATGCCAAGCATCGAGACACCGGAGATGAAGGAGATGAAGCCGTTGCGCCGCGTAGCCCGGCCTGCGCGCGTATAGCGCCAGCCGAGCTGCAGTTCATAAGGGAGTCGCATAGGGGCGGAATTGTGGCATCCCGAAACGTTTGGGGGCTTCCGGGACAATAGAGGGATGGCCGAACACCCCCCACGTCACTTGTTGATCCCCTTCGCCGGCCGCGGTTCCCCTGCCTGCCGCGCGGCATTGCCGGCGCTGAAGCTGCCGAACCTCGAATCCCTGCTCTCCCGGCTCGCCCTCGCCGACACCGACTCACAAGACGAAAGCACGCGCTCGCCTCCGCACGAAAGGGCACTCGCCAAGGCGCTGGGCATCTCCGCCGCCGACGGCTGCATTCCCTGGGCCGCACTCGAAGCCCGGCAAACCGGCCTCGCCACGCCCGACGACACCGAAGGCTGGGGCGTCGTCACGCTGTGCAACTGGCAGGTCGGCATCGACGACGTGGCGCTGGGCGACCCGGCCGCGATCGAGATCGATGCCGCCGAATCGGCCGCGCTGCTGGAGGTCGCCCGGCCGTTCTTCGAGGAAGACGGCATCGCGCTGCACGCCTCTCCCACGCCGGGCCGCTGGCTCGCCCGCGCCCGCATCTTCGACGGCCTCGCCACCGCCTCCATCGACCGCGCAGTGGGCTACCCGATCTCGCAGTGGTCGCCGCTGGGCGATTCGGCGCGGCCGCTGCGCCGCCTGCAGAACGAGATGCAGATGCTGCTCTACACGCAGCGCGTGAACGACGACCGCGCCGCACGCGGCGTGCCACCGATCAACTCGTTCTGGCTCAGCGGCACCGGCGCGCTGAAAGGCACTACACCGACAGCCTCCGCACCGACCGTGAGCGAGGCCCTCCGCGTGACCGCCCTGCGCGATGACGGCACGGGCTGGGCCGAGGCCTTGCAGGCGCTCGATGCGGGCGAGATTGCCTCGCTGCTGGCCGACTACACGCGCGGCGCCGACGTGGCGCTCACGCTCTGCGGCGACCGTGGCGCGCAGCGCTACACGGTGCAGCAGCGCGGCCTTACCCGCTGGGCGAAGAGCCTGTTCGACCGCACACGCGCCGCCAGCGTGCTGGAGGCACTGTGAAGATCATTGCCCGCGAGATTCCGCCGCGCACCGTCTGGGCCCTCGAGCAGGCAGGCGTGCACCCGCTGCTCGCACGCCTCTTTGCCGCGCGCGGCGTGATGGCCAAGGACGAACTCGACGACGGCCTCGCCCGCCTGCTGCTTCCCGACACCCTGCGCGGCACGCACGAAGCCGCCGTGCTGCTGGCCGACGCGATGGCGCTGGACAAGCGCCTGTGCATCGTCGCCGACTACGACTGCGACGGCGCCACCGCCTGCGCGGTCGGCGTGCGGGGCCTGCGCCTGCTGGGCGCAAAGAACGTGAGCTACCTCGTGCCCGATCGCGTGGTCGACGGCTACGGCCTCACGCCGCCGATTGCCGAGCGCGTGGCCGACAGCGGCGCCGACATGCTGATCACCGTCGACAACGGCATTGCCAGCGTCGAAGGCGTGGCGGCTGCGAAAGCGCGCGGCCTGCAGGTGCTGGTGACCGACCACCACTTGCCCGGCCCCGAGCTGCCGATCGCCGACGTGCTCGTCAACCCGAACCAGCCCGGCTGCGAGTTCGAGAGCAAGAGCATCGCGGGCGTCGGCGTCATGTTCTATGTGCTGCTTGCGCTGCGCTCCGAACTGCGCGCACGCGGCGTGTTCGATGTGGCCACACAGCCCAAGCTCGATGCATTGCTGCCGCTCGTCGCACTGGGCACCGTCGCCGACGTGGTGAAGCTCGATGCCAACAACCGCCGCCTCGTCGCGCAGGGCCTGCGCCGCATCCGTGCAGGCGCAATGCCCGCGGGCATCGCCGCGCTCTTCAAGGCCGCGGGCCGCACGGCTTCGGCCGCCACCACCTTCGACTTCGGCTTCGCCCTCGGCCCGCGCATCAACGCGGCTGGCCGGCTGGCCGATATGACGCTGGGCATCGAATGCCTGCTGACCGACGACGCAGGCCGCGCCGACGAGCTCGCGCGCATGCTCGACGGCATCAACCGCGAGCGGCGCGACATCGAGGGCGGCATGCGCGACCAGGCGCTGCTGCTGGCCGAGTCGCTCTTCGCCACCGATGGCGAAGGCATCGAGGCCCCGCCGGCGGCCATCAGCGTGTTCGATGTGAACTTCCACGAAGGCGTGGTCGGCATCGTGGCCTCGCGCATCAAGGACCGCTTTCATCGCCCGACCTTCGTGTTCGCCGCGAGCGGCGCGCCGGGCAAGGAAGAGGAACTCAAGGGCTCCGGCCGGTCGATTCCGGGCTTTCACCTGCGCGATGCGCTGGACCTCGTGGCCAAGCGCCATCCGGGCGTGCTGCTGCGCTTTGGCGGGCATGCGATGGCGGCGGGCTGCACGGTGGCGCGCGAGCACTTCAAGACCTTCGAGCAGGCGCTAGCGCAAGTGGCGGGCGAATGGCTGGCGGCGTCGGCGCTCACGCGCCAGATCGAGACCGACGGGCCGATCGCGCGCGAGTACATGCGCATCGACCTCGTGGACACGCTGCACCGCGAGGTGTGGGGCCAGGGCTTTGCGCCGCCGACCTTCAGCGAAGAGGTGGAAGTGGTGTCGCAGCGGCTGGTGGGCGAGAAGCACCTGGCGCTCAAGCTCAGGCACCAGGGCCAGCCGATCGATGCGATCTGGTTCAGCCACACCGAACCGTTGCCGCCGAAAGTGAAGCTCGCGTTCCGCCTCGACGCGGACGAATGGCAGGGCGTGCGGCGCCTGCGCTTCCTGGTCGAGGGGGCGGAGTTCTAGAAGAAAAAGAGAAAACCAGGGCCCTGCGGGTTACCTGGTTGGAGGGGGGAGACTGCGTTTCGTCGCGCCGGCTGCCTCTTCACAGGCACGCACAAGCCGGCAGATGCAACCGGTCGAATGCTCGTCAGAGCACCGTTCGACGGGTTGCACCCGCGCTCCCCCGGAGTCATTGCACGTACAAAGACACCAACACGACAAACGCCCAGCTGTAGGCCACGACCACGCACAACCCCATGAGGAAGCCCTCCGCCCTGCGGCTGGCCTCCGTCGCACGGGAATGAGCAAGCAGCGTCTCCGAATTCCGAAGCAGCAGCCGGTCTATGTCCACAGCGTCAACCCCCCTCCTCACAGCACCTCCCTGATTCGCAAGCCGGCCCCATCGAAGCAATCGCTCCTCCGTCCGTGGACAGAAAAAGTCGTCACGCTCCCTCCCAGGATCTGCGGTCGATGCAGCCTGCATTGCGTCCCTCCTGCGCCATTCGATGAAGCGCACGCCGTGGACTTTAGAGACAACTGAATTTCAAACAACTAATGATTAATACCAGTCACGGCCATTGGCGCAATTGCACCGCGGTGGAAAGCTCGATTCTTGATTTGGCGTAATACTTCCGTGTACGCGTCATTGCGCAACACCAGTGAATTCTGCGTATTCCCTCTGAGCCGGCCGTGGTGCAATGCCACGAAGCCATGGCAATGATCGGCCGGCAGATCACCGAAGCGCGCCAGCGCATCGACAATTCCCCGGTCAATTCGAGCCGTCAAGAATTGACGGTCGTATTCGCCTCTATCACGAATTCCCTGGGGATGAGAATTCTGAAAAGCGTGCCGCGGCCCATCACGGATTTGACCTCGATGCGGTAATTGAGGCGCGTGGCAAATCGCTTGACGATGGCCAGACCCAAGCCCACGCCTTTGGTACGGCTTTGATCGCCGGGATCTTCCTGGTGAAAGGCGTCGAAAATCCGCTGCCGCGCCTCGGGCTTGATTCCGGGGCCCTGATCCCAGATTTCGATGACTGCACCTCTGGACGTTTTTCGGGCGCACACCAATACACCGCTTTTTGTGTATTTGAGCGCATTGGAAACCAGGTTCTCGAGCATGCGCAGCAGCATGGAGGCATCGGTGCCCACGGTGATTCGTGCCATGCGAAACCGCAATTGCACGCCATGGCGCTCGGCGATTTTCTCGAAGTGCAGGTCGAGCTTTTGAAACAGGGACTGAATTTCCGTGGCCCGGATCTTCACCCCGGCATCGAGCGCTTCGATTCGTGCGAATTCGAGAATGCTGTTGATATAGACCTGAAGCGCATCGATTTCCTGCCCCAGGCGGTCCAATGTGGATTCCGCGGATTGATTGATCTTGGTGGCCGCCCTGGCGGAGAGCACCCACAATTTCGCGGCATGCAAGCGCTGCTGAAAGTCGTGGCTGGCGCCCGCAAAGAATTCCGAACGGGTATCGAGCGTCTTGTACGCGATGTCCTTCAGTCTTTCGAGTTTGTCATTGGCTATTTCGAGCTGATTCACCAATTGACTGGCTTCATGGGTGCGTGCGAGCAGATCGTTGAGCTGGCGGATGGCAATGAAGATGTTGAGCCACATCACGGCCAGCACGCCCAAGTCGAGCACCGCGATGACCGGAAGGGTCGCCACCTCGTTCATGTACAGCTCGATGGACAGCGCCCCCCACATCACGACGTTGTAGATGATCACGACGATCGGCGTCACCGGCCACAGCCCCGTGACCGAGACGCTGATGCCGAGCAGGCTGATGCACAGGACCAGCACGCGCACCGTCAGCACCGGCCCCACGAACAGGTGAATGGTCCAGACCCAGTAGAGGCACGCAATGATGCTGATGAAGATAGGGATCAGCTTCAGCGCGAGCGATCTCTTGATCTCGGCCGGCGGCGTCTGCGTGAGCGGCCAGAAAAGCCCGATGCGGATCAGCCACGTCACCACCGAGACCACGATCCAGGCCCACATGGCTGTCGGACTCAGGATGGGCGCGCTCGCCTCCGCAACCAGCAGTCCGAGGATCGTGATCCAGTAGGCAACCTGCTGGACAAAAAATTGGCGCTCCGCCAGATGCCGGTGCGCCAGCGTTGCGTGGATCAGGGAGCGGGAAAATCTCCCCTGCTTCTCCATGAGCGATTCATCGAGCGGCTCTTCCTTCTTGCCAATGCTCCGGCGAAGGGTCTCAAGCAGCCCCATCGCTGCTCCTCGCAGCAAAACCCGCCAGGAGCCCGAGTTGCAATGCCTTCTGGACAGCGTGCGCGCGCGATTTGACGCCCAGTGCTTCCATGGCGGAATCGATGTGGTAATTGACCGTTCCCGGGTGCAATGACAGCAATCGCGCGATTTCCTTGGTGGAGCGCCCCGCGCCGACGAATTCCAGGCATTGGCATTGGCGGTTGGTCAGGCGGATCGCGCTCGGATCCGCGCCCAGATCGGGCAATTGCGGAAAAACCTTTTCGCCCGCAATGGCCTTGTCCAGGCTCGCCTCGAGCTCCTTGATTTCGATGGCCTTCAGGATGTAGCCCTGGAATCCGCTGGCCTTGGCCTGGGCGATGTAGTCCGCCCGGTGGGTGCCGGTCAGGATGCAGGTGAGCCCTTCCTTGCCCAGCTTCTTGATTTCCATGGCCAGCGAAAGGCCGACCGCGCCGGGCACGTCCAGGTCGAGCAGGATCAATCCCCAACGGTGAGGGGTTGCCTTCAAAGCGAACAGCGCCTTTTCGGCGCTGTTGCAGACGTCGATGTTGGCAACGAGTGGACTTCGCGCAATCTTTTCCGCCGTCGCTTCCGACACCAGAGGCTGGTCTTCTATGAACAAGACGTTGATCATCGATTTTCTGTCCGGGATTTCTAGTTTTGCCGAATTGGAGATCAGCTTGGGCCGGGTCGCCCATTCCGCCACTTTACTAAAGATCACAAAGTCAACTGGAGAAAATAACTGGGACTTGGCGCCCAGGGAACGGGCGATTTTCACCAATGAATTGACTACTTTTTATTTATAAACTGACGCCTTCCATCGTTCTCCGCATTTGCCATCCAAAGAAAAACCCCCCGGGCGGTGAACCACCAGGAGGGTTGTTTCGGGTTTGGTGCCGCTTGTCGGAATCGAACTGACGACCTTCCGCTTACAAGGCGGGTGCTCTACCAATTGAGCTAAAGCGGCTGAATTTCTTCGGCGTGCGTGATTCTAGTGGCCGTTGCGAGCGCCTACTTGACGCGCTTGAGCGACGGCCGCGAACCGCCACCGGCCGGCGGGCGCGGCGGCTCGTCGACGGGGTCGGTGGCTGCGCCAGCAGGGCCTGCATCGACCATTTCGCTGCCCTCTTCGCCCGTCACCAAGTGGACGATCTTGCCGGCATCGCCTTCGGTGCCGCGCGAGGCATCACGCAAAGGCATGCGCGCAGGCCCCGTGGGCGAAGCGGGCACATCCCCGTTGTCGACCGCGGGCGCCGGCGCGGGAAATGCCATGCCCTGCCCGTTCTCGCGCGCATAGATCGCGATCACGCGCCCCACCGGCACGCTGATCTCGCGCGCACTGCCCGCAAAGCGGGCCTTGAACTCGATGAAATCGTTGCCCAGCTTGAGCGAGCTGGTCGCATCGAAGCTGATGTTGAGCACGATCTCGCCGTTCTTCACGTACTCGCGCGGAACCTGGACGGTGTCGTCGACCTGCACCGCGACATAGGGCGTGAACCCGTTGTCGGTGCACCATTCGTACAACGCCCGGATGAGGTACGGGCGGGTGGAAGACGACTCGAGCGCGTTGATCATGAAAGGGAAGGCAGCGAAGAACGGTACGGTGGACGCAGTCTTACTTGCGCATGACCTTTTCGGAAGGCGTGAGTGCTTCGATATAGGCCGGACGCGAGAAGATGCGTTCAGCGTACTTCAGAAGCGGTGCCGCGTTCTTGCTGAGGTCGATGCCGTAGTAATCGAGGCGCCAGAGCAGCGGCGCGATGGCCACGTCGAGCATCGAGAAGTTGTCGCCCAGCATGTACTTGTTCTTGAGGAACACGGGAGCGAGCTGCGTCAAGCGGTCGCGGATGTGCGAGCGCGCCTTTTCGATGGCCTTCTCGTTGCCCTTGGTGGTGCGGTTCTCGAGCGTCGAGACATGCACGAACAGTTCCTTCTCGAAGTTGAGCAGGAACAGGCGCACGCGGGCGCGGTCGACCGGATCGCCGGGCATCAGCTGGGGATGCGGGAAGCGCTCGTCGATGTACTCGTTGATGATGTTCGACTCGTACAGGATCAGGTCGCGCTCGACCAGGATCGGCACCTGGCCGTACGGATTCATCACGCTGATGTCTTCGGGCTTGTTGTAGAGATCGACGTCGCGGATCTCGAAGTCCATGCCCTTTTCGAACAGAACGAAGCGGCAGCGGTGGGAAAAGGGGCAGGTCGTTCCTGAATACAAGACCATCATGGCGAGAGACTCCTAAAAATCAAAAAGAGTGGGTCGCGTTGGCAACCCACTCTGTGGGACCGGATGCACGAGGCATGACCGGTCGGCGTGGACGGAACTACTTGACGTCTTTCCAGTACGAGGCGTTCAGTCGCCACACAAAAACCACCGACATGGCCAGGAACAGCAGGACCCAGACGCCGATGCGGATGCGGGTGTTCTGCGCGGGCTCGGCCATCCACTGAAGGTAGCTCACCAGGTCGCCGACGGCATTGTCGTACTGCACTGGCGTGAGGGTGCCGGGGGTGACCTGCGTCCACTTGCCGGTGAACACGTCGGTTTCATGACCGTGCTGCTCGACCTTGCTGTAGACCGGCTGGCGCTCGCCCTGCAGTTCCCACAGCGGGTTGGGCATGGCGACGCTCGGGAATGCGAGGTTGTTCCAGCCGGTGGCCTTGGTGTCGTCGCGGTAGAAGCTGCGAAGGAAGGTGTAGAGGTAGTCAGCGCCGGTGCCGCCGTGGCCGGCACGCGAGCGTGCAACCAGCGTGAGGTCGGGCGGCGTGGTGCCGAACCAGTCCTTGGCCTGGCGCGCGTCGATGTTGGCCTTCATGGTTTCGCCGACCTTGTCGGTCGCGAACAGAAGGTTGTCCTTGATCTGCTGCTCGGTGATGCCGATGTCCTGCAGGCGGTTGTAGCGCATGAAGGCGGCCGAGTGGCAGTTCAGGCAGTAGTTGACGAACAACTTGGCGCCGTTCTGCAGGGCCTGCACGTCGGTCGTCTTGTTGGGCGCCTTGTCCCATGCCAGGCCGCCCGATTCGGCCGATGCAGTGGCGGAGAGGGTCAGCCCCAATGCGAGACCCATGACCGCGAGCCAGCCGGAAATTCTTTTCTTCATCGTGTTTCTCTCAAGCTCTTGCACTTCTCGTGTCTCGTCTCAATGGGCGGCGAAGACCACGCGCTCGGGCACGGGCTTGAATTCGCCCTTGCGGCTCCACCAGGGCATCAAGAGGAAGAAGCCGAAGTAGAAGAGCGTGCCGATCTGCGAGATGGTCTGGGCGATGTCGAGGGCGAAGGAGCCGATGACCAGGTTGCCCCAGACACCAGGCGGCTGGATGCCCAGGTAGCCCAGGATCAGGAAGAAGAAGACGAACACGCCGTACACATACTTGTGCCAGCTCGGGCGGTAGCGGATCGACTTGACTTCGCTGTGGTCCAGCCACGGCAGGAAGAACAGGATGATGACCGAGCCGCCCATCACGACCACGCCCCAGAACTTGGCGTCGAAGGCCTTGAGCAGGAAGATGGCCACGGCCGCCACGACGACGATCGCGATCTTCAGTGCCGTGCCCGACTTGCCCTTGACGAAGTTCAGGATCGCGGCCAGGCCGATGATCAGCGCGAACACGTTCACCATGTCGTCGGTGGTCGCGCGCAGCATCGAATAGAACGGCGTGAAGTACCAGACCGGGGCGATGTGGTTGGGCGTCTTGAGCGAATCGGCCGGGATGAAGTTGTTGTACTCCAGGAAATACCCGCCGGCTTCGGGCGCGAAGAAGATCACCGCCGAGAAGATCGTGAGGAACACCACCACGCCGAAGATGTCGTGCACCGTGTAGTACGGATGCGACGGAATGCCGTCGAGCGGGTGGCCGTCGGGGCCGCGGTTGGCCTTGATCTCGATGCCGTCGGGGTTGTTGGAACCCACTTCGTGCAGCGCGATCAGGTGGGCCACCACGAGGCCAAGCAGCACGAGCGGCACGGCGATCACGTGGAAGCTGAAGAAGCGGTTCAGCGTGGCGTCGCTCACCACGTAGTCGCCGCGAATCAGCAGGGCCAGGTCAGGACCGATGAAAGGGATGGCGGCGAACAGGTTCACGATCACCTGGGCGCCCCAGTAGCTCATTTGCCCCCAGGGCAGCAGGTAGCCCATGAAGGCTTCGGCCATGAGGCACAGGAAGATCGCGCAGCCGAACACCCAGATCAGCTCGCGGGGCTTGCGGTAGCTGCCGTACATGAGGCCGCGGAACATGTGCAGGTACACCACGATGAAGAACGCCGAGGCGCCCGTCGAGTGGATGTAGCGGATGAGCCAGCCCCAGGGCACGTCGCGCATGATGTACTCGACCGATGCGAACGCCTGGTTCGCGTCGGGCTTGTAGTGCATCACGAGGAAGATGCCGGTGACGATCTGGATCACCAGGACCAACATCGCCAGCGAGCCGAAGATGTACCAGAAGTTGAAGTTCTTCGGCGCGTAGTACTTGCCCCACTGGTCGTTCCAGAGCTTGCTGAGCGGGAAGCGGTTGTCGACCCAGTTGAGCAGCTTCGCGCCGGCGGGCGCATTGGGGGAAATTTCGTGGAATTCAGCCATGTTCTTCTTCTGCCTCAGGCCTTCTTGGAGTCTTCACCGATCAGGAGCTTGGTGTCCGACAGGTACATGTGCGGGGGCACAGGCAGGTTGTCGGGAGCGGGCTTGTTCTTGAAGACGCGGCCGGCCAGGTCGAACGTCGAACCGTGGCAAGGGCAGAGGAAGCCGCCTTCCCAGTCGGCCGGCAGCGAAGGCTGGGGGCCGGCCTGGAAGCGGTCGGTCGGCGAGCAGCCCAGGTGGGTGCAGATGCCGACTACGACCAGCACGTCGGGCTTGATCGAGCGGTGCTCGTTCTGCGCGTACTTGGGGGTGAATTCGTCGGGGTGACGCTTGGAGAGCGGATCAGCCAGCTGGCCGTCCAGCTTGGGGAGCTCGGCGATCTGCTCCGGGGTGCGCTTGAGGATCCAGACCGGCTTGCCGCGCCATTCGACGGTGATTTTCTCGCCGACCTTCAGGCCCGAGATGTCGACTTCGACAGCGGCACCGGCGGCCTTGGCCTTCTCGGAAGGCTGGAAAGTGCTCACAAAGGGAATTGCGGTGGCCACGCCGCCCGCTACGCCGGCACAGCTGGATGCGATCAACCACGTCCGCTTGCTTGTGTCGATCCGGGGCGAGCCGGAGGTCATGTCACTCATGGGGATCCTCTTGTCTTCTTCGCTGGAGCAGGGGTCAACCCGCGATTGTAGCGGGGCGCCGAAGGGATATTCAATGGCTGCCATGCGCGTGGCCGGCGAACGATGGCCGGCGCGGCGCGTCCGTGGAACGCGCACCACACATGCCGAGCGGCGGGGGCCGCGGGGATCCGGCCAGACAGCCTTCAGTTCAGAAGACCGTGCTGCATCGCCTCGTGGACCGCCTGGGTCCGCGACTTGACCGCGAGCTTCCGATAGATGCTCTTGGCGTGGAACTCGATCGTGTTGACCGACAGGTAGACCGCTTCCGCGATCTGCCGGTTGCTCCATCCCTGCGCGATCAACCGCAGCACCTTGAGCTCGCGGGGCGACAGCCGTGCCGTTGCCGACAACGGTTCGGCGGGAAGCGCGGTCCGGATGGGCTCGATCGTCTGCGTCTTCGCCGATGCGGCGATCAGCCCGAGGATGCGCCGCGCGACGCGCGAGTCCATCGGCGCGCCGCCGCGCTCGATCGAGCGCAGCAGGAAAGAGAGTTCAGCGTCGTCCGCTTCCGTCAGCAGGTAGCCGACGGCACCCGCGGAAATCGCGCCGTTCACCAGTTCGTGGTCGTCGCACGGCGACATGGCGATGGTCTCGATATGCCGGTAGGTCTCGCGCACATGACGGATCAGCGAGACGCCGTCGCTGCCCGGCAGGCACATGCCGACCAGCACGAGGTCGTAGGGCAGCGAGGCCAGCAGGTTGCACGCCTCCGTGCGCGTGGACGCCACCACGACGCGGCGGCCCGGCGCGAGGTTACCCAGGATGCGGCGCATGCGATCGGCCACGGCGGGGTCGTCTTCGACGATCAGCGCCCCGTGAAAGGTGCTCACGTACGACAGCTGCGACGCGGACGATACCGGCGCCGTTCTCAAAGGGTGACTGGAAAGATTGATGGCCACGCGCACGTCCCTCTTGCTACGCAAGGTAGCTTCCGAATGTTGACTTTCGTTTCAGATACCGCAGGAACGATGCCCGCGCGAAAGCCCTCCGGCCGCGCTCAGTGCGGCAAGGCGATCAGCACCTTGATTTCATTGGGAAATTCGCTCAAAACGGGCGTCGTCGAGGCGATTGCAAAGGCGGCTCCAGCGCTTTTTGGGCGCTGTTGTTACGCACTTGTGACCGTGTGTGTTACGTAGCATCGCGCCCGCTCGAACGCATCGGAAACCCGCATATCGATTGCGGCATCCGCCTCCCACGGTCCAGCGCACCCCGCATGCGCATTGGCTTTCAGCTGGTTTTGCTGATGGCACGGTCGACGCGGCTGCCGACGGCATAGGCCAAGAACTACCGATCCCGGTGATGTTCATCGGCGCCACCGTTCCTAGCATCGGTTGCATCGGGTAACTAAAGAAACCCGACCTCACTTCGAGGTTGACCCGGGCATGTCGGGGCTCGCGAAGTTGTCGCACATCCACCAAGGAACAGTCCAGATGACTACACCCAAGCGCTCCGCTACCACCCCCCGTTCCCGGGGCATTCGCCCCGCGGGGATCAGCCGTGTTCTGGCCTCTGTGTTGGTCGGTGCAGGGTACGTGATGACGTTGCCGGTTGCATACGCGCAAGTGGCCGTCGGGGGCGTCAACGTCGTTGTCGACCCTCCTGGTCTCGGCATCCTCAACATCACGAGCGGCAACAACGGCGTTTTGACCTCCGCCGACGGTATTTCCACGCCCAACCTGACGGCCACCAGCCTGACCGCATCGAGCGTCAGCGCCGGCACCGTGACCGCAACCAGCATCAGTTCGGCCAGCATTTCCGCCGCCAACGGAACACTCGGCACGCTGAGCGCAAACAACGTGACCACCGGCAACCTGTCGTCGGGCAACGGCACGATCCAGTCGTTGACGTCGACCAACATCCTCGCCACCGGCGTGACCGCCACGAACATCCTCGGCACGAACGTCGATGCCACGAACATCAACACGACGAACATCACGGCGGGCAACGGCAGCATCTCGTCGCTCACTTCGACCAACGTCAGCACGAGCAACCTCACGGCGTCCAATGGCACGATCAACACGCTGAGTGCGACCAATGTCAGCACCACGAATCTGACGGCCAACAACGGCACGATCAACACCCTGAGCGCCACCGACGTCAGCACCACCAACCTGACGGCCAACAGCGGCACGATCAACACGCTGAGCGCCACCGACGTCAGCACCACGAATCTGACAGCCAACAGCGGCACGATCAACACCCTGAGTGCCACCGATGTCAGCACCACCAACCTGACGGCCAACAACGGCACGATCAACACCCTGAGTGCCACCGACGTCAGCACCACCAACCTGACAGCCAACAGCGGCACGATCAACACCCTGAGCGCCACCGACGTCAGCACCACCAACCTGACGGCCAACAGCGGCACGATCAACACGCTGAGTGCCACCGACGTCAGCACCACCAACCTGACAGCCAACAACGGCACGATCAACACCCTGAGTGCCACCGACGTCAGCACCACCAACCTGACAGCCAACAACGGCACGATCAACACGTTGAGCGCCACCGACGTCAGCACCACCAACCTGACGGCCAACAGCGGCACGATCAACACGCTGAGCGCCACCGACGTCAGCACTACCAATCTGACAGCCAGCAGCGGCACGATCAATACGTTGAGCGCCACCAACGTCAGCACCACGAACCTGACAGCCAGCAGCGGCACGATCAACACGCTGAGCGCAACCAACGTCAGCACCACCAACCTGACAGCCAACAGCGGCACGATCAACACGCTGAGCGCAACCAATGTGAGCACGACGAACCTGACGGCAAGCCGCGCCACGATCAACACGATCAGTGCCACCAACGTCAGCACCACCAACCTGTCGGCAGCCAGTGCAACCATCAATGCACTGACCGCCAACACGGTGGCCGCGACCACGGTGAACGCCACCACCGTGAATGCCAACACCGGCAACTTCCAGACGCTGACGGCGGCGAACGGCAACATCACGGTGCTGAACACCCAGACCGGCAACATCACGACGATCAACGCGGTGACCGGCAATGTCACCACCTTGAATGCAGGCACGGTGAACGTCACCGGCAACGTGACGGCCGGCGGCACGATCGCCGCGGGCAACGGCATGGTCGCCAATGGCCGCGTGCAGAACGTGGCACCCGGCATCCTGCCGACGGACGCAGCCAACATGTCGCAGTTGAACCAGGTTCGCAGCGAAGTGCAGGACATGCGCAAGACCAGCAGCACCGGTGCTGCCATCGCCTTGGCTGCCGCCTCGGTGCCGGCGCTCGAAGCGGGAAAGAGCTTCGGCATCGGCGTGGGCGTGGGCTCCTACGACGGACGCTCGGCGGTCGCAGCGGCCGCGAGTTTCCGACTGAACGAGTCGGCCCAGATCAAGGTGAATTTCGGCAGCGGTAACAACGGCAAGGTCGGCGGCGGCATCGGCGCCTCCTGGTCCTGGTAATCCATTCCGTGCACCCGCTGCGCCAGCGCGCCGGGGTGCTTGCCAAGGATGAAATCGAAGGCCGGCACCTATACTGGGTGACCGGTCTTTTTTGCGGCAGCAACGGGTCGGGGCCGATGTGCCTGGCGGCCCCGCGACCCGCCCTTCACACAGCCTCATGACCACCTCCCCCATCGCGCCAGCGCTCGCCACTTTCGAGGAAAACGCCAAGGCCGATGCCCCAGCCCTGCTGGAGCAAGGCCTTGGGCTGCATCGACAGGGCCGGCTCGCGGAAGCACTGCAGGTCTACCAGTCCCTGCTCTCCCGATTTCCCGGTCATGCCGATGCGCTGCACCTGACGGGCGAAGCGCTGTACCGGCAAGGCCGGCCCCGGTTGGCGCTCAATCATGTGAACCAGGCGATCGCGCAATCGCCGCATCACTTCTATTTCAATACCCGCGCGACGATCTTCATGCACCTGGGCTTGCTGGTCGAAGCGCAGCAGGACCTGCGCCGCGCGATCAAGGCGTTTGCGAACTACCCCGAGGCGTACATCAATCTTTCGGCGGTCTACCGCCAGCAGAAGAAATTCAGGCAGGCACGCGAGGCCGCGGCCGACGCCACGCGCCTCGCACCACAGGCGCCCGCGGCATGGAACAACGCCGGCGCGATCGACATGGAACAGGACCGCTTCGACGAAGCCGTCCTTCACTTCCAGCAGGCCCTGAAGCTCGACGCGAACTACACCGCCGCCCACAAGAACATCGGCAAGATCCGCGCGCACCAGAAGGATTGGACAGGCGCCCTCGCCTCGCTCGAACTGGCGGCGGCCGACCCGCGTGACCTCGAGGCCTCGTACCTGCTCTCGCGCGCGCTGCTCAGCGCCGGCCGCACCGAGGACGCCATCGCGCCCATGCAACACGCCATGCGCAACTGGCCGGCCGAGGAGCGCCACAAGGCGCTGTCCGACCCCGAAAGCGTGGCGGCGCTTTATGGCGTCTGCGGTGCGCTCGAGGGCGTGTCGATGCGCTTTGCGGAATCGGCTGAGCTCTACAAGCTCGCACTCGACAGTCTTCCGGAGCACGAGCTGCTGCTGAACAACCTGGGCACGGTGAATTTCCGGCTCGGCCATTTCGACACCGCCATCGAGGTGCTCAAGAAGGCGCTGGAAGTGCATCCGAAACAGGTGCTTGCACGCTGCAACCTGGGCGTGACCTATGTGATGGCCGGCCAGTCGGAGGCGGCCATTGCGGAGTTCGAGCAGTGCCTTCGCGACGATCCGGAATTCATGCCCGCCATGGTGTGGATGCTGGGCGAAAAGGCCCACATCGCCGACTGGAGCGGCGTGCCCGAACTGCGCGAAAAAATCGCCACGCTGCTGGACACCCCGGGCAACGACCAGACGGTGTCGTCGTTCATCCTGATGTCCAACTACGACGACGCGCGGCGCCTCATGGCCTGGACGCAACGCTCCGCTGCGCTGGCCGACAGGAACGCGGGCATCAAGCCGTTTCCGGATGCGGGTGCGCCGCGCACGTCGCCGCGCATCCGCGTGGGCTACTACTCGTTCGACTTCCGCAACCATCCGGTCGCACATCTCACAGCCGAACTGTTCGCCCGGCACGACCGCAAGGATTTCGAGGTGTTCGCGTACTCGTACGGACCCGACGACGCCCACCCGACGCGCGCGCGCATCGCCGCATCGGTGGAGCATTTCGTGGACATGCAAGGCCAGTCGATCCAACAGATGGCCGAGCGCATCCGCGAGGACGAAGTCGACATCCTCATCGATCTCTCGGGCGACACGCGCGGCGCAAAGCCGCAGGTGATGGCCTACCACGCTGCGCCGGCGCAGCTCATGTGGCTGGGCTACATGGGCACCAGCGGCACGCCGAACTACGACTACCTTGTCTCCGACAACTTCCTCTCGCCGCCGGGCACGGAAGACTGCTATTCCGAAAAGCTGATGCGCCTGCCCGAGACCTTCCAGGTCATCGACTCGCAGCGTCCCACCCATCCGCAGAAGGCCACGCGCGCCGACCACGGGCTGCCCGAGGACGCATTCGTGCTGTGCAATTTCTCGCAGTCCTTCAAGATCCAGCCGGAGACTTTCGCGGCCTGGGCACGCATCGTTCGACGCATTCCGAACGCGGTCCTCTGGCTGGCGCAGGGGCCGAACGGCTTCGAGACGAACCTGCGTGCGCAGTGGGAGGCGGCCGGCCTGCCGGCGGAGCGCCTCATCGTTTCGCCGCGCATGCCGATCGACGGGCACCTGGCGCGCATCGGGCTGGCCGACCTGTTCATCGACACCTTTCCCTACAGCAGCGGAGCCACCGCGAACGACGTGCTGTGGGCTGGCGTGCCGCTGCTCGCACTCACGGGCACGACGATGGTCTCTCGCATGGCGGGCAGCCTGCTGGGTGCCATCGGGTTGCCGGAGCTGGTGGCGACGACACACGACGAATACGTCGAGAAGGCCGTGCACTACGCCTCGCATCCGGGCGAACTGGCCGTACTGCGCGGGCGGCTTGCGGAAGCGAAGGACGCGCGCCGCGGCTACTTCGACACGCCGCGCTTCGTGCGGCACCTGGAGGACGGCTTGCGGCTGATCGCCGCGCGCAGTCGTGAAGGTTTGCCGCCGGAGCACGTCGGGGTTGCGCTGCGCCCTCTGGAGAAGTGAGCAATCGCGGGCATACTCGGCACTCCTTCAACAGCAGAGCTCCAGCAGCCTTTTGAATCATGAGCATCCTCAGTGAATTCAAGGAATTTGCCGTCAAGGGCAACGTCATCGACCTCGCGGTCGGCGTGATCATCGGCGCGGCGTTCGGCAAGATCGTCGACTCGTTGGTCGCCGACATCATCATGCCGCTGGTGGGCCTGGTGTTCGGCAAGCTCGATTTCTCGAACCTCTACGTGGTGCTGGGCACCGCACCCGCCGGCGTGGCGAACACGCTGGCCGACCTGAAGAAAGCCGGCGTGCCGGTGCTGGCCTACGGCAGCTTCATCACCGTGGCCGTCAACTTCGTGATCCTGGCGTTCATCATCTTCATCATGGTCAAGCAGATCAACAAGCTGCGGAAGACCGAAGAGGCGGCGCCTGCTGCACCCGCTGCAACGCCGGAAGACATCACCCTGCTGCGCGAGATCCGCGACAGCCTCAAGCGTCCCTAAGGACTGCCCAGCGTCCTTGCCATGCGAAGCGCCTCGACGAGGCTCGACGCATCGGCCAGGCCGGTGCCCGCGATATCGAACGCGGTGCCGTGATCGGGGCTGGTTCGCACCAGCGGCAGCCCCAGCGTCACATTCACGCCCTTCTCCACCCCGAGGTACTTGACCGGGATCAGGCCCTGGTCGTGGTACATCGCGATCACCACGTCGAACTCGCCGCTGTCGACCACGCCATGCTTGGCGCGCGCGCGCATGAACACGGTGTCGGGTGCATGCGGCCCGTTGGCGTCGATGCCTTCGG
The DNA here is from genome assembly GCF_017161115.1 of Variovorax sp. RKNM96. Lineage (GTDB taxonomy): Bacteria > Pseudomonadota > Gammaproteobacteria > Burkholderiales > Burkholderiaceae_C > Variovorax. The sequence continues at coordinate 1,393,722 of NZ_CP046508.1, read as the reverse complement.
CGCGCGCGGCCGCAATGGCCGGCGTGATGATTTCGCGCTCTTCCGAACCGAACAGGCCGCCCTCGCCCGCATGCGGATTGAGGCCCGCGACGCCGATGCGCGGCGCGCGGCCCAGCGCATGGGACAGCGCGCGGTGCGTGATACGCAGCGTCTGCAGCACGCCCTCGAAATGCACCGCCTCGATGGCATCGCGCAGCGACATGTGGATGCTCACGAGCACGGTGCGCAGTTCGTCGTTGGCCAGCATCATGCGCACCGGCACGTCGGCGACGCTGCGGCCCAGGTGCGCGGCCGCCTCGGTCTGCAGGAGTTCGGTGTGGCCGGGGTATGGGAAGCCAGCCGCGGCCAGCGCCTCCTTGTGCAGCGGCGCGGTCACGATGGCGGCGATTTCGCCGCGCAGCGCCGCGCGCGCAGCCCAGACCACGCAATCGCCCGCCGCGCGGCCGGCCTCGGCGCTGATCTGGCCCATCACGATGTTCGCTGGCGGTGCGATGACCTGCAGCACCGGGATGCAGCCGGGCGGAACGCCGGCGGCTTCGGCCACGGTCTCGATCTCCGCCACGGGCCATGCCGGTTGGCCCGGTCCGGCCAGCGCTTGCGAGGCACGCCGCAGCGTGGCCACGTCGCCGGCCACGAAAGCGCCACGGGTCGCGTCCGGCGCATCGCGGAAGGCCTTGGCGATGATCTCGGGGCCAATGCCCGCGGGATCGCCCAAAGTGATGGCGATGGCTCCGCTCATGCAGGATTGTCGATGTCGATGAACTCGTGCTTCAGCCCGAGCTGCGCCGCCACATGCGCGGCCACGGCCTGAGCACCATAGCGCTCGGTCGCGTGGTGCCCGCAGGCCAGGAAAGCCACGCCCATCTCGCGCGCGTAGTGGGCCTGGGGCTCCGAGATCTCGCCGGTGATGAAGGCATCCGCGCCGGCCGCGATGGCGGCCTCGAAGTAGCCCTGGGCGCCACCGGTGCACCAGGCGATATTCTTGATGGGACGGTGCGCGGTATCGAGCAGGGTCACGGGGCGCTTGAGCACCTTCTCGACATGAGAGGCGAGGGCCTTGGCGCTGGCGAAGTGCTCGCCGTTCTCTCGCGCACCGAGGAAGCCGAGCTCCTGCTCCCCGAACCGCCCGCCCGAACCCGCATGCGCCACGAGCCCCAGCTGCAACCCGAGCTGGGCGTTGTTGCCCAGTTCCGGATGCGCATCGAGCGGCAGGTGGTACGCGAAGAGATTGACGTCGTCGCCGAGCAGGAGGCCCAGCCGCTGCTTCATCCAGCCGGTGACACAGCCGTCCTGGCCGCGCCAGAACAGGCCATGGTGGACGAAGATGGCATCGGCCTCGGCGTGGATCGCGGCCTCGATCAGCGCGCGGCTGGCGGTCACGCCCGAGACGATCTTGCGGACCACGGTGCGCCCTTCGACCTGCAGGCCGTTGGGTCCGTAGTCCTTGAAGCGCCCGGGGGCCAGCAACAGGTCGAATGCGTGGAGCAGTTCGTGGCGTGTGGTGCTCATCGCGACATTGTCGCGCTGCCCGGGCCCCCGACGCCATCGCGCATGGCATGGCCGCGCGCGGCCAGTGGCAACAGGGCCAGCAGGAAACCCAGTGCTGCGAGTGCCGCGACGTAGTGCGCCGGTGCCATCGTGTCGTGCTGCAGCCAGAGCGTGAGGATCACCGGCGTGAGCCCGCCGAAGACCGCGTACGACATGTTGTAGGCGAACGAAAGGCCGGTGAAGCGCACCGGCGCCGGGAAGGCGCGCACGCCCGCGATCGGCACCGTGGCGATGGTGCCCACGAAGAAGCCTACCAGCCCGTAGTGCCAGAACAGCGTCGCCGGCGTGCCGGGCAGCCCCGTGTAGAACAGGTAGGCCGTGGCGAACAGGCCGCCCCAGCCAATCAGCATGACCGCGCGCGTGCCGATGCGGTCGCTGGCCCAGCCGACGATCACGCAGCCGATGGTCAGGGTCAGCGTAGCGAGCGCATTGGCTTCGAGCGCCAGCGCGGCCGGAATGTGGTGCACCTTCTGCAGGTAGGTGGGCGTATAGAGCACCACCACCACGATCGCGGCCGACAGCACCCAGGTCTGCAGCGCGACGTACACGCAAGCCAGCCGATGCTCGCGCAGCACGGTGCGCAGCGGCAACTCGCGGGCGACAGACTTCAGCCCGGCCAGTTCCTTGAAGACCGGCGTCTCGTGCAGGAAGCGGCGCAGGTACACCGATACCAGCCCGAACACGCCGCCCAGGATGAAGGGAATGCGCCAGGCGAAATCGCTCACCTGCTCGGGCGAGTAATGGCGGTTGATGGCCACCGCGACCAGCGAGCCCAGCAGGATGCCTCCGGTGATGCCCGAGGTCAGCGTGCCGATGCCGAAACCGTAGCGCTTGGCCGGCACGTGCTCGCCGACGAACACCCAGGCGCCGGGCATTTCGCCGCCGATGGCCGCGCCCTGCAGCACGCGCATCGCCAGCAGCAGGAGGGGCGCCGCCACGCCGATGCTCGCGTAGGTGGGCAAAAGCCCGATCACCAGCGTGGGCGCGGCCATCAGGAAGATCGACAGCGTGAACATGCGCTTGCGGCCCAGGAGGTCGCCGAAATGCGCGATGACGATGCCGCCCACAGGGCGGGCGAGGTAGCCGGCCGCGAAGATGCCGAAGGTCTGCAGCTGCCGCAGCCAGTCGGGCATGTCGGCGGGGAAGAACAGCCCGCCCAGCACCGTGGCGAAGAAGACGTAAATGACGAAGTCGTAGAACTCCAGCGTTCCGCCGAGGGCCGAGAGGGCGAGGGTCTTGTAGTCGCGCGCGTCGAGCGTGCGGGTCGGCTGCGGCTGGGCGCCGTCCGGGAGGGTTGCTTCTGAAGTCATGGCTGGCAGGGAAATCGTGACCGTGCGCGCCGGCCGGGGAACCGGGTGGGAAAAACGGGAGATGGCGCGCTGACGAGATGCCTGACCGCGTCCGCCGGGTCGGCAGTGCGGGAGGCCGGAAAAAAGCAGCCCGGGTGCGGCTGCGCCGCGATCCTAAGGGTTATCCCGCGTTCACGATGGCGGCGCGCACCAATCTCGACCCCGCCGCGCGGTCTATCGCTGGAGCCATTGAGGGACAATTGCAAACAACGCGCCGTTCGGCGGGTCCTTCGAACGTCTTTTTCATCAAGTTTTCATGAAACGCACCTGGCTGCTCTTTGCCCAAGCCGTGACCGTCCTGCTGGCGGCCTATTTCGTCGTCGCGACGCTCAAGCCCGAATGGATCAACAAGCGCTCGACCTCGCTCGGCGGCGTGGTCTCCATCGTCGAGGCGCCGGCCGGTAACCCCGCCGTCTTGTCGCCGGGCAGCCTCAGCGTGCCGGCCAAGAAGGCCTCGCCGGCGGTCGTGAGCATTAACACCAGCAAGGCGGCGCAGCGCCATCCGCGCAGCAACGACCCCTGGTTCCGCTTCTTCTTCGGCGACCAGGCCGACCAGCCCCAGGTGGGCCTGGGCAGCGGCGTGATCGTGAGCACCGACGGCTACATCCTCACCAACAACCACGTGGTCGAGGGCGCCGACGAGATCGAGGTCACCCTGAACGACAGCCGCCACGCGCGCGGCAAGGTGATCGGCACCGACCCCGACACCGACCTGGCCGTGCTCAAGATCGAGCTCGACAAGCTGCCGGTGATCGTTCTGGGCAACTCCGACGAACTGCTGGTGGGCGACCAGGTGCTGGCCATCGGCAACCCCTTCGGCGTGGGCCAGACCGTGACCAGCGGCATCGTCTCGGCGCTGGGCCGCAACCAGCTGGGCATCAACAATTTCGAGAACTTCATCCAGACCGATGCCGCCATCAACCCCGGCAACTCGGGCGGCGCGCTGATCGACGTCAACGGCAACCTGCAGGGCATCAACACCGCGATCTACTCGCGTTCGGGCGGCAGCATGGGCATCGGCTTCGCCATTCCGGTGTCGATGGCCAAGATCGTGCTGGAAGGCATCGTGAAGGAAGGCCAGGTACGCCGCGGCTGGATCGGCGTCGAGCCGAACGACCTCTCGCCCGAACTGGCCGAGACCTTCGGCGTGAAGGCGGATGCGGGCGTGATCATCACCGGCGTGCTGCAGAACGGCCCCGCCGCCAAGGCCGGCATCCGGCCGGGCGACGTGATCACCTCGGTGGGCGAGAAGAAGACCGACAACGTGCAGGCCCTGCTGACCGCCGTGGCGGGCTTGAAGCCCGGCGACACCGCGCGCTTTGCACTGCAGCGCGGCAGCGACAAGATGGAACTGGATGTGACCCCGGGCCTGCGCCCCAAGAGCCCGGTCCGGCAAGTGCCGAACCAGCAGGAATAACCTGGATCAGGAAGACGCCGAGGAATCGGCGTTTTCTTCTTCCTCTGGCTTCTTGCTGCCCTGCGCAAAGTAGCGTGCGCCGATGATGCCCACCTCGTACAGCAGGCACATCGGCACCGCCAGCGCGAGCTGCGAGACCACGTCAGGCGGCGTCAGCACCGCGGCCACCACGAAGGCCACCACGATGAAGTAGCCGCGGAAGGACTTCAGCTTCTCGATGGTCACCATCTCGAAGCGCACGAGCAGCATCACCACGATCGGCACCTGGAAGGCAACGCCGAACGCGATATAGAGCGAGAGGATGGCCTCGACGTACGACGAGATGTCGGGCGTGGCCGCCACCGCGGCGGGCGTGAACTTCTGGATGAAGCTGAACATCTTGTCCAGCACGAAGAACTGCACGAACGCGATGCCCGAATAGGCCAGCAGGCTGCCGAAGAAGATCAGCGGCAGCGCAAAGCGCTTCTCGTGGCTGTAGAGGCCGGGCGCCACGAACATCCAGGCCTGGTACATGAGCCACGGCAGCGCCAGCAGCACGGCCGTCATCATCAGCACCTTGAGCGGCACGAAGAACGGCGAGAACACGCCGATGGCGATGAGCTTGGCGTCCGGCGGCATGTGCGCCCGGATCGGCATCGCGATCAGGTCGATCAGCCCGCCCGGGCCGGGCCAGATGGACAGCAGGATGCCCGCGATCACCAGGCCGTAGACGCAGTAGAGCAGCCGGTCGCGAAGCTCGACCAGGTGCTGCACGAACGGCTGCTCGGTGCCCGCCAGCTCGTCTTCTTTGTCTTTGTTCTTGTCGTCGGAATCGGCCATGGGGAAAGGAAAGAGCGTGGCTTCGGCCGGCGTGCGGCAAGCGAGAAACGCGGGGTGTTGAAGCGCTAGTTGATCTTGTGCGGGCGGAAACGGGCAACCCGCGCCGCGCCCGACAACGCCTTGGTGCGCACGCCGTTGCGCGCCTTGTACCAATTCGGCGTGGCGCCCTGCTTCAGGCGCCAGTTCTTGCGGGGGTGCTTGTATTCGGGCACCGGGGCTTCGGGTTCGGCCAGGGCCGAGAGCGTTTCGCCGGAGCCGGAGAACTGCTTTTCGAATTCGCTCGCACCGGTGTGGATGTTGTGCTCGACGTCGCGGGCCGCCTCCTCCACCGTGGTCTTCATCTTGCGGAGTTCATCGAGCTCCATCGAGCGATTGACTTCGGCCTTGACGTCGTTCACGTAGCGCTGCGCCTTGCCGAGCAGGGTGCCGACCGTGCGGGCCACGCGCGGCAGCTTCTCCGGCCCGATGACGATCAGCGCCACGACGCCGATCAGCGCCAGCTTCTCAATGCCGAGGTCGAGCACGTGCGGTCCGCGCTCAGGACTTCTGACGCGCTTCGACGTCGATCGTCTTGTCGCTGTTGGCCGGCTGGCCGGTCACTTGCGCGGCGGGGGCCGAAGCGGCGGATGCGTCGGTGGTGGGGTTGCCGTTGGCATCCTTCATGCCGTCCTTGAAGCCCTTGACGGCGCCACCAAGGTCCGAACCCATGTTCCGCAGCTTCTTGGTGCCGAAGATCATGACCACGACGAGCAGCACGATCAGCCAGTGCCAGATAGAAAAAGAACCCATGGAAGACTCCTAAGAATGTGTCCGATTTTAGTCGGGTGGAATGTGACAGTTTGGCTTAATGAAAGTCAGCCGCGAAGCCATGGCCGGGGACCGCCCATGACGTGCACATGGAGATGGTGAACCTCCTGCCCGCCCTCGGTGCCGGTGTTGACGACGACGCGGTAGCCGCCGTCCGGATAGGGCCTGCAGCCCTGCTCCAGCGCCAGCTTGGGCGCCAGGGTCATGATCTTGCCCATGAGCGCGGCGTCGTCGGGCGTGAGCTGCGCCATCGAGGCGATGTGCTTCTTGGGCACCAACATGAAATGCACCGGCGCCCAGGGCGCGATGTCATGGAAACCGAACAGGTCCTCGTCTTCGTAGACCTTGCGCGAAGGGATCTTGCCTTCGACGATCTTGCAGAAAATGCAGTTCGGATCAGATGACATCTTTGGGTTCCATCGGGCGGTTGTCGTTCATGCGGATCATGCCTTTCACGATCCGGTACAGGAACCACAGCGAAATCAGCCCCCAGGCGATCCAGCCGGGGAAATAGAGCAGCAGGAAGAGCCACGAGGTCAGGATGTACAGCAGGCCCGCCCAGAGCACCGAGCGGATGCGCCAGCTGAAGTGCGAAGCCTGCCAGGTGCCAGCCGCGTCGTCGCGCTTGACGAAATCGATCACCAACGCCACGAGCAGGATGGCAATGGAGGCCTGCGCCCCCGGCACGACCGCGCCGATGGCCACGATCAGGTGCAGGATGTAGCTCACCCAGCCCCAGGTCTTGAGCGAGTCGTCGGGTTCCACGTTCACGATGTCGTTGGCCATGGGATGTCCTTTCAATCGTTGGATGCCTCGCGGGCCTGCACCTTGCGCAGGGCCTTTTCCTCGATGCCGCTGGTGCCTTCGCGGCGCTCCAGCTCCGCGACGACCTCGGCCGGCGAGAAACCGTAGTGCGCGAGCGCCACCATGGTGTGGAACCACAGGTCGGCCACTTCGTTCACTATTTTCGAGCGGTCGCCGCCGTGGTCGGCGTCCTTGGCGGCCATCACGACCTCGGTGGCTTCCTCGCCGATCTTCTTGAGGAAGGCGTCGGGGCCCTTGTGCAGGAGGCGCGCGACATAGCTCTTCTCGGGGTCGCCGCCGTTCGCGGGCAGTCGGGTCTCGATGACCGCGGCCAGGCGTGCAAGGGCGTCGGAGGTGTTGTTCACGGTGCCTGTCATTTGTAGATCGACTCCGGGTCTTTCAAGACCGGCTCGACCACGGTCCACTGGCCCTTCTCGTATTTGCTGAAGAAGCAGCTGTGGCGGCCGGTGTGGCAGGCGATGCCGGGCTCGTGGCCCAGTTGGGTGACCTTGAGCAGCACCACGTCGTTGTCGCAGTCCATGCGGATCTCGTGCACCGTCTGCACGTGGCCCGATTCCTCGCCCTTGAACCACAGCTTGTTGCGCGAGCGGCTGAAATACACCGCGCGGCCCAGCTCGGCGGTCTTCTCGAGCGCCTCGCGGTTCATCCAGGCGAACATCAGCACGTCGTTGCTGCCTTGTTCCTGCGCGATCACGGGCACCAGGCCGTTCGCGTCCCACTTCACTTCATCGAGCCAGTTCATGAGGGCTATTGTCGGGGATGGGGCAAAGACCCCTCAGCGGCCGATCAACGGTCGATTCGCACGGGGATGCCCCGCGCGGCCATGCGGGCTTTCGCCTCGCCCACGGTGTGTTCGCCGTAGTGGAAGATGCTGGCCGCCAGCACCGCATCGGCGCCGCCGGTCTGGATGCCGTCGGCAAGGTCGTCCAGGTTGCCGACGCCGCCCGATGCGATCACCGGCACGCTGACCGCATCGCTCACCGCGCGGGTGAGTTCGAGGTCGAAGCCGCTCTTGGTGCCGTCGCGGTCCATGCTGGTCAGCAGAATTTCGCCCGCGCCGCGGCGCGCCATCTCGGTGGCCCACTGCACCGCGTCCAGGCCGGTGTTCTTGCGGCCGCCGTGGCTGTACACATCCCAGCCCGGGCCGCGCGTGGCGGCCTCTTCGGGCGTGCGGCGCTTGGCATCGATGGCCACCACGATGCACTGCGAGCCGTACTTCTGCGATGCGTCGTTGATCACCTGCGGATCGGCGATGGCAGCCGAGTTGAAGCTGGTCTTGTCCGCGCCCGCATTGAGGAGCCGGCGCACGTCGGCCACGGTGCGCACGCCGCCGCCGACCGTGAGCGGAATGAAGACCTGCGAAGCCACCGCCTCGATGATCGGCAGGATCAGGTCGCGCCCGTCGCTGGTGGCGGTGATGTCGAGGAAGGTGAGTTCGTCGGCGCCCTGGGCGTTGTAGCGCGCGGCAATCTCGACCGGATCACCGGCATCGCGCAGTTCGAGGAAGTTGACGCCCTTGACGACACGGCCGCCGGTGACGTCGAGGCAGGGAATGATGCGTTTGGCAAGCATGGGATGAGGCCGTGAAGAGATCAGAGAACGTCGAGTTGCTGCCAGCACTGCCACTGCGCGCCGGGTGCCAACAGCACCTGCTCGTCGATGCGCGCGGCTTCGACACAGAGCATGTGGCGATAGCCGTCGGCCGGCATGTCGGGCAACGTGGCGCAGAGCTCGGCGCCGGGGTTCCAGACCACGGTCTCGGTGCAGCTCGCGCTTTGCGATATCTGGAGCGTGCCGCTCGGCTGCACGAGGCGCAGCGGTTCGGCGGGGGCGGAATAGACGCTGTCGAATTCGGCATCGAAGCGCAATGCGGGCGTGGTTTCCACATGGCGGTCGTTGCGCAGCGAATCCCAGCGGCTGGCGCCCTGCAGGCCTTCGAGACGCACGTCGGCGATGTCATCGACGTGCAGGTAGGAGTGCAACGCGGCGGCAAAGGCCCAAGGCGCGCTGTCGATGTTGGTCAGCGTGAGCGCGATGCGCAGTTGGCCCGCCGCCAGCGTCGCCTCCAGGCGCGCCTCGAAAGCGTGCGGCCAGAGGGCCCGGCTGGCGTCGTTGTCGTGCAAGCGAAACGCCAGGGTGTCGGGCGTGGTCACCGAGAGGTCCCGCTCCCAAGGCAGATTTCGCATGAATCCATGCTTGGGCAACATGCCGCGCTTGTTGAATTGGGGCCAGCAGATGGGCACGCCGGCCCGGATCGCGGTCTTGCCGTCGAACACCGCGCGTGGGCTGATGTAGAACCTTTCCGCTCTGTCGGCCGTGGTCCAGGAGAGCACCTGTGCCCCGTGCAGGGCAACGGTCAGGGTGCTGCCGTCGGCGTGGACGGCATGGACGGCGGGCTGGCCGCGAAAGTCGATAACGGTGATTTCCATGTGAGGAATTGTAGGCAGCCCCTGTGTCATGGCACGGAATTGGCATCGGGGGCCCATTGCGCGCCGGGGGCCTTCTTGGATACCCTGTGCCCCTCTAAAAAACACTCACACATCCAAAGGGGAATCTCATGAAGAAAAAGCTGCCGATGGCCGCCTGGATCCTGATTGCCATGGTGCTCGGCATCATCGTCGGCTACATGATCTTCTCCAGCTTCCCGGACAAGAAGGCTGCCAAGGAAATCGCGGACTACGTCTCCATCGTCTCTGACGTGTTCCTGCGCCTGATCAAGATGCTGATCGGCCCGCTGGTGTTCTCCACGCTGGTGGTGGGCATCGCGCACATGGGCGATGCCAAGTCGGTGGGCCGCGTGTTCGGCAAGGCCATCGGCTGGTTCCTCACCGCCTCGCTCATTTCGCTGGTCATCGGCCTGATCATGGCCAACCTGCTCAAGCCCGGCGAGAACCTCGGGCTGCCGCTGCCCGACATCGGCGCCTCGGCCAACCTGGCCACCTCCAAGTTCACGCTGAAGGACTTCGTGAGCCACACGGTGCCCAAGTCGTTCGTCGAAGCCATGGCCAACAACGAGATCCTGCAGATCGTGGTGTTCTCGATGTTCTTCGGCGTGGCGCTCGCCTCGCTCGGCGACAAGGCCAAGACGCTGGTGGCCGCCATCGAGGAACTCTCGCACGCGATGCTCAAGATCACCGGCTACGTGATGAAGCTCGCGCCCCTCGCGGTGCTCGCCGCCATGGCCGCCACGGTGGCCGTCAACGGCCTGGGCATCCTTTTGAAGTTCGCGGTGTTCATGGGCGACTTCTACCTGGGTCTCTTCGTGCTGTGGAGCGTGCTGGTGCTTGCCGGCTTCCTGTTCCTCGGGCCGCGCGTGTTCAAGCTGCTGGTGCTCATCAAGGAAGCCTTCCTGCTCTCGTTCGCCACGGCAAGTTCCGAAGCGGCCTACCCCAAGATCCTGCAGGCACTCGACCGTTTCGGCGTGAAGCGCAAGATCTCCAGCTTCGTGATGCCGATGGGCTACTCGTTCAACCTGGACGGCTCGATGATGTACTGCACCTTCGCCGTGCTCTTCATCGCACAGGCCTACAACATCCACATGCCGATCAGCACGCAGATCACCATGCTGCTGATCCTGATGCTCACCTCCAAGGGCATGGCCGGCGTGCCGCGCGCCTCGCTGGTGGTGATTGCCGCCACGCTGAACCACTTCGACATTCCCGAGGCCGGCCTGCTCCTGATCCTGGGCGTGGACACCTTCCTCGACATGGGCCGCTCGGCCACCAATGCGGTGGGCAATTCCATCGCCACCGCGGTGGTCGCCAAGTGGGAGGGCGAGCTGCTTTCCGAGAGCGATGCCGAGGTCAACGCCAAGGCGCTCGACGAGGAAGCCAACGCCACCCTCGCCCACCCGGCCCACGCGTGAGACGCGTCATGAACCTCAAGGCCACGCTGTCGGTTCTGCTCACCGGACTGCTGGCGGCTGCCGCGCTCGCCGTCGCACCGGCGCAGGCCCAGGAGCAGCTCACCGGCACGCTCGCCAAGGCGCGCGAATCGGGCGCCATCACCATCGGCTACCGCGAGTCGTCGGTGCCCTTCTCGTACCTCAATGCGCGCAAGGAGCCGATCGGCTATTCGATCGAACTGTGCCGCGCGCTGGTCACGGCCATCGAGGACACGGTGAACAAGAGCCTCGCGATCAAGTGGGTGCCCGTGACGTCCGATTCGCGCATCGACGCGGTCGCCAGCGGCAAGGTCGACCTGGAGTGCGGCTCCACCACCAACAACCTGGAGCGCCAGAAACGGGTGAGCTTCTCGCCGACGATGTTTGTCTCGGGCACCAAGGTGCTCGTGAAGAAGGGCGCGCCGATCAAGTCGTTCCGCGACCTCGCCGGCAAGAAGGTGGCGGTGACCGCCGGTACCACCAACGAGAAGACGCTGCGCGACCTGTCGGAGAAGTTCAAGCTCGGCATCAACCTGCAGGTGGCGCGCGACCATGCGGAATCGTTCGGGCTCGTGAAGAGCGGCCAGGCCGATGCCTTCGCCACCGACGACGTGCTGCTCTACGGCCTCATCGCGCAGGACGCCGCCAAGGCCGACTACGAGGTGGTGGGCGACTTCCTCTCCTACGACCCCTACGGGATCATGTACCGCAAGGGCGACGCGCAACTGGCCAAGGTGGTCAACGACACCTTCCAGGTGCTGGCCGAAGACGGCGAGATCGAGCGGCAGTACAAGCGCTGGTTCCTGCGCAAGCTCCCTTCGGGGGAGAGCATCAACCTGCCGATGAGCGCGCAGCTGGAGACGATCATCCAGACGATGTCGGTGAAGGCCGAGTAGGCCCTTTTCGCATCCCTATCGGGCGGGCCATTCCCAGCGGGGGATCTCGCTCATGTCGAGGTTGGCGATGCGGGTTTCGCCGAACTGCTTCTCGAGTACCACGTGCTGCACGCCGTCGCTGTCGTCCAGGGCGGCGATCAGGCGCGCGGCGTGCGACACCACGATCACCTGCGACTGCCGCGCCGCCTGCGCGATGAGTCGGCCGAGCGCCGGCAGCAGATCGGGATGCAGGCTGGTCTCGGGCTCGTTGAGCACCAGCAGCGCGGGCGGTCGCGGCGTCAGCAGCGCCGCAATCCACAACAGGTAGCGCAGGGTGCCGTCCGAGAGTTCGGCGGCCGTCAGGGGCCGCAGGAGGCCGTGCTGGTGCATCAGCGTCTGGAAGCGGTCGCCCTCGGCTTCGACTTCGACACGGGCACCCGGAAAGGCGTCGTCCACGGCGCGGTCGAGCGCCTCGCCGTCGCCGATCTCGCGGATGGTCTGCAGCGCGGCGGCCAGGTCGGCGCCGTCGTTGGCTAGCACCGGCGTGTAGGTGCCCAGTTGCGGCTGCCGGGCCGGTGCATCGGCGTCGGAGCGGAAGTGATCGTAGAAGCGCCAGGAGCGCATCTGCTCCCGCAGCGTGAGCATCTCGGGCGCATCGCGCGGGTCGGCATGCTCGGTCATCATGCTGGCGAAGGCCGGGATCGGCCGGCCGACGGCCTGCCAGCCCTTGCCTTCGCGCAGGCGCAGCGCCCCGCCCTTGCGGTCGACCAGCTGCGTCGAGGGCCGCAGCAGCGGGCCGCTCCAGATCGCTTCGTGCTTGATCTGCGGATCGCGCGAGAAGACAGTCGATGGAATCGGCGGCGGCAGGCCGATGTCGATGGCGTAGCCGAAATCTTCCGACTCGGCGCCGGCAAACCCCAGCTTCAGCGCGACCGGCTCACTGCGCGTGGTGCCCTGCACCGGCACGTCGCCGCGCAGCATCGCCGCCGAGAAGCGCTCGGGCCCGGCCCACAACGTGGAAGACAGCCCGCCCTCGCGCACCAGCGAGCGGATCACGCCGCCATTGGCGATGTCGGCCAGCAGGCGCATCGCGCGGTACACGCTCGACTTGCCGCTGCCGTTGGCGCCCGTCACCACCGTGAGGCGGCCGAGCGGCACCGTCAGCTGGCGCAGCGACCGGTAGTTGGCAATGGCGAGCGCGGAGAGCACGCGCTACAGGACGTAGAAGAGGAAGGCGTCAGGCGCCGGCCAGCTCGTCCGCGCGCGCCTGGGCGGCGGCGAAGTCGAGGTCGCCCGAATAGATGGCGCGTCCGCAGATCACGCCCTCGACGCCTTCGAACTCGACCGCGCAGAGCTGGTCGATGTCGGCCATGTTCGAGAGACCGCCCGAGGCGATCACCGGAATGGTCAGCGCCTGCGCGAGCTTGACGGTGGCCTCGATGTTGATGCCCGAGAGCATCCCGTCGCGGCCGATGTCGGTGTAGATGATCGACTCGACCCCGTAGTCCTCGAACTTCTTGCCGAGGTCGGCCACCTCGTGGCCGGTGAGCTTGCTCCAGCCATCGGTGGCGACCTTGCCGTCCTTGGCATCCAGGCCCACTATGATGTGGCCGCCGAAGGCGCTGCAGGCGTCCTTCAGGAACCCCGGGTTTTTGACCGCGGCGGTGCCGATGATCACGTAGCGCAGGCCGTCGTCGATGTAGCGCTCGATGGTGTCCAGGTCGCGGATGCCGCCGCCCAGTTGCACCGGGATGTCGTCGCCGACTTCCTTCAGGATCGCCTTGATCGCCGCGTGGTTCTGCGGCTTGCCGGCGAAGGCGCCATTCAGATCGACCAGGTGCAGCCGCCGTGCGCCGGCCTCGACCCACTTGCGGGCCATGGCGGCGGGGTCTTCGCTGAAGATGGTGGACTGGTCCATGTCGCCCTGTTTGAGGCGAACGCAGTGGCCGTCTTTGAGATCAATGGCGGGAATGAGGAGCATGGAAGTGACGCGAGTGAGCGAAAACCGGGCTGTGGAGGGTTCGGCCCGGTCGGAAAAATGGTTCAGGGATTCCAGTGGAGGAAATTTCGATAGAGCTGCAACCCATGGTCCGCACTCTTCTCCGGGTGGAACTGGGTGGCAAAAATGTTATCGCGTGCGATGGCTGCGGTAAAGCTCGCGCCGTAATCGGCCTCGCCCACGCTGTGCCGGGCGTCGGCCGGCCGCGCGTAGAAGCTGTGCACGAAGTAGAAATAACTCTGGTCGGGAATACCCGCCCACACCGCATGCGGCTGGGCCTGGCGCACCTGGTTCCAGCCCATCTGCGGCACCTTGAAGCGGCTGCCGTCGGCCTGCAGGCGGCCAGCCAGTTCGAACTTGATGACCTCACCCGGTATGAGGCCAAGGCCGTCGGTCGGGCCTTCGTCGCTGCGCGACAGCAGCATCTGCATGCCGACGCACACGCCGAAGAGCGGCTTGTTCGCGGCCGCTTCGAGCACTGATTCCTGCAGGCCCGAGTCGCGCAGTTCGCGCATGCAGTCGGGCATCGCGCCTTGCCCCGGCAGCACCACGCGGGTGGCCTTGCGCACCACGTCCGGATCGGAGGTGACGAACACCTCCACGCCCACCTGGTCGGCCGCATGGCGCACAGCCTGCGACACGGAGTGCAGGTTGCCCATGCCGTAGTCGACGACCGCGACGGAATTTGCTACAGATTTCATAGCTGTTCGCTGGCGAGTTTCAGAGCGAACCCTTGGTCGAGGGAATGACGCCGACGGAGCGCGGATCGAGCTCCAGCGCGCCGCGCATCGCACGGGCGAAGGCCTTGAAGACGGTCTCGCACTGGTGGTGCGCGTTCACGCCCTTGAGGTTGTCGATATGCAGCGTGACGAAAGCGTGGTTCACGAAGCCCTGGAAGAACTCGTAGGTGAGCTGGCTGTCGAAGGTGCCGATCATTCCGCTGGTGAAGGGCACGTGCATCACGAGGCCCGGGCGGCCCGAGAAGTCGATGACCACGCGGCTGAGCGCTTCGTCCAGCGGCACGTAGGCATGGCCGTAGCGGCGGATGCCCTTCTTGTCGCCGATGGCCTGGGCCACGGCCTGCCCGAGCGTGATGCCGACGTCTTCCACCGTGTGGTGGCCGTCGATGTGCAGGTCGCCCTGGCAGTCGATATCGAGGTCGATCAGCCCGTGGCGGGCGATCTGGTCGAGCATGTGGTCGAAGAAGCCGATGCCGGTGGCGAGCTTGGCCTTGCCGGTGCCGTCGAGGTTCACGCTGACGGTGATCTTCGTCTCGGCGGTGTTGCGGGTGACCGACGCGGTGCGGTCGGTGCTCTGTGGGGTGGTCATAGTGAGGCTTCGAGTGCCGCCAGCATCCGCGCATTCTCGTCGGCCGTTCCGACGGTCAGGCGCAGGCAATTTGCCAGCAGTTCGTGCATTTTAGAAACGTTCTTCACCAGCACCCCCTGGGCTTTCATGCCCTCGAAGGTCTTGGCGGCATCGGGCACACGCAAAAGGACCATGTTGGCGTCGCTGGGCCAGGTCTTTACGCCCGGCAGGCGGCCCAAGCCGGTCATCAGGCGCTCGCGCTCCTCGCGAATCTGCTTGGCCTGCGCCTCGAACACCTCGGTGTGCTCCAGCGCGAACAGCGCGCACTCGCAGTTGAGCACACTGATGTTGTAGGGCGGGCGCACCTTGTCGACCTCGGCGACCAGCGCCGCCGGCCCCATGAGGTAGCCCAGGCGGATGCCAGCCAGGCCGAACTTGCTGAGCGTGCGCATCAGCAGCACATGGCCGTGCCTGGCGATCCGGTCGATGTAGCTGCGGGCGGCGAAGGGCTGGTAGGCCTCGTCGATCACCACCAGGCCGCCCTGCGCGCCCTGGGCTTCGACGATCTTCTCGACGACCGCGTCGTCCCAGAGGTTGGCGGTCGGATTGTTCGGGTAGGCAAGGTAGACGATGGCGGGCTTCTCGCGCGCGATGGCGGCCAGCATGGCGGCCTCGTCGAGCTCGAAGTCGGCCGTGAGCGGTACGCCGACGAAGCGCAGGCCCTGCAGCTGGGCGCTCATGGCGTACATCACGAAGCCGGGCACGGGCGCGAGCACGGTGGCGCCGGGCTGGTCGCAGGCGATGGCCAGCAGCGAGATCAGCTCGTCCGAGCCGTTCCCCAGCATCAGGCGGAAACCTTCGGGCATCTGCGCATGCGCGGCCAGCGCACGCTGCAGGTCGGCGCCGCGGTCGCCGGGGTAGCGGTTGAGCGCCAGTGCGCCCAGCCGCGCGCCGAGCTCGGCCTGCAGCGCGGGCGGCAGGCCGAAGGGGTTTTCCATCGCGTCGAGCTTGATGAAGCCGCGCGCGTCCTGCACGGCGTAGGCACGCATGGCGCGCACGTCGGCGCGGATGCGCTGGAGCGCGGGGAGAGAGTCAGACATAGGAAGTTCGCTGGGGGTCGAAGACCATCGGGTGGTCGTTGGCGTCGAACAGGTCGAGCAGTTCGCCAAAGCCGCCTTCACGCTTGACCAGCGCGTATTCGGCTTCGGAAATGAGGTTGACGGTCAGCGTTGCGACGGCCTCGCCTTCATCGACAGTGACGCCCGAGAGCATGCGCGCGTCGGGGCCGTAGATCGGCGAGAGAAAAAAGAAGGTCTGGAACCCGCAGAACGACAGCGGCGGTTCGGGCATCGGCACGCGGTGGCCGCTGGCGAGGAAAAAGCGGTCGAAGGCCGGCAGCTTGGCGAGCCAGCGCAGGTTCGAGATGTATTCGGGGTTCAGGTCGCGCACGTACCAGACCAGCTCGGCCGCGCGCGTCATGCCCTCGGGCACGCCGCCGGGCGGCACGGGCATGAGCCGGTCGCTCATGCCGTTGGTGACGAGCACGTAGCCCTCGTCGTCGGCCGATTCGCCGTCTTCGACGAAATTGCGGCCGAAGGCGTGGATGTCGACGCGGTGCTCGGCATCGGCGCTGTCCAGGAAAGTCTGCTCGGGCTCGTCTTCGAGTTCGTCGAGCATGGCCTGCAGGCGCACCTGGGCGCGCGTGGGCGCCGTGTCGGCGGCGCCACCCATCAAGGCCTTTTTCAGTTTCGCGAACATGTGGAAATCAGGACGCGCACCGGAAGCTGTTCTGCAGCGCGCTCGACAGCACCAGCTGCACCGGCATGTCGGCTTCATAGAGCTCGGCGTTGCGCTTGAGCTCGGCCTGGAAGAGCGAGCGCGCCATCGAGGGCTCGAGCCGCCGGCCGTCGACACAGAACAGCGGCTTCTGGCCGGTGCGCCGCGCCGTGTCGCTGGCTTCGCGCAGGCCTTCGAGCACGCCGACGAGGTAGTAGCTCGCGTAGGCCTTGCCCTCTTTCTTTTCCTTGACCTCGAGCGTGTGGAACTCGCGGATGGTCATGGCCTGCGCACCGACGCCGGCCGCGAGCGCAAGCGCGAACACGAGCATCGACAGACGGGCGGTGCGCTTCATGGCATTTACTTGCGGTAGCGCGGCGGCGGCGCGTAGGCGCCATCGGCCGGGAAGGCGCTGGGCTGCGGCGGCGTGGCGTCGCGGCGCGGACGGCGCGGTACCTGGGGCTGCTCGAGTTCGAACAGCGCAGCGCCGATCACGCCGATGTTGCGCACGTCGCCGGCTTCGGTGTTCGCCGCATAGGCGCGGCCCGGGGTGGCGAAGCGGAAGGCGGCGACTTCGCTCTGGCTCTTGCGGAAGCCTTCGATGTTCAGCGTCTCCTGCGGGCGCAGCACGTAGCCGCCGTTGCGCAGGCTGCCGGGCTTGCCGCTGAGCACATCGAGGCCGTCGACGGTGGCAATCACCTCGTAGCTGCGGTCGCTCAGGTTGCGAAAGCGCAGCGTGTAGCGCGCGCCTTCGACGCCTGCGAGGCGGAACATGTCGTCGCCTCGGCGCGAGCGCTGCAGCGGCAGCGGGCGGTTGCTCTCGTCGAGCACCGACCATTCGACGTCGCCCTGGGCCAGTTGCAGGTTGAGCCGGCGCTCGGGGTTGTTGCCCACGTCGCGGCGCACGGCGGAAGCTTCGTTGTAGCCAATGGAGGCCACCTCGTCAGGCTGCTCGGACAGACGCTTGGCCACGACGGTGCGGGTCTTCGATTCGATGCCCTCGCCCCACTGCGTGCCGAGCTGGGCCGGCGCGGGCGCCGGGGTTGCGGCGCTAGGCGTTGCGGACATCGCGGCCGTCTCGCCGCGGTTCTGCGGCATCTGCGAACAGGCGGCCAGCAAGGCGGCGCCTGCCACGAGGCCGGTGGCGAAGCGGAAAAATCGCGAACGATAGAGACGTTGAATCATCTGGCGTGCTCCTCCCTGGAACGGGGTTGTTGGAGCCTCAGATCTTACGCAGGCGCATGCGGGCGGCTTCAGCGTGCGCCTGCAGGCCCTCGCCTTCGGCCAGCGTGACCGCGATCGGGCCGAGCACCTGGGCGCCGGCTTCGCTGACCTCGATCAGGCTGGAGCGCTTCTGAAAGTCGTACACGCCCAGCGGGCTCGAGAAGCGCGCCGTACCGCTGGTCGGCAGCACGTGGTTCGGGCCGGCACAGTAGTCGCCCAGGCTCTCGCTGGTGAAGGCGCCGAGGAAGATCGCGCCCGCGTGGCGCAGCAGCGGCTCCCAGCGGTTGGGTTCGCTGCTGCTGACTTCCAGGTGCTCGGGGGCGATGCGGTTGCTGATCTCGCAGGCCTCTTCCATGCTCTTCGTGTGGATCAGCGCGCCGCGGCCATTGAGCGAGGCGGCGATGATTTCCGCACGCGGCATGGCGGGCAGCAGGCGATCGATTTCGGCTTGCACGCGGTCGATGTAGGCGGCGTCGGGGCACAGCAGGATGCTTTGCGCCAGCTCGTCGTGCTCGGCCTGGCTGAACAGGTCCATCGCCACCCACTCGGGCGGCGTGGTGCCGTCGGCCAGCACGAGGATCTCGCTCGGGCCCGCGATCATGTCGATACCCACGGTGCCGAACACGCGGCGCTTGGCGGCGGCCACATAGGCGTTGCCGGGGCCGGTGATCTTGTCGACCGCGGGGATGGTGGCGGTGCCGTAGGCGAGCGCCGCCACGGCCTGGGCGCCGCCGATGGTGAAGGCGCGGGTGACGCCGGCCACGTAGGCAGCGGCCAGCACCAGCACGTTGCGCTCGCCCTTCGTCGACGATTGCCCGCCTGCGCCGCCCGTCGCGACGCTGCCCTTCACAGGCGTCGGCACGACCATGATGATTTCGCCGACGCCGGCCACATGCGCCGGGATCGCGTTCATCAGCAAGCTGGACGGATAGGCCGCCTTGCCGCCGGGCACGTAGATGCCGACGCGGTCCAGCGGCGTGACCTTCTGGCCGAGCAGCGTGCCGTCGGCGTCGCGATAGCTCCAGCTTTCGCCGCTGGCCTTCTTCTGTGCCTCGTGATAGCTGCGCACACGTTGGGCCGCGGCTTGCAGCGCATCGCGTTGGTCTTGGGGCAGCGAGTCGAAAGCTTCCTTGAAATCGGCTTGCGTCAATTCGAGTTCGGAAACGGCGGCAGCGCCCAGGCCGTCGAAGCGGCGCGTGTACTCCAGCACCGCCTCGTCGCCACGCTTCTGCACGTCGGCCAGGATGTCGGCCACCACCTTCTCGATGGCCGCGTCCGCATCCGCGGACCAATGCAGCCGCGCCTTGAATTCAGCGTCGAAGCTGGCTGAAGTCGTGGAGAGACGGGCGGGGGCTGCTTTCAGAGTCATTTGGCGGGAGGAATGGCTGACGCGAAGGCGTCGATGATGCGTCGGATCGGCTCGCGCTTGAGCTTGAGCGCGGCCTGGTTGACGACCAGGCGCGCGCTGATGTCCATGATGCGTTCGACCTCGACGAGGTGGTTGGCCTTGAGCGTGTTGCCGGTCGAGACCAGGTCGACGATGGCGTCGGCCAGGCCCGTGAGCGGCGCGAGCTCCATGCTGCCGTAGAGCTTGATCAGGTCGACGTGCACGCCCTTGCTCGCGAAGAACTCGCGCGAGAGGCCCACGTACTTGGTCGCTACGCGCAGGCGCGAGCCTTGCCGCACGGCCGAGGCGTAGTCGTAGTCGGCGCGCACGGCCACGCTCAGGCGGCAGGCCGCGATGCGCAGGTCCAGCGGCTGGTACATGCCCTGGTTGCCGTTTTCCAGCAGCACGTCGAGGCCGGTCACGCCGAGGTCGGCGCCGCCGTACTGCACATAGGTGGGCACGTCGGAAGCCCGCACCAGCACCACGCGCACGTCGGGGCGAGTGGTCTCCAGGATCAGCTTGCGCGACTTCTCGGGGTCTTCGGTGACCTCGATGCCGGCGGCGGCCAGCAGAGGCATCGTCTCTTCGAAGATGCGGCCTTTGGAGAGTGCCAGGGTAATCATGCGGCGGCTCCGGTCACGCGTTCGATGTCGGCGCCCAGGCCGCACAGCTTGGCTTCCATGCGGTCGTAGCCCCGATCCAGGTGATAGATGCGATCGACCAGCGTCTCGCCTTCGGCCACGAGGCCGGCGATGACCAAGCTGGCGGAAGCGCGCAGGTCGGTGGCCATCACGGTGGCGCCCGAGAGCTGCGGCACGCCTTCGACCATCGCGACCTTGCCTTCGACGTGGATGGTCGCGCCCAGGCGAACCATCTCGTTCACGTGCATGAAGCGGTTCTCGAAGATGGTCTCGGTGACCATCGAGGCGCCGCGCGCGATCACGTTCAGCGCCATGAACTGTGCCTGCATGTCGGTCGGAAAGCCGGGGTATTCGGTGGTGCTGAAGCTCTGGGCCTTGAGCTGCGCCGCGCCCTGCGAGGCGATGCGGATGCCGTCCTTCTCGCAGCCGACTTCGCAGCCGGCGTCGCGCAGCTTGTCGATCACCGCGTCGAGGTGGTCGCCGCGCGCGTGGCGCAGGAACGCCTCGCCGCCCGTGGCCGCGACGGCGCAGAGGAACGTGCCCGCCTCGATGCGGTCGGCCACCACGGCGTGCTCGCAGCCGTGCAGCTTCTCGACGCCCTGGATGCGGATGTGGCTGGTGCCGTGGCCCTGGATCTTCGCGCCCATGCGGATCAGCATTTCGGCCAGGTCGACGATCTCCGGCTCCTGCGCGGCGTTTTCGAGCAGCGTCTCGCCTTCGGCCAGCGCAGCGGCCATGAGGAAGTTCTCGGTGCCGGTGACGGTGACCATGTCGGTCAGGATGCGCGCGCCCTTCAGGCGGGTGCGGCCGGCAGGGAGGCTCGCGACCATGTAGCCGTGCTCGACCACGATCTCGGCGCCCATCGCCTGCAGGCCCTTGATGTGCTGGTCGACGGGGCGCGAGCCGATGGCGCAGCCGCCCGGCAGCGACACCTTGGCATGGCCGAAGCGCGCGAGCAGCGGGCCAAGCGCCAGCACCGAGGCGCGCATGGTCTTCACCAGTTCGTAGGGGGCCTCGGGGTTGGTGAGGTCGCCGGCATTGAGCTGCACCGTGCCGTTGTCGTCGCGCTCGGCGACGACGCCCATGTTGCGCACCAGCTTGAGCATGGTCGACACGTCCTGCAGGCGAGGCACGTTGTGCAGCGTCACGGGCTGCTCGGTCAGGAGGGCCGCGCACAGCTCGGGCAGCGCGGCGTTCTTGGCGCCGGAAATGAGTACCTCGCCGCGGAGCTGGCGCCCGCCGCGAATCAGTAGTTTGTCCATCGAGGATCCAGCGAAATGGGGTGGCCCGGGGGCCGGAATTTACTTTTCCACCGCCGCCCATTCGGCCGGCGTGTAGGTTTTCATCGAGAGCGCATGCACTTCGTCGGTGTGCATTTTCGCACCGAGGGTGGCGTAGACCCGCTGGTGGCGCTGGATAGCGCGCTTGCCCTCGAATTCGGCCGAGACGATGGTCGCGTACCAATGTCGACCATCGCCCTCCAGCGAGATGTGCTCGCAGAGGAGGTGGGACTGGATCAGGGCCTGGAGTTGTTCGGCGGTCATGGGGTCTGGAAAAGGGGCGTTCAGCCCCGGATTTTGTAGCCGATACGGAGAAGATGGACGGCAATCGCGCTCACCACCAGCCAGGCGGTGCCGACGATGCCCAGGCTCAGCCAGGGCGAGGCGTCGCTCACGCCGAAGAAGCCGTAGCGGAAGCCGTCGATCATGTAGAAGAACGGGTTCAGGTGGCTCACGCTCTGCCAGAAGGGCGGCAGCGAGCCGATCGAATAGAACACGCCCGAGAGGAACGTCATGGGCATGATCAGGAAGTTCTGGAACACCGCCATCTGGTCGAACTTCTCGGCCCAGAGGCCGGCGATGAGCCCCAGGGTGCCGAGCATCGCGGCGCCCAGCAGCGCAAAAACGATGATCCAGACCGGCGCCACGAAATTCGGCATCGCGAAGAAGATGGTGACCACGAACACGCCGAGCCCCACCGCCAGCCCGCGGATGATCGACGAGCCCACATAGGCGAAGAACCAGCCCCAGTGCGACAGCGGCGTGAGCAGCACGAACACGAGGCTGCCCATGATCTTGCTCTGGATGATCGAGGACGAGCTGTTCGCGAACGCGTTCTGCAGCACGCTCATCATCACGAGGCCGGGCACGAGGAAGGCCGTGTAACCGACCGAACCGTAGACCTTCACATGGTCTTCGAGCACGTGGCCGAAGACCATGAGGTACAGCAGCGCGGTGAGCACTGGCGCGCCGACCGTCTGGAAGCCGACCTTCCAGAAGCGCAGCGTCTCCTTGTAGAGCAGCGCGCGCCAACCCGTCACGGCCATCATCGCGCGACCTCCAGCGGCGTCTGCTCGCCCGCCATCAGGTCGATGAACACGTCTTCCAGATCGGCCTTGCGCATTTCCACGTCTTCCACCGCCACGCCGGCTTCGCGGATCGCGGCCAGCAATTGTTCGACTTCATGGGCGTTCTGCGCCGGCAGCTGCACGATGCGCCCGGTGATGCGCGCATGCTGGGCAATAGCCCAGGGCAGCATCGCGTCGGTCTTGAAGCGCAGCACGTTGCTTGCGGCCGACTTCAGCAGTTCGCTGGTGCGGTCGAGCGCGATCACGCGGCCCTGCTTGAGCATCGCGATGCGGCTGCACAGCGCCTCGGCCTCTTCCAGGTAATGGGTGGTGAGCAGCACGGTGCTGCCCTGCTTGTTGAGCCTGGCGACGAACTGCCAGAGCGTCTGGCGCAGCTCGACGTCGACGCCGGCGGTGGGCTCGTCCAGCACGATGACGGGCGGCTTGTGCACCAGCGCCTGCGCCACCAGCACGCGGCGCTTCATGCCGCCCGACAGTTGCCGCATGTTGGCCGTGGCCTTGTCGGCGAGACCGAGGCTGTGCAGCAGCTCGTCGATCCAGTCGTCGTTGTTCTTGATGCCGAAGTAGCCCGACTGGATGCGCAGCGACTCCCGCACGTTGAAGAAGGGGTCGAACACCAGCTCCTGCGGCACGATGCCCAGCTGGCGCCGCGCCTCGGCGTAGTCGCGCTGCACGTCGAAGCCATGCACGATGATGGCGCCGGACGTGGGCCGCGACAGGCCCGCGAGCATGCTGATCAGGGTGGTCTTGCCCGCGCCGTTCGGGCCGAGCAGGCCGAAGAACTCGCCCGGCTCGATCTGGAAGGAAACCTCGTCGACCGCGCGCAAGCCTTGTTTGCCTTGGGCTTTCTGCTGTCTGGAGGGGGGATAGGTCTTGGAGACCGACTGGAATGAGATCGCGGGCATGGGAGCCCGCGATTTTACGGGGCCGTTACTTTTTCAGGGCGCGGCGGGCAAAAGGCCCGCGACACCGTACAGCGCGGCCAGTTCGCGCAAGCGCGGGGAAAGGCCTTTGACCGAGAAGCCGCGGCCCAGTGCGCTCGATTCACGTCGGCACTCGAGCAGCACCGCCAATGCCGAGGAATCGAACTGCGCCAGCGCGGTGGCGTCGACCACCGTGGACGACGAGTCCGTCTGGCCCTTGAGCCCCTGCTGCAGCATGCGCATGCAGGCGGGGGCCTCGTCGTGGGTGAGCTTGGTGGGCAGGACCAGCATGGCGGTGTCGTCGGCCGGTCAGCCCTTGGTGTTGCTCTTGTTGCGGCTGGCCAGCGCGGCGATCAGGCCGTCGATGCCGCTCTTGTTGATTTCCTGCGCGAACTGCGTGCGGTAGGTATCGACCAGCCAGACGCCCAGCACATTGAGGTTGTAGACCTTCCAGCCTGCGCCCTGGCCCGGCGTCTTCTCGAGACGGTAGTCGAGCTGCACGGGCTCGCCGCGGCCCTGGATCTCGGTGCGGACCAGCACTTCCTTGTCGTCGGCCGAACCGCGGAACGGACGCACGGTGACGGTCTGGTCGACCACCTGGTCGAGTGCGCCGGCGTAGGTGCGAACCAGCAGGGCCTTGAACTCGTCCTGCAGGCGCTTTTGCTGCTCGGGGGTGGCCTGGCGCCAGGCCGGGCCGACGGCAGAAGCCGTCATGCGCTGGAAGTTGACGTTGGGCATGATCTTGCTGTCGACCAGCAGCATGATCTTGTTGACGTCGCCGGCCTTGATCGACGAGTCGGCCTTGATCGTCTCGAGCACATCGCTCGACAGGCGCTTGACCAGCGCGTCGGGTGCCTCATCGGCAGCGTAGGCGGGGCGGACGAAGGCGACGGCAGCGCCCAGCAGCAGGGCACCGGCCAGGACCAGTCGGCCCACATCACGTCGTTGCAGCAAGATCTTGTTGTTCATGGAGAGTCCCTCAAATTTGAAAAATCGTCGAAGCACCCGGATCGCACAGAGCAAGGGGTGCTGCGACAAGAACGGATTCGACAGGCCCGGGGACGACCGGGTTCCTGAAGCGCAGGTGAAGCCTTGCAACCGGATGCAAGCAGCTTCATCGTCCGCCCCGCGCTTTCTGCTTACTTTCCGGCGCCGTCGTCGGCCGGGCTGTTGCCGGCACCGTCGTCCGGCGGATTGCCGTCGTAGACCTGGTTGCGGCGGCGCTGCAGGAACGCATCGCGCGTGAACGAATACTTGTCGAGCGCCGCTTCGCCGAGCAGGCGGCCGGCGCGCAGGTACTGCGAACGCGTGTCGACGGCATGCAGCACGGTGAGCGAATTGCGCCAGGCCACGTCGTTCATCTGGGAAACCGGGTCGCCGAGGCGGTCCACCGGCAACGCCGCGGTGTCGCGCAGGGTCGACGGGCCGAACACCGGCAGCACGATGTAAGGACCGGCGCCCACACCCCAGTAGCCCAGCGTCTGCCCGAAGTCTTCTTCGTGGCGGGGAATGCCCGCCTCAGTCGCCACGTCGAGCAGGCCGCCAAGCCCGAAGAACGTGTTGACATTGAGCCGCATGAAAGTCTCGGCGCTGCCTTGCAGCTTCAGCTGCACGACGTTGTTGGCGAGGTTCCAGACATCGCCCAGGTTGTTGAAGAAGTTGTCCACACCCGAGCGCACCATCGAAGGCAATACGCGCTGGTAAGCGGTGGCCACCGGCACGAGAACCGCGTTGTCGACCGTGTCGTTGAAGCGCGTCACGCCCCGGTTGAAAGGCTCGAACGGATCGACCGGATTGGCGTTGGGCCCGGTGGCACACCCGGCAACAATCGCCAGAGCGGCGGCGGCAATTGCCCAACGGGCGCTATTAGCTATGCTTTTCATAGCATTCGATGCAAAGAATCGTGATGTCATTTTTTGTTGGCTGTTCCCGGCGCCGTATTCGAGCCCCCTTCGGCCGCCTTGCTGTAAAGGAACTGGCTGATCAGGTTCTCCAGCACCACGGCCGATTGGGTCGAGGTGATGGTGTCGCCGGCTTGCAAGTTCTTCTCCTCGGCGCCCGCTTCGATGCCGATGTACTGCTCGCCGAGCAGGCCACTGGTCAGGATCTTGAGCGAGCTGTCCTTGGGAAAACTGTAACGGTTTTGAAGTGCCAGCGTCACGTCGGCCTGAAAGGCCTTGTCGTTGAACGCAATGGATTCCACACGCCCGACCACTACACCAGCGCTCTTGACGGCAGTTTGTGGCTTCAAACCACCAATGTTGTCGAAGCGCGCGGTGACCGTGTAGGTCTTCTGGAAATTCAGGCTCAGCAGGTTGGCCGACTGCAGCGCGAGGAACAGCAGTGCGGCCGCGCCGATGAGCACGAATAGGCCGACCCAGATGTCGTTGTTGGTACGTTGCATGGTTTGCACTCTCTAGAACGATGGGAGCTGTGCCCCTTTAGATACTGAACATCATGGCGGTGAGCAGGAAGTCCAGCCCGAGCACCGCGAGCGACGCCGTCACGACCGTGCGCGTGGTTGCGCGCGACACGCCTTCGGGCGTGGGCTGGGCCTCGTAGCCCTGCAGCAGCGCAATGAAAGTCACGGTGAAGCCGAAGACGATGCTCTTGATCACGCCGTTGCCGACGTCGCGCCACACATCGACGCCGCCCTGCATCTGGCCCCAGAAGGCGCCCGGATCGACCCCCAGCATCAGCACGCCCACCACGTAGCCGCCCATGATGCCCACCGCGCTGAACACGGCCGCCAGCAGCGGCATGGTGATGACGCCGGCCCAGAAGCGCGGTGCGAGGATGCGCTGCACCGGGTCGACCGCCATCATTTCCATGGCGCTCAATTGCTCGTCGGCCTTCATGAGCCCGATCTCGGCAGTGAGCGAGGTACCGGCCCGGCCGGTGAAAAGCAAGGCGGCCACCACCGGCCCGAGCTCGCGCACGAGGCTCAGCGTGACCAGCAGGCCGAGCGCCTCGGACGAGCCGTAGCGCTGCAGCGCGTAGTACATCTGCAGCCCCAGCACGAAGCCGACGAACAGCCCCGACACGCCGATGATGGCGAGCGAGTAGTTGCCCAGGAAATGGATCTGGTCGCGCACGAGGCCAAAGCGCCGCATGATCTGCGCGCCCGGGCCGACAAGCCGCATGAAGAGCTTGGCGCCGTAGCCCAGATTCGCGAGATGGCTGCGCACGGAAAAACCGACATCGGCGGGCTTCCACCAGCTCATGAACGCCCTCCTTCGACATTGCCGAAGTCGTCTTCGATGCTGACGCCCGGGTAGTGAAAGCGCACCGGCCCATCGGGCAACGCATTCACGAACTGGTGCACCAGCGGGTCGGCGCTCTCTCGCACCTCGGCCGGCGTGCCCTGCGCGGCAATGCTGCCATTCGCCAGGATGATCACGTGATCGGCGATGCGGAAGGTTTCTTCGAGATCGTGCGATACCACGATGCTGGTCAGCCCGAGCGTGTCGTTGAGCTGGCGAATGAGCCGCGCGGCGGTGCCGAGCGAGATCGGATCGAGGCCGGCGAAAGGTTCGTCGTACATCACGAGGTCGGGGTCGAGCGCGATCGCGCGCGCCAGCGCCACACGCCGTGCCATGCCGCCCGACACCTCGCTGGGCATCAGGTCGCGCGCACCGCGCAGGCCCACCGCATCGAGCTTCATGAGCACCACGTCGCGCACCAGCGCTTCGGACAATTGGGTGTGCTCGCGCAGCGGGAACGCCACGTTGTCGAACACGGTCATGTCGGTGAACAGGGCACCGAACTGGAACAGCATGCCCATGCGGCGCCGGGCCGCGTAGAGCGCCGTGTTGTCGAACTTGCCGACATCGTGGCCGTCGAAGTGCACCTCGCCGCGCTGCGCCCGCTGCTGTCCGCCGATCAATCGCAGCACCGTGGTCTTGCCACCGCCGGAGGCGCCCATCAGGGCCGTGACCTTGCCGCGCGGGACGGCGAAAGAGACGCCGTCGAGGATCGCGCGCGCGCCGTAGCCGAACGTGACGTCGCGAAACTCTACGAAGGGTTGTGGCTGTGCGGCTGGGTCCATCTCAATAAAAAAGCCGGGCGCCTTTTCAGGCATCCCGGCATGCGGTTTCCGCGAATGATAGCGGGGCCGTGACGGGCCCCGCGAAATTGAAACAAAAATCAGCGCGGCAAATCGCTGAATCCCATCAGGAACTCGTCCACCGAGCGTGCGGCCTGGCGGCCTTCGCGAATGGCCCACACCACGAGCGACTGGCCGCGGCGGATGTCGCCCGCCGCAAACACCTTCGGCACGTTGGTGGCATAGCCGCCAATGAAGTCGACAGTGGCGCGGGCATTGCCGCGCGCATCCTTCTCCACGCCGAAAGCGTCGAGCACGGTGGCCACGGGGCTGATGAAGCCCATCGCCAGCAGCACCAGGTCGGCCTTGAGGATCTGCTCGCTGCCGGCCACTTCCTGCATCTTGCCGTCCTTCCACTCGACGCGAACGGTCTTCAGGCCCGTGACCTTGCCCTTTTCGCCGATGAACTCCTTGGTGGAGATCGCGAACTCGCGCTCGCAGCCTTCTTCATGGCTGGAGCTGGTGCGCAGCTTGATCGGCCAGTAGGGCCAGGTCAGCGGGCGGTTTTCCTCCTCGGGCGGCTGGGGCATCAGCTCGAACTGCGTGACGCTCACGGCGCCATGGCGGTTGCTCGTGCCCACGCAGTCGGAGCCGGTGTCGCCACCGCCGATGACGATCACGTGCTTGCCGTCGGCGCGCAGCTGGCCCTTGACCTTGTCGCCCGCGTTGACGCGGTTCTGCTGCGGCAGGAACTCCATCGCGAAGTGGATGCCGTCCAGGTCGCGGCCGGGCACCGGCAGGTCGCGCGATTGCTCGGCGCCACCGGTGAGCACCACGGCGTCGAAGTCCTTCTGCAGCTGCTCGGGCGTGATGGTTTCCTTGGCGAGGTTGGTCACCTTGGAGCCCTTGCCCAGCGGATCCTTTGCGGCACCGATCATCACGCCGGTGCGGAAGGTCACGCCCTCGGCCTTCATCTGCTCGACGCGGCGGTCGATGTGGGTCTTCTCCATTTTGAAGTCGGGGATGCCGTAGCGCAGCAGGCCGCCGATGCGGTCGTTCTTCTCGAACAGCGTCACCTCGTGGCCGGCGCGCGCCAGTTGCTGCGCCGCCGCCAGGCCGGCCGGGCCCGCGCCCACCACCGCCACCTTCTTGCCGGTCTTGTGCTTGGCCACGCGCGGCGCGACCCAGCCTTCGTCCCAGGCGCGGTCGATGATCGCGTGCTCGATCGACTTGATGCCGATCGCGTCGTCGTTCACGTTGAGCACGCAGGCGGCCTCGCAGGGTGCGGGGCAGATGCGGCCGGTGAACTCGGGGAAGTTGTTGGTCGAGTCGAGCACCGCGAAGGCGTTCTGCCAGTCGTCGCGGTACACGAGGTCATTGAAGTCCGGAATGATGTTGTTGACCGGACAGCCGCTATTGCAGAACGGCGTGCCGCAGTCCATGCAGCGCGCGCCCTGCACCTTGGCCTGCTCGGGCGTCAGGCCGACGACGAATTCCTTGTAGTGCTTGACGCGCTCGTCGACGGGCTTGTAGCCCTCTTCGATGCGCTCATGCTCCATGAAGCCGGTGATCTTTCCCATCGTGCTTTCCTCTGTTCTTCGTTTTCGTTGCCGCTCAGACCGCGGCCGTTGCAGCCGGTGCGACCAGCGCATGCGGCTCGAGGCCTGCGTGCGCGTTGTTGCCGCTGCTCGCCAGTTCGACCTTGCGGTCATGCAGTTCGCCGAGGGCGCGCTTGTATTCGTTCGGGAACACCTTGACGAACTTGGTGCGCGACACGGCCCAGTTGTCCAGCAGTTCGCGCGCGCGCTTGCTGCCGGTCCAACGGTGGTGCTCTTCGAGCAGCTTCTTGAGCTGGGCTTCGTCGGTCTCGCCGCCGTGCCAGATCTTGCGATGCACGCTGGCGGTCTGTTCGGCCGAAGTCAGCACCTTGTCGAGCGACACCATCGAGAGGTTGCAGCGCGTGGCGAACTGGCCGTCCTCGTCGTAGACGAAGGCGACGCCGCCGCTCATGCCGGCCGCGAAGTTGCGGCCCGTCTTGCCGAGCACCGCGACCGTGCCGCCGGTCATGTATTCGCAGCCGTGGTCGCCCGTGCCTTCGATGACCGCCGTAGCCCCCGAGAGGCGCACCGCAAAGCGTTCGCCGGCCACGCCGCAGAGATACGCCTCGCCGGTGGTCGCGCCGTACAGCGCGGTGTTGCCGACGATGGTGTTGCGCACCGCTTCGCCGCGGAAGTCCAGGCTCGGACGCACCACCACGCGGCCGCCAGAGAGGCCCTTGCCGGTGTAGTCGTTGGCATCGCCGATCAGGTACAGCGTGATGCCGCGCGCGAGGAACGCGCCGAACGACTGGCCGCCCGTGCCTTCGAGCTGGATGCGGATCGAGTCGTCGGGCAGGCCCTGCGGATGCACCTTGGTGAGAGCGCCCGAGAGCATCGCGCCCACCGAGCGGTTGACGTTGCGCGCCACCTCGATGAACTGCACCTTCTCGCCCTTGTCGATGGCGGGACGCGACTTCTCGATGAGCTTCACGTCGAGCGCCTTGTCCAGGCCATGGTCCTGGTTCTCGACATGGAAGCGGGCCACATCGGCCGGCACGTTCGGCAGCGCGAACAGGCGGCTGAAATCCAGGCCCGAGGCCTTCCAGTGTTCGATGCCCTTGCGGGTGTCGAGCAGGTCGGCGCGGCCGATCAGGTCGTCGAACTTGCGGATGCCCAGCTGGGCCATGATCTGGCGCACTTCTTCCGCGACGAAGAAGAAGTAGTTGACGACGTGCTCGGGCTTGCCCGAGAACTTCTTGCGCAGGATCGGGTCCTGCGTGGCCACGCCCACGGGGCAGGTGTTCAGGTGGCACTTGCGCATCATGATGCAGCCCTCGACCACCAGCGGCGCGGTGGCGAAGCCGAATTCGTCCGCGCCCAGCAACGCGCCGATGGCGACGTCGCGGCCGGTCTTCATCTGGCCGTCGGCCTGCACGCGGATGCGGCTGCGCAGGCGGTTGAGCACCAGCGTCTGCTGCGTCTCGGCCAGGCCGATTTCCCACGGGCTGCCCGCATGCTTGATCGACGACCAGGGCGAGGCGCCCGTGCCGCCGTCATGGCCCGCGATCACGACGTGGTCGCTCTTGCACTTGGCCACGCCCGCCGCGATCGTGCCGACGCCGATTTCGCTCACCAGCTTGACGCTGATGCTCGCGTGCGGCGCGGTGTTCTTCAGGTCGTGGATGAGCTGTGCAAGATCTTCGATCGAGTAGATGTCGTGGTGCGGCGGCGGCGAGATGAGGCCCACGCCCGGCACCGCATAGCGCTGCTTGCCGATGTACTCGGTGACCTTGCCGCCCGGGAGCTGGCCGCCCTCGCCCGGCTTGGCGCCCTGCGCCATCTTGATCTGGATCTGGTCGGCCGAATGCAGGTACTCGGCAGTGACGCCGAAGCGGCCCGACGCGACCTGCTTGATGCGCGAACGCAGCGAGTCGCCGTCCTGCAGCGGCAGGTCGACCTCGACGTTGGCCGCGCCGATCACGCTCTTGAGCGTGTCGCCCTGCTTGATCGGGATGCCCTTGAGTTCGTTGCGGTAGCGCGCCGGGTCTTCGCCGCCTTCGCCCGTGTTGCTCTTGCCGCCGATGCGGTTCATGGCAATCGCGAGCGTGGCGTGCGCCTCGGTGCTGATCGAGCCGAGCGACATCGCGCCGGTGGCAAAGCGCTTGACGATTTCTGCGGCCGCCTCGACCTCGTCGACCGGAATGGCCTTGGCCGGATCGATCTTGAACTCGAACAGGCCGCGCAGCGTGAGGTGGCGGCGGTTCTGGTCGTTGATGAGCTGCGCGTATTCCTTGTACGTGTTCCAGTTGTTGGAGCGCGTGCTGTGCTGCAGCTTGGCAATGGCGTCGGGCGTCCACATGTGCTCTTCGCCGCGCGTGCGCCAGGCGTATTCGCCGCCGGCATCCAGCATGTGGGCGAGCACCGGGTCGTCGCTGAAGGCGGCCTTGTGCATGCGGATGGCTTCCTCGGCGATCTCGAAGACGCCGATGCCTTCCACGCGGCTGGCGGTGCCGGTGAAGTACTTGTTCACCGTCTCGGTGTTCAGGCCGATGGCTTCGAACAGCTGGGCGCCGCAGTAGCTCATGTAGGTGCTGACACCCATCTTCGACATGATCTTCGACAGGCCCTTGCCGATGGCCTTGACGTAGTTGTAGACCGCCTTGTCGGCGCTCAGGTCGCCCGGCAGGTCGGCGTGCATGGCTGCCAGCGTTTCCATGGCAAGGTACGGATGCACGGCTTCCGCGCCGTAGCCGGCGAGCACGCCGAAGTGATGCACCTCGCGCGCCGAACCGGTTTCGACGACCAGGCCGGCCGTGGTGCGCAGGCCTTCACGGACCAGGTACTGGTGCACGGCCGAGAGGGCCAACACCGCCGGAATCGCCACCTGCGTCGGGCTCACGCCGCGGTCGCTCACGATCAGGATGTTGTGGCCGCCCTTGATGGCGTCCACCGCTTCGGCGCACAGCGACGCGAGCTTGGCTTCGACACCTTCGTCGCCCCAGGCGAGCGGGTAGGTGATGTCGAGCGCGTAGCTCTTGAACTTGCCCTGCGTGTACTTGCCGATGTCGCGCAGCTTCGCCATGTCGGCGAAGTCGAGGATCGGCTGGCTCACCTCGAGCCGCATCGGCGGGTTGACCTGGTTGATGTCCAGCAGGTTGGGCTTGGGGCCGATGAAGGACACCAGCGACATCACGATGGCTTCGCGGATCGGGTCGATCGGTGGGTTCGTCACCTGCGCGAACAGCTGCTTGAAGTAGTTGTAGAGCGGCTTGTTCTTGTTGGAGAGCACGGCCAGCGGGCTGTCGTTGCCCATGGAGCCGATGCCCTCTTCGCCGGCCTGCGCCATCGGGCTCATCAGGAACTTGATGTCTTCCTGGGTGTAGCCGAAGGCCTGCTGGCGGTCGAGCAATGCGACCTGGCTGATCGGTGCCGCGACCGGTTCGGCCTTGACGCTGTCGAGCTTGATGCGCAGGTTCTCGATCCACTGCTTGTAGGGCTTGCTGTTCGCGAGGGTGGCCTTGACCTCCTCGTCGTCGATCATGCGGCCCTGCTCCAGGTCGATCAGGAACATCTTGCCGGGCTGCAGGCGCCACTTGCGAACGATCTTCTGCTCGGGCACGGGCAGCACGCCCGACTCCGAAGCCATGATGACCAGGTCGTCATCGGTCACGCAGTAGCGCGAAGGGCGCAGGCCGTTGCGGTCGAGCGTGGCGCCGATCTGGCGGCCGTCGGTGAACACAATGGAGGCCGGGCCGTCCCACGGCTCGAGCATGGCGGCGTGGTATTCATAGAACGCGCGACGGCGCGGGTCCATGGTGGCGTGCTGTTCCCAAGGCTCGGGAATCATCATCATCACGGCCTGGCTGATGGGGTAGCCGGCCATCGTCAGAAGCTCGAGGCAGTTGTCGAAGGTGGCGGTGTCGGACTGGCCGGCAAAGCTGATCGGGTAGAGCTTCTGCAGGTCGGCGCCGAGCACCGGCGAGGACATCACGCCTTCGCGCGCCTTCATCCAGTTGTAGTTGCCCTTGACCGTGTTGATTTCGCCGTTGTGGGCGACGTAGCGGTACGGGTGGGCCAGCGGCCACTCGGGGAAGGTGTTGGTCGAGAAGCGCTGGTGCACCAGGCCCAGGGCCGAGACGCAGCGCTTGTCCTGCAGGTCGAGGTAGTAGGTGCCGACCTGATCGGCCAGCAGCAGGCCCTTGTAGACCACGGTGCGGCTGGACATGCTCGGAACGTAGTATTCCTTGCTGTGCTTGAGCTTCAGGCGCTGGATATTGGCGCTGGCGGTCTTGCGGATCACGTAGAGCTTGCGTTCCAGCGCGTCCTGCACGATCACGTCGTTGCCGCGGCCGATGAAGACCTGGCGCAGCAGCGGTTCCTTTTCGCGCACGGTGGGCGACATGGGCATGTCGCGGTTGACCGGCACGTCGCGCCAGCCGAGCAGCACCTGGCCTTCGGCCTTGATGGCGCGTTCCATCTCTTGCTCGCAGGCTTCGCGGGAAGCGTGTTCCTTCGGCAGGAAGATCATGCCGACGCCGTATTCGCCCGGCGGGGGCAGCGTGACGCCCTGCTTGGCCATCTCTTCGCGGTAGAGGTGATCAGGCAGCTGGATCAGGATGCCGGCACCGTCGCCCATCAGCTTGTCAGCGCCCACTGCGCCGCGATGGTCGAGGTTTTCGAGGATCTTCAAGCCCTGCAGCACGATGGCGTGGCTTTTTTCGCCCTTGATGTGGGCCACGAAGCCGACGCCGCAGGCGTCGTGCTCGTCGGCACCGGAATACAGACCGTGTTTTTGGAGATGTTCGATCTCGGCAGCCGTCGTCATGGCGCACTCCTTCAGTTTTCGCAGGGAAAGGGAGCATATTGCGATGCACAAAGAATGCCAAACACTTTAATAGGGGTCAGATTCCCATTAAAAGTCGAGTTTTCTTATCGGAATTAAATTGGGGACATATCAAAAAAGGTAGCAAAAGCAGCAGACTGCATGCCGGACAGCCGGTGCTTTCAGCTCAGGAATTGGAGGCGGAAGGTGGTCGGCCAGCCTTGGCCTTGACCACGCGACGCTCGGTCGATTTCTGCAACGAGTCCAAAAAATCTACGTCGCCTGCCGCCCAGCCTCGCAAAGTGGCCTCGGTCAGCGCGTTCTGATCGGCCGCCCGCACCCCGGCGCGCACCAACTCGACATATGCCGCCTCGCGCGCGAACGGCGTGTTGCCGAGCTCCCAGTAAAGCGGATGCGGCGTCAGCAGCTTGTCGTGCCGCAGGCCTGCGTAATGTCCGTGGCTCGACCACGGGTAGTCGCGGGCATCGGCCGCCATGCCGGCGCGCACCGGGTTGAGGTCGATGTAGGCCATGCAGGTCATCAGGTAGCGATCGGTCTGGATCAGCGTGGACCTATAGCGCCCCTCCCACAACGTGCCACTACGCCCGTGGCGGTCGTTGAAATAACGCACATAGCTGCGCCCCACCGACTGCATGAACTGTGGCAGGCCGGTCGTGCTATTGGGCGTGGCCAGCAGGTGGAAATGGTTGTCCATCAGCACATAGGCGTGCAGCGCGATACCGAAGCGCGTGGCGTTGTCGGCCAGGAGGCCGAGCAGCTTTTCGTGGTCCGCGCGATCGACAAAGATCGGCTGGCGGTTGTTGCCGCGCTGGATCACGTGGTGCGGCATGTCGGCCAGCGTGAGACGGGGGAGACGGGCCATGGAATGAAGTGACGCGCGAGGCTTGTATCCTAAGCGGCCCGTTTACCAACGCACCCAGGGAGGGACGAATGTTCAAGTTTTTCAAGGAACTGGTCGACTCGGTGAAAGAAGGCATGGCCGAAGGAAGAGCCGAACTCGCCCAGGAAACAGCCGACCGCGAGGCCGCGCAGCAGGAAAACAACGCCGCGCTGGCAGCGCGCCTTGCGGCCTCCTCGCGTTTCGAGAACTTCGCCGTGGCGCTCGCCGCGGTGTACCGGCAGACCTTTGCTCCCGACCTGAAGGAAGCGCACGAGGCGCAACGCAGCGCGGTGCACCTGCTGTGCATCGACATTGCGCCCAACGAAGTCGAGGCCTGGAAAAAACTGCTGACGCGCGATTTCTCGGTGACGAATGGCGAAGAGGCGCAGACGGTCGTGGCGGAAATCGTCGACGACCTCGCTTCGCAGGCCAGCGAGGACGACCTGGCCCTGTGGACCGGTCGCGCAGCCCACCTGGCGACGGGCGCAGCGGCCGTTGGTTACGCAAGCGCCGAAGAAGCACTGGACTGGCTCGAGCCCGCCGCGGAACTCGCCATCGAACGCTTTACCGGTTGGGACAACTACGCGCAGAGCTTCCTCGCCGGCGAGCGCAACGCGCCGGGCAGCAACATCGTCGGGCGCAAGCTGCTGGCCTCGGTGGCCGAGAAGCTTCTCGCGGACGAACTCAGCCCCTGGAAAACGGTGGCGTGGCCCGCGCGCGATTCATTCACCGACCTGGTGGCTTCGCGCGCTGCGTAGCCGCCGCGACGCGGGCGCCTCAGCCGAGGCGAAACCGCGTATCGCCCAGCGCGTCGAGCCCGAACTGCGACAACAGCTCGCCCAGCCGCGTCGCCGCACTGGCTTTGCGCTGGCCGGTGTAGCGCGCCAGGATCAGCTCGTTCTTCATGCTGTGCTCCCAGCCGACCAGCTCGGTGACCGTCACGCTGTAGCCGTTGGCCTCGAGGTACAGGCAGCGCAGCACGTTGGTGAGCTGGCTGCCGATTTCGCGCGTGTGCAGCGGATGGCGCCACAGCTCCGCGAGCGGCGTGCGCGACAGGGCCAGCGCCTTGGTCTCGCGCAGGCACGCGGCCACCTCCGCTTGGCAGCACGGCACCAGCACCATGCAGCGCGCCTTCTTCGCCAGCCCGAAGGCGATGGCGTCGTCCGTCGCGGTGTCGCAGGCATGCAGCGCGGTGACCACGTCGATCTGCGCCGGCAACTCGCTCGCCATCGCCGATTCGGCCACCGTGAGGTTGAGGAACGACATGCGGCCGAAGCCCAGGTGCTCGGCCAGCTTGCGCGAGCGCTCGACCAGTTCGGCGCGCGTCTCGATGCCGTAGACATGCCCGCCCTGGCGTGCCCTGAAGAACAGGTCGTAGATGATGAAACCGAGGTACGACTTGCCCGCGCCATGGTCGGCCAGCGCGGCCTCCGCGCCCTCGCCCGGCAGCTCGCGCAGCAGTTGCTCGATGAACTGGAACAGGTGGTAGACCTGCTTGAGCTTGCGCCGCGAGTCCTGGTTGAGCCGGCCCTCGCGCGTGAGGATGTGAAGTTCCTTGAGCAGCTCGATGGACTGGCCGGGGCGCAGCACCTCGGCCAGCTCGGCGTCGGCCTTGGCGGCCTTGTTCGTCTTCGTGGCCTTGGCCGCGTGTGCGTTCATGGTCGGGCACTCCCTGGTCCCACGTCGAGCGCGGCCCAGCCGTCGGGGCCCAGCGCTTCGAGCGTCTCGATGTTGCGTTCGAAGATCGCTTCGGCTTCCGGGAATGCCTCGACCGCGCGGCTCACGCTGTCTTCGCGCAGCAGGTGCAGCGTGGGGTATGGCGCCCGGTTGGTCGCGTTCTCGATGTCGTCCGGCTCGGTGCCCGCGAACTGGAACTGCGGATGAAAGCTTGCGAGCTGGAACACGCCGTCGAAGCCCGCGCGGGCGAGCTTGCGTTCGGCGCGGCCCAGAAAATCGTTGAAGTCCAGAAAATCCGCCAAAGTGTTGGGTGCGATCAGAAGGGTGGTGTCGCGCACGGCGGCGTCGACGGCTGCGAGTTCGTTGGCTTCGGAAAGAAGCGCATCCATCAGTCCGGACTCGTCGGCGGGCAGGTGCACGGCGTAGTGGATCTGCGCCTTCACATGCACCGCTTTTGCGAACGGGCACAGGTTGAGGCCGATCACCGCCCGCTCGAGCCAGCGCCGCGTATCGGCTTCGGCCTGAATGGCGTCGATTGTCGCCGGGCCGGTCATGCCACCTCCGTTGCAGGTCTTAGTCGCCCGAGTCGCCGCGCGAGCACCATGCCAGCCACCGAGCAGGCGAGCGTGGCGGCCCAGGTCCAGTGCCAGCCGCCGACGCGGTGCGCGACCCACGCCACGGCGGGAGGCGCCAGGAACTGCCCGAGCGAAGAGGCCTGCTGCATGAGCCCCACCGTCGTGGAAACCGTGGTGGGCCCGGGCGCCAATCGGACGCCGAGCAGGAACAGCGTCGCCGGCACCATGCCGCCGCCGAGCGAGAACGCGCAGACCGCGGCATAGCGCAGCGCGGGCGGCAATCCCAGCGCATCCGCGCCCTGCCCCACCTGCGCGAAGGCGGCCACGCCGCCCAGCGCCATCGCCAGGAAGCCCCATTGCAGCAAGCGCTCGGGTGCCACGCCGCGCTGGAGCCATCGTCCGCCCGCAACGTTGCCGACGATGTTCATCGCGGCCGCGATCGCGGTGAGCACTGCGTTCCAGCCGGACGGCACGCCCGCGCCGGCGTAGATGGCGGGAAGGAAACCGATCACGGCCATCCACTGGGCTGAATACACGGCAAAAGTCAGCGCGGTCAGCCAAGGTGCGCGAGCACCGACGGTGGCGCGCAGGCGGGAGACCCAGCCTTCGCTGGCCCCGCCCGTCGCGGCTGGACGCAGACGGTCCGCCGGCACGGCAGACCACACCCAGAGCGCCGCCGCAGCCGATACGACCGACAGCGCCCACCACCAGTCGGCCCAGCCGCCCCAGGCGATCAGCGCGGGCCCTAGCAGCAGCGCGAGGGCCACGCCCAGCGGCATGTAGGCGCCCCAGAGGCCAAGTGCGGCCTTGTCGGCGCCCGCCGGCGTCAGGGCGCGAATCAATCCGGGGCCCGGCATCACCGCCAGGAGAAAACCGATGCCTTCGACCGCGCGCAGAACCAGCAGCCACTGCACGGCATGCGCGCCGCCCACAAGGCCTGCGCCGACCGCGCCGCCGAGCAGGCTGGCGACCGTCAACACGAGAAGCCCCGTCAGCATGCTGCGGCGCAGGCCGATGGTGTCCGCCGCGAGCCCTGCCACGAGGCCCAGCGTCATGCTCGCCACCTGCACGAGCGAGAGCAGGAACCCCGCCTCGACCAGTCCGATGCCGAGCGAGGCCTGCAGCGCCGGCACGGCGGGCGGCAGCTTGCCGAGATGCAGTGCGGCACTGACTCCTCCGAGTAATACGGCGAAGGCCGCGAGCGGAACGCGCGGCGCGGGGCTCGCACTCATGCGATACCCCGACGGCCGGTCAGCCGCTCGTGCTCGCGCATCGCGAAGCGGTCGGTCATGCCGGCGATGTAGTCGGCCACGGCCCGGTGCCGGTCGCGGCGCTCGGCATAGGAGCCGGGCATTTCGGTGTCGCGCTCGAGATAGGCCTCGAACAGTTCTCGCACCACTTGCTGCGCCTGGTCGG
This sequence comes from Variovorax sp. RKNM96, assembly GCF_017161115.1. Classification (GTDB taxonomy): domain Bacteria; phylum Pseudomonadota; class Gammaproteobacteria; order Burkholderiales; family Burkholderiaceae_C; genus Variovorax. The sequence goes on along the minus strand of NZ_CP046508.1, from coordinate 1,355,599 downwards.
TGGTCTGCGTCACCTGCGGGTGGCGATAGAGGTTGCGGAATAGGAAACACTTGAGCTCGTCCGACTGGGCTTGCATAGTCTCGCTGAAGGCGACGATGGGCGGCGAATGACGCACGCCGTCCGCATCGGCCGGCGCCAGCGTCTGGAGCGCTGCGCGCGTGGCGTCGATCACGTCGTAGACCTGGGCGCTCAGCATTCGCCGGATGGTCTCGTAGAGCACGCGGCGCCCTTGCAGCTCGGGATATTCGGACAGCGCCTCGCGGCGGAAGCACTCGAAGAGTTCCACCTCGGCCAACTGCTCGACGCTGATGAGGCCCGAGCGCACGCCGTCGTCGATGTCGTGCGCGTTGTAGGCAATGGCATCGGCCAGGTTGCACAGCTGCGCCTCGAGGCCGGGCTGCGTGCGGTCGAGGAAGCGCCGGGCCACGCCGTTCGGCTCGGCCAGTTCCAGGCGCTCCGCATTCGCGCGCGAGCAATGCTTGAGGATGCCTTCGCGGGTCTCGAAGCTGAGATTGAGCCCGTCGTATTGCGGGTAGCGGTGCTCCAGCGCATCCACCACGCGCAGACTCTGCAGGTTGTGCTCGAAGCCGCCGTGCTCGGCCATGCAGGCGTTGAGCGCATCCTGTCCGGCATGGCCGAAAGGCGTGTGGCCCAGGTCGTGCGCGAGGGCGATCGCTTCGACCAGGTCCTCGTTGAGACGCAGCGCCCGCGCGATCGAGCGGCCCAGCTGCGCAACCTCCAGCGAATGCGTGAGCCGCGTGCGGAACAGGTCGCCTTCGTGATTCAGGAAGACCTGGGTCTTGTAGACCAGCCGGCGGAACGCCGTGGAATGCACGATGCGGTCGCGGTCGCGCTGGAAGGCATCACGCGTGGGCGCGGGCGGCTCGGCATGACGGCGGCCGCGCGACTGCGCGGGGTGGCAGGCGTAGGCCGCAAGGCTCATCCCGCGCAGCACTGCGCGAGCACTTCGCGCACCAGCGCGTCGGGCGCGCTGGTGACCGCGGCGGAACCTGGCTTGTCGATGATCACGAAACGGATCTCGCCGGCTTCGGATTTCTTGTCGACGCGCATCAGCTCCAGGTAGCGATCGGCACCGAGCGCCGGCCCAACGATCGGAAGGCCCGCGCTCTCGATGAGGCGTGTGAGCCGCGCCACGAAAGCCGCATCGACGCCGCCCAACCGCTGCGACAGATGCGCCGCCATGACCATGCCGCAGCCGACCGCCTCGCCATGCAGCCACTCGCCATAGCCGAGGCCCGATTCGATCGCGTGGCCGAAGGTATGGCCGAAATTCAGGATGGCCCGCAGGCCCGTCTCGCGTTCGTCCTGGCCGACCACCAGCGCCTTGATTTCGCAACTGCGCTTGACGGCATAGGCCAGAGCGGCCGGATCGCGCGCCACCAGCGCGTCGATGTTCGCCTCGATCCAGTCGAGGAAAGCCATGTCGTGGATCGGCCCGTACTTGATCACCTCGGCCAGGCCCGCGCTGAGTTCGCGCGGCGGCAGGGTTTGCAGCGTGCCCAGGTCGCAGACCACGAGCTGCGGCTGGTAGAACGCACCGATCATGTTCTTGCCCAGCGGGTGGTTGATGGCCGTCTTGCCGCCCACCGACGAATCGACCTGCGCCAGCAGCGTGGTCGGCACCTGGACGAAAGGCACGCCGCGCATGTAGCTGGCGGCGGCAAAGCCGGTCATGTCGCCCACCACGCCGCCGCCCAGGGCGAACAGCACGGTCTTGCGATCGCTGCCGTGAGCCAGCAACGCGTCGAAGATCAAGTTCAGGGTCTCGAGGTTCTTGTACACCTCGCCATCGGGAAGCTTGAGCAGGTGCACGGTGCGGAAGCGATTCGCCAGCGCGGCCCGAAGGGCCTTGGCGTAGAGCGGAGCGACCGTGGTGTTGCTGACGATCAACGCGCTGGCCGCCGCAGGCGTGGCTGTGAAACTCGCCGGATCGTCCAGCAGGCCAGCACCGATCAGGATGGGATAGCTGCGCTCGCCGAGCTGGATGTCGACACGCTCTGGCGGCGCGGAAAGTACGGGCAGTGACATGGCAGCGAGTTTAGGCGCTGCGGCCGGGGCCAGCTCAGGCGGTGGGCTCTTCCGGATGGGCGCCCGGGGCGACGACGCCGGCCAGTTCGAGCTGCATCACGATGATGTTGACGAGCATGGCGATGGAGGGACGGCCGGTGTCGACCACATCATGGGCTGTCTCGCGGTAGAGCGGGTCGCGCGCGTCGTGCAGTTCGCGAAGCCGGCCGAGCGGGTCGGCCACCTGCAACAGCGGCCGCTTGACATCGTGGCGCAGGCGCCGGAACAGGTCTTCGGGAGAGGAGCGCAGGTAGATCACGTGGAAGTGATCGCGCAGCTGGCTTCGATTGGCCTCGCGCAATACAGCGCCACCACCAGTGGCAAGCACGCCATGGGCGTTCGCGGCGAGATCCGCGATGACGGTCTGTTCGAGATCCCGGAAGACCGTTTCACCTTCACGCTCGAAGTAATCACGGATCGAGCAGCCGATGCGCTGTTCGATCACGTGATCGGTATCGATGAACGGAGTGTTCAGCCGCGCCCCCAGGCGCCGGCCCACTGCGGATTTTCCGGCGCCGGGCAAGCCGACGAGTGCGACCGCCACGCGGTGGCTGCTACGCCCGCGCGTCAGCGCGCGGCGTTGCGGTCGGTAATCATCTTTGGAGTGATAAAGACGAGCATTTCGGTCTTGTTGGCAATGCGTTCGCGCTTGCGGAACAGTGCCCCCAGGTAGGGCACCTCACCCAGCACCGGCACGCGCGACTCGTCATTGGTTTCGGTGAGTTCGAAGATACCACCGATGACAACCGTGCCGCCGTTCTCGACCAGCACTTCGGTTTGCACGTGCTTGGTATTGATGGCCGGGCCCGACGGCGTGTTGACGCCGCGCGCATCCTTGCTCACGTCCAAGGTCAGAATGATGTTGCCTTCGGGCGTGATCTGCGGGGTAACCTCGAGTTTCAGCACCGCCTTGCGGAACGAGATCGAGGTCGCGCCGCTGGACGTTGCCTGCTGGTAGGGAATTTCTTCGCCCTGCTCGATCAGCGCCTTGGTCTGGTCGGCGGTGATGACGCGAGGGCTGGAAACCAGCTTGCCCTTGCCGTCGGCTTCGAGCGCGGAGATTTCGAGGTTCAGCATGCGCGAGAAACTCGAATTGAAGAGCGAGATCGCGAAGGTGCCGGCTGCGGTGCCTGCCTGGCCTGCATCGCCTGCCGGCAGGTTGACGAAGTTGGAATTGGTCCAAGTCGTGGTGGGAGTCCCACCACTATTGCCGCCCGAGCCGCCCGTGCCAGAAACAGGCATCGCGCCAATCGTTCCGAACGCACGGTTGCCGGCCGACGAAGCGAAGCGCTCTCCTGCAATGCCACCACCCAAGCGAACTCCGAGCGACTTGCCGAACGTGTCGGAAGCTTCGACGATACGAGCTTCGATCAGCACCTGACGGACGGGAATGTCTAGCTTCTGAATCAGCTCCGTCACCTGCGCCAGGCGCGATGGAATGTCAGACACGAACAACTGATTAGTTCGAGACTCTGCGATGACGCTGCCGCGGGGACTCAAGATGCGGGTCGTCGTACCGCTGCTGCTACCGCCGCCGCCGGCCGAAGCTCCAGTACCCATCAGGCCCTGCGCGATAGCGATCGCCTTCGTGTAGTTCAGCTGGAACGATTGCGTCCGCAGCGGCTCCAGGTTTTCAATCGCAGCCTTGGCCTCGAATTCGAGCTTTTCCTTGGCATTGATTTCATCCTTTGGCGCAATCCACAGCACGCTGCCGTTCTTGCGCATGCCGAGGTTCTTCGCCTGCATGATGATGTCCAAGGCTTGATCCCACGGCACGTCTTTCAGGCGCAGCGTCAGCGCGCCCGTCACCGAATCCGAGGTCACGATGTTGAAGTTCGTGAAGTCGGCAATGACCTGCAGCAGCGAGCGAATTTCGATGTTCTGGAAATTCAGCGAGAGCTTCTCGCCGTTGTAGCCGACACCTTGCGTGAGCTTGGTCGGATCGACCTTGCGGGCGCGGACTTCCACCACGAATTGGTTTTCGCTCTGGTAGGCGCTGTGTTCCCATTCACCCTTGGCCTCGATCGTCATGCGAACGCGGTCGCCCGACTGCTGCGACGTGATCAACTGAACTGGCGTTCCGAAGTCCCCCACATCGAGGCGACGACGCAGGCCTTCGGGCAGCGTCGACTTGGTGAATTCCACCACGAGGTTCTTGCCTTGCTGCTTGACGTCGACACCCACCTGGTTGTTCGGCAGGTCGACGATGACACGGCCGGTGCTGTCGGCGCCGAGCCGGAAGTCGACATCGCGCAGTGGCAGCGTGTCACGGTTGCGGTTCTCAGCAAAAACGGTGGCCGAGGATGCAGCCAATGCCGTACCGGCGACCGGCTCAAGGATCACCAGCAGCGACTTGCCCTGGATTTCCGTTTTGTATGCGGTGGCCTGCTTGAGATTCAGCACCACCCGGCTGCGCTCGCCGGCCTGCACCACATTGACCGAACGCAGGTTGCCCTGGTTCACTTCAATGGCGGAACGCCCGATGGCGTTCGTCACGCCCGGGAAGTCGAGCGCGATCCGCGCCGGCGTCTGGACGGCGAACCCGGCCGGCACCGCCGTGAGCGGCTGCGCCAGATCGATCCGGATCACCTCGGCGCCCGATTGCGTCGAGCTGGTCACAGCCTCGATCGCATTTTGCGCATGGGCGACGGCAACTGCACCGAAGGCCAGCAGACCCAGCCCGGCGGCGCGCAGCCACTGTGCCAACGTTGATTTTTTTTGGTTCATTTCGCACTCTCTTGCAGCTGCAATGTCGCCACGCGTTCGATCCATTCACCGGCGGCGTCTTGCACGATTTCACGCAAGGCGACTTCGGTTTCGTTGATACGGGTAATGCGCCCGTAGTTGAGCCCCAGGTATTCGCCGACGCGCACCTTGTAGAGCAGCTTGTCGACACGAACCAGCGCCACGGGCTGGCCGTTGCGATTCATGCTGCCGACCATGGCCATCGAATCGAGCGGGAAGGCTTCGAGCGATTCCTTGCGGCGCGCCAGTTCGGGCGCGATCAGCTCCGAAGTGCTCGGCTGGTTCGATTCGCGGCGCAGCGCCTGCGTCAGCTTCAGGATATTGAAAGGCTCGAAGGACGAGCCTTCGGTATACGCCTGGGGCGTGAACTTCTTGGGCTCGGCAATCGGCGGCACCGAGGGCTTCACCTGGGCGCGCTGCTCGACCATCCAGCGTTGCAGGTCTTCCTGGCCGGAATCGCAGGCGCTCAGGCCTGCCGTGGCCAGCATCAGCCACAGGACTTTGCTTGCTGTCCTCATTTCTTCGCCTTCGGCGCCGTGGCGCGTTTCTGGGCGGCTCGCTCGTCCTCGTCGAGATAGCGGAAGGTGCGCGCGGTGGCATCCATCGTCAGCACGTCCTTGTCCTTTTGCGGTGTGATCGTCACGTTGTTGAGCGTCACGATGCGCGAGAGGCTGGCAACGTCGGCTGCGAATGCGCCCATGTCGTGATAGCGCCCCGTGACGCGCACGGCAATCGGAAGCTCAGCGTAGTAATCCTTCACCGACACCGAGCCCGGGCGGAACAGCTCGAATTGCAGGCTGCGGCCAAGGCCGGCTTGGTTGATGTCCGAGAGCAGCGCATCCATTTCGGCCTTGCTGGGCAACTGCTTCTCGAGCAGGGTCACGTATTGCTGCACCTGCTCACGCTGCTTCTTCAGCAGGTCGAGGTTGGCTGCTTGCGCGACCTTCTTCTGGTAATCAGCCTTGAGCGTCACTTCCTTGGCGCGCTCGCTCTCGAGCTGGTCGTTTGAATTGGTGAGCCAGACGAACCACAACCCGACGAGCACCAGCGCAGTCACGGCCAGACACAAGGCATAGCGGGGGACCGCTGGCCACACCGATGGGTCGTTCGGATTCAGTCCGCGAAACTGGTCGCCGACATTCCGCAGCACGGCACCGGCGTCTATTTTTTGAGAGGGGCGATTGCTTGCCATGATCGATTACCCCTTGGCCTGCGCCGCAGCCGCCAGCGCCTTGTCGGCTGCGGCCTTCTGCGCATCGGTCGGCCGCTTCAGGCCGATCTTCATCGTGAAATTGGCGACGCGACGCTGGTCACGCTGGCTCAAATTGACCGTTGTCGAAGTGATTTCCACCAGCTCTGGCTTCACCAGCCAAGGGCTGTTGTTGCCCAGGTTGCGCAACAGCTCCGACACGCGCTCGTTCGACTGCGCCATGCCTTGCAGCGTGACGGTCTGGTTTTCCTGCTTCATCTGGGTCAGGTAGACACCGTCGGGCAATTGCCGGACCAGCTCGTTGACCAGGTGCACGGGCAGGTTGCGGTCGCCCTGCAAGTCTTCGACCGCCTGTTGGCGTGCGCGGAGGGCGGCGATTTCGTCCTGCAGCGTCGAGATTTCCTTGATCTCGACCTCGAGCTTCTTGATCTCGGCTTGCAGGAAGCTGTTCTTCGATTGCTGAGTCGAGATCTGCGCCTCGAACCAGAGGTAGCCGAGGCCTGCGATCAAGCCGCCCAGCAGCGCAGCGCCGCCGAGGGTTCCATAGAAAGCCTCGCGACGCCGCTTGCGTGCGGCTTCGCGGTGCGGAAGCAGGTTGATGAGGATCACTGCAGGAACCTCCGCATGGCAAGGCCGCAAGAGGTCAGGTACGAGGGCGCTTCGCGCCGCACCTTCTTCTCACGGATGCTCGGCCCGAAATCCATGCCGTCGAACGGATTGACGAGCGAGCAGGCAAAAGAGGTCTGGCGGGTGACGGCACTGGTCAGCCCCGGCAGCGACGACGAACCGCCGGCCAGCAGCACATAGTCCACCCGGTTGTGCGGTGTGCTGGTGAAGAAGAACTGCAGCGCACGCGCGATTTCCTGCGCGATGCTTTCCACGAAGGGCTTGAGCACGCCCGAGCCGTAGTCGTCGGGGAGATCGCCGCTGCGCTTCTTGGCCTCGGCTTCCTCGGCGGAAAATCCGTACTGGCGGACGATCAGCTGGGTCAGTTGGGCGCCGCCGAAGGCCTGATCGCGGTCATACAACACTTCCTGGTTGCGCAACACCTGCATGCTGGTAGTGAAAGCGCCCACCTCGAACAACGCCACGATCGAATCCACGCCCTTGCCGGGCAGTTGTTCGATCAGGCGTGCGGTCGCGAGGCGCGAGGCATAGGACTCGACGTCCAGGATCATGGCCTTCAGCCCGGCCGCTTCGGCGAGGCCTTCGCGGTCCTGAACCTTTTCCTTACGGGAGGCTGCGATCAGCACTTCGACGTCGCCGGCCGACGAAGTGCTGGGGCCTGTCACGCAGAAGTCGAGGCTCACCTCGTCCAGCGAGAACGGGATGTACTGGTTGGCTTCGGACTCGACCTGGATCTCGAGCTCCTGTTCGCTCATGCCACCAGGAAGAATGATCTTCTTGGTGATCACCGCCGAGGGCGGCAGCGCGAGCGCGACGTTGCGCGTCTTGGTGCCGCTCTTGCGCACGACGCGCCGGACGGCCTCGGCCACCTCGTCGAACTTCTCGACGTTGCCGTCGGTGATCCAGCCGCGTTCCAGGGGCTCGATGGCACAGCGTTCCAGAACCAGCTTGCCGCTGGCCTCACGGCCGAGCTCGACCAGCTTGACGCTGGACGAGCTGACATCCAGCCCAAGCAAGGGGGCGTTTTGACGACGAAACAATGATCCAAGAGCAGCCAAGTTAGGTCCCTCTCCCCCTGTATTTGTAACCAATGGAAAAATATGCGTTCGGTTGCACTCTAGCAGCAGGCGTAACGCCAACCAAGCAACCCGAGGGGGCAAAACGGGCAACCGTTGTCAAAACCTGACGTCAAAGCCGCATTCTGTAACTTTTGGATTAGGACTGCACAGCGAAACAAAGATCGGATCGCGCCCAGGGGACGGCTTTTTATAATGTCCGGTGACTCTCCGGGCCCTCATGCAAGAAACTTCACGCCCCAAAGGGCCAGCCAAGACCCCTCCTCCCGCACGCCCAGCCTGGCTCAGATGGCTGCTGCGCTTCGTGTTCTGGGGGCTCGGCATCGCCGCGGCCGGTGTGCTGTCGGTCCTCTGCGTGGTCGCGGTGGCACTGGCTGTCGCCTATCCGAACCTGCCGGACATCTCGGAGCTTTCCGACTACCGGCCCAAGCTGCCGCTGCGGGTTTTTTCCGCCGAAGGCACGCTGATCGGCGAGTTCGGCGAAGAGCGCCGCAACCTCACGCCGATCGCCGCCATTCCCAAGGTGGTGAAGGACGCGGTGCTCGCAGCGGAGGACTCGCGCTTCTATGACCACGGCGGCGTCGACTACAAGGGCATGGTTCGCGCCGGCCTGGCCAACCTGAACCGCGTGAAAAGCCAGGGCGCCTCGACCATCACGATGCAGGTGGCACGCAATGTCTACCTGAGTTCCGAGAAGACGCTGACCCGCAAGGTCTACGAGGTGCTGCTGACCTTCAAGCTGGAGCACCTGCTCACCAAGGACCAGATCTTCGAGATCTACCTGAACCAGATCTACCTGGGCAATCGCGCCTACGGTTTCGCCGCCGCGTCGGAAGCGTATTTCGGCAAGCCGCTGCAGGAACTGACGATCGCACAGGCCGCCATGCTGGCGGGCCTGCCCAAGGCACCGGGCGCCAACAACCCCGTCAACAACCCGCAGCGCGCGCGCGGCCGCCAGTTCTATGTGATCGACCGCATGCAAGAGGCCGGCTTCATCACCGCCGAGCAGGCAGCCGAAGCCAAGAAGGAAGAGTTGCATCTGCGCGACGCCGCCGACCCGAATCGCCTGCACGCCGAATACGTCGCCGAAACCGTGCGCCAGCTGATGTATGCGCAATACGGCGACAGCACCTACACGCGCGGCCTCAAGGTCTACACCTCGCTGGTCGCGGCCGACCAGGCGGCGGCCTACAAGGCGTTGCGCAAGGGCATCATGGATTACGAGCGCCGCCAGATCTACCGCGGCCCCGAGAAATTCGTCGACCTGCCGGCCGACAACAAGGACCTCGACGAAGCCGTCGACGACGCACTCACCGACCACCCCGACAACGGCGACGTGATGGCGGCCGTGGTGCTCAAGGCCAACGCCAAGGAAATCACCGCCGTGCGCGGCAACGGCGACCCGGTGCAGATCACCGGCGAAGGCCTCAAGCCCGCGCAGTCGGGCCTCTCCGACAAGGCACCGCCCAACATCAAGATCCGCCGTGGCGCGGTGATCCGCGTGGTGAAGACGCCCAAGAACACCTGGGAGATCACGCAACTGCCTGAAGTGGAAGGCGCGTTCATCGCCATGGACCCGCGCGACGGCGCGATCAAGGCACTGGTGGGCGGTTTCGATTTCGGCAAAAACAAGTTCAACCACGTCACGCAGGCGTGGCGCCAGCCGGGCTCGAGCTTCAAGCCTTTCATCTACTCTGCGGCGCTCGAAAAGGGCTTCACTCCCGCCACGGTCATCAACGACGGCCCGCTCTTCTTCGATGCCGGCACCACCGGCGGCCAGCCGTGGGAGCCCAAGAACTACGGCGGCGGCTACGACGGCCCGATGTCGATGCGCACCGCGCTGATGAAGTCGAAGAACCTGGTGTCGATCCGCATCCTGCAGTCCATCGGCACCCGCTATGCGCAGGAATGGATCACCAACTTCGGCTTCGACAAGGACAAGCATCCCGCCTACCTGCCGATGGCGCTGGGCGCAGGCGCCGTCACGCCGATGCAGATGGCGGTGGGCTACTCGGTGTTCGCCAATGGCGGTTACCGCGTCAACCCGTACCTCGTGACCCGCATCACCGACCACAAGGACAAGCTGCTGGTCGACAAGCAGCCCACGCTGCTCAACGAGGCGAGCCGCGCCATTCCCCAGCGCAACGCTTTCATCATGGACACGCTGCTCAACTCCGTGGCCCGCGCCGGCACCGCGGCCAAGGCACAGGCCATGCTCAAGCGTGTCGACCTTTATGGCAAGACCGGCACCACCAACGATTCGCTCGATGCCTGGTTCGCGGGCTTCCAGCCAACGATGACGGCCATCTCGTGGATCGGCTACGACACGCCGCGCAACCTGGGCGACCGCGAAACCGGTGGCGGCCTGAGCCTGCCGATCTGGATCAACTACATGGAGACCGCCATCAAGGGCGTGCCCGTGACCGACCTGTCCACCACGCCGCCCTCGGGCATCGTGAATGTCGGCGGCGAGTGGTACTACGACGACTACGCGCCAGGCCGCGGCGTGGCAAGCCTCGGCGTGGAAGCCGCAGCGCCCGTGGCGCCGGCCGAAGCCCTGACCGGTGCGCCGGTGAGCCCACCGGCACCGCCGGAAGAGCGCAACCGCATCCTGGATCTCTTCCGGAACTGACGACAGCGAATCAGGCGGCCGCGAACTCCAGCGGCTGGCCTGCCTGCAGCGTAGCTTCGCGCGAGAGGTTGCCGAAGAACTCCTCGCCTGTCTTCGTATCGACCCAGGCTTGGCCATCGTGCCGGTAGTGGTAGCCGCCAGAGCGCGCGGCCAACCAGATTTCCTGCAGCGGCTTCTGCAGGTTCACGATCAACTGGCTCCCGTTCTGGAAGGACATCGTGATCATCCCGCCCACCCGCTGGTTGTCGATGTCGGCGTCGGTCGCGTCGTTGATGCGATCGCAGCCTTGCTCGATCGCAGCGAGCGCTGATTCGGCGCGGTCCATGTACTCGGTGTCGGTCATTACAATTTCGTTATGTTGAATGTTCGCCAAATTCTAGTGACCGCCCGCGGCCGCACTGTGCTCATGGTTTGCATCGCCGCTGCGGCAGCCGGACTCGCTGCCTGCGGCCAGCGCGGTGCGTTGTACCTGCCGAACGATCCGGCAGCCGCTCAGCGGGCCACCCTGCCGCAATTGATCACCCCCGGCGACTCCAGCGCCTCCTCCAACCAAGCCGCACCCAAGCCCGCCGCCGCCAGCAGCGCGCCGGCCGCAGCCACCACCGGCAGCGGAGCGCCCAAGTGACGAACACTTCCCTCCCCGGCCACCCCCACATCGCCCATCGCGACGGCGCCCTTCATGTCGAAGGGTTGACCCTCGATGCGTTGGCGCGCGAGCACGGCACGCCGCTGTTCGTCTATTCGAAGCAATGGATGCTGGATGCGCTGGCCGCCTACCAGCGCGGTTTCGAGGGCCGCGAGGCCCTGATCTGCTACGCGATGAAGGCCAATTCGTCGCTCGGCGTGCTGCGCGTGTTCGCCGAGGCAGGCTGCGGATTCGACATCGTCTCGGGCGGCGAACTCGCCCGCGTGCTCGCCGTCGGGGCCGATCCGAAGAAGATCATCTTCTCGGGCGTCGGCAAGACCCGCGCGGAAATGCGCCAGGCCCTCGCCGCCGGCATCGCCTGCTTCAACGTCGAGAGCGAAGCCGAGCTCGATGTGCTGAACGAAGTGGCACTGGCCGAAAGCCGCCGCGCGCCGATCAGCATCCGCATCAATCCGAACGTCGATCCGAAGACGCACCCCTACATTTCCACCGGTCTCAAGGGCAACAAGTTCGGGATTGCCCATGACCGCGCGGTCCAGGCGTACCAACACGCCGCGAAGCTGCCGGGCCTCGAGGTGATCGGCATCGATTGCCACATCGGCTCGCAGATCACCGAAGCCTCGCCGTACCTGGACGCCTGCGACCGCGTGCTCGACCTGGTCGAGGCCATCGAGGCGGCCGGCGTGCCGATCCATCACCTGGACTTCGGCGGCGGCCTGGGCATCGACTACAACGGCGAAGTGCCGCCCAAGGCCGATGACCTCTGGCAGCAACTGCTCGCCAAGCTCGACGCGCGCGGGTTCGGTGCGCGCAAGCTGGTCATCGAGCCCGGCCGTTCGCTCGTCGGCAACGCGGGCGTGTGCGTGACCGAGGTGCTCTACACCAAGCCCGGCGAAGACAAGAATTTCTGCATCGTCGATGCGGCGATGAACGACCTGCCGCGCCCCGCGATGTACCAGGCCTTCCAGAGGATCGTACCGCTGCGCGTCCGCGCGGGCGACGCGCCGACCTACGACGTGGTCGGCCCGGTCTGCGAAAGCGGTGATTGGATCGGCCGCGACCGCGCGCTCAACGTGCTGGCCGGCGACCTGCTGGCCGTGCTGTCGGCGGGTGCGTACTGCATGAGCATGGCCAGCAACTACAACACGCGTCCGCGTGCGGCCGAAGTGCTGGTGAGCGGCCAGAGCGCCACGCTGATCCGTCGCCGCGAGACAATGGAAGACCAGCTGCGCAACGAACTGGCCTGACTAGGTGGTGCTGCGCAGCGGCTTCTCGCCGCCGCGCGCGCCTGCGGGTGCATTCTTCGTCTTCCGCTTGCTCGCGTAGTTCCAGACCCGCCACCCGAGCAGCACCGCGATGATCGCGACGTAGACGAACACTTCCGCGAAGTTGTTCTTGCCTGCACGCATCCAGAAGAAGTGCAGCAGGCCCAGTCCGGCGATCACGTACACCAGCTTGTGCAGCATCTGCCAGCGCTTCGCCCCCATCGCCTTGATCGCACGATTGAACGAGGTGGCCGCCAGTGGCGTCAGCAGCACGAAGCCCGAGAAGCCCACCAGGATGAACGGCCGCTTGGCGATGTCCTTGGCGATCTCGCCCCATTCGAAGCCCATGTCGAACCAGCTGTAGCACAGCAGGTGCAGCACCACGTAGAAGTACGCGAACAGGCCCAGCATGCGGCGAAAGCGCGCGAGCGCATTCCATTTGGCTGTCACGCGCAGCGGCGTCACCGCCAGCACGATGCAGATGAAGCGCAGCGTCCAGTCGCCGGTCGCGCGGATCAGGTACTCCTGAGGATTGGGCCCCAACTGTTCGACGGCCACACCGTAGGCTAGCCACGCGAACGGCAGCAGGCACAGCACAAAGACGAGGGGCTTGGCGGCGGGATGGAGCAGCAGCTTGTTCATAGCGTTCGGGTCGCGTGCCCCCCGCGAACAGCAGGGGTGCGCGCCCGCCTCAGTAGTTTTTCTTCAGATCCATGCCTGCATACAGCTGGCCGACCTGCGCTTCATAGCCGTTGAACATCAGCGTCTTGTTGCGCTTGGCGAACAGCCCGCCGCCATCGCCGATGCGGCGCTCGGTCGCCTGGCTCCAGCGCGGATGGTCGACGTTCGGGTTCACGTTCGAATAGAAGCCATACTCCTGCGCCGCCGCCTTGTTCCAGGCCGTGCTCGGCTCCTTCTCGACGAAGCGGATCTTGACGATCGACTTGGCCGACTTGAAGCCGTATTTCCATGGCACCACGAGGCGCACCGGCGCGCCGTTCTGGTTGGGCAGCACCTCGCCGTACATGCCGAAGGCCAGCAGCGTGAGCGGATGCATCGCCTCGTCCATGCGCAGCCCCTCGGTGTAGGGCCAGTCGAGCACGCGCGAGCCGACGAAGGGCATGGTCTTCGGATCGGCCAACGTCACGAACTCGATGAACTTGGCGTTGCCCTGCGGCTCGACCTTCTTGATGAGCTCGGCCAGCGAATAGCCGACCCACGGAATGACCATCGACCAGCCTTCGACGCAGCGCAGGCGATAGATGCGCTCTTCCTGCGCGCTCAGCTTGAGCAGGTCCTCGATGCCGTACTTGCCCGGCTTCTTGACCAGGCCTTCGACCTCGACGGTCCACGGGCGCGTCTTCAGCGTGCCGGCGTTCTTGACCGGATCGCCCTTGTCGGTGCCGAACTCGTAGAAATTGTTGTAGCTCGACGCGTCCTTGTAGTCGGTGAGCTTTTCCATCGTCTGCGCACCGGGCACCGTCGATTTCACGGCAGGCAGCAGCGCCAGCTTGTGCGGGCCCGCGGTTTGCGCGAAAGCCTCGCGCCCCGCAAAGCTGGCCAGCGCCGCGCCAGCGACCCCGCCCGCCATCAGCTTGAGCAGGTCGCGCCGACCTTCGTAAGCAGCCCGCGGCGTGATTTCGCTCGACAGCGGATGGATGAAACCGCTGTTGTCGCGGCGGTGCGGACGGGAATGGAACGACATGACAAGCCTTTCGCGTGAATCGTTGTACTCAGGGTAGTTCGTGGCAAGCCCTGGTTTGGTTACGCGCCATGGCGGCGCGTGGTTTCAATTCTTCGCGAAAGGCGCGGAACCTGCGCCTACAGCGTGCCGTAGCTGTGCAGCCCGCTCAGGAACATGTTGACGCCGAGGAAAGCAAAGGTCGTGACCGCCAGGCCGCCGAGCGCCCACCAGGCTGCCACCGTGCCGCGCAGGCCCTTCACGAGTCGCATGTGCAGCCAGGCCGCGTAGTTGAGCCAGACGATCAGCGCCCAGGTTTCCTTCGGGTCCCAGCTCCAGTAGCCGCCCCAGGCGTCGGCTGCCCACAGGGCGCCGAGCACGGTGGCGATGGTGAAGAAGGCGAAGCCGACGGTGATCGACTTGTACATGACGTCGTCGAGCACCTCGTTGGCCGGCAGGCGGGCCGCGATGCGCTTGCGCCCGAGCAGGATGCCCGCGGCGATCAGCGCCGAGATGCCCGCGTAGATCACCCAGTAGCTGCCGCCGGCTTCCTGCACGCGCTGGCGGAACGCCACCGGCACGAAGCACAGCGCCACGCCCAGCAGCCAGATCGGCGTGAGCTTGTACCAGCGGGTCTCGGTGGCCTGCTCCTTGATGAGGTAAGCGAACGCCACCATCGCCGCCAGCGAGAACGTGCCGTAGCCGATGAAGTTGGCGGGCACGTGCAGCTTCATCCACCAGCTCTGCAGCGCAGGCACCAGTGGCTGGATCTCATGCGCCTCGCGCACGATCGTGTACCAGAGCAGGAAGCCAACCGCGGCGCTCACCACCAGCATCACGAAGGCGCCGAGCGCGCGCGTGTTGTAGCGCTCCTCGAAGTAGAGGTAAAACGCGGCCGTCAGCCAGCAGAACAACACGAACACTTCGTACAGGTTGCTCACCGGGATGTGGCCGATGTCCGGGCCGAGCTGGTGGCTTTCGTACCAGCGCACCATGGTGCCGATCAGCGCCATCGTCACCGCCGCCCAGGCCAGGCGCGAGCCGATCGCATCGAAGGTGTCGGACTGCTTGCCGCCGAAGAAGCCGAGCCAGTAGAACACCGTGCTCATGAAGAACAGCACGCTCATCCAGAGGATGGCCGACTGGCTCGAGAGGAAGTACTTGAGCCAGAACACCGAGTCGGCGCGCGCCAGGTCGCCTTGATACGACGTGATTGCCAACAGCGAGGCCGCAGCCACCACGATCGTCAGCACCCGCAGCGGTCGCCAGAACCAGCCGATGGAGATCATCGCGATCACCGCGGCGGCGAGGATGGGCTTCTCGTAATAGTCCATCGACCCCGCATAGCGGGTGAAGGCGAACAGGCCGCCGGCCAGCACCAGCGCCGCGAACACCCAGTCGAACAGGTTGCGGCGCGAGAGCCAGCTTTCATTGAGCGTGAGGGTCGTGGTGTTCATGGTGTCTCTGGTTCTGCTTTGTTCAGCGCGAGCAGCTTGTGCTTGAGATTCTCGAATTCGCGGTCGCTGTCGATCGTCTTGCGGTTGACCGAGAAGGCCATCGTGGCGGCCGTTGCGTTGTCCCCTGAAGCGGTGCCATCGGGGGTGAGCCACACCCACAGCCGACGCTCGCGCACGTACAGCATGGCAAAAATCCCGACGATCAGCAACAGACACCCGAGATAGACGACGTTCTTCCCAGGGGCACGCGCCACCTGGAACACGCTGGCCTGCACCTGGGTGAAGTCGGTCATCATCATCGCGACGGGCGCCGGGTAGAAGTGCGCATCGCTGATGGCCAGCACCGCCTGGGTGAGGTAGGCCTGCGACTTGTCGTCGCTCGGCAGGGCCGCAAGGCCCGCGCCTTCGCGGCTCAGGTTGAGCACCTCGAACAGCACGTCGTTGAGGATGCGCACCAGCACCGCCCCGGCGCGTTCGCGCTCGGCCTCGGGCACGTTGACTTCCATGAATTCGGCAATCGCCTGCCAGCCGCCGGCCGTCGTGGCATCGGCGCGGGCACGCTCGCTGCCCGAGAACAGCGCAAGCGCGCGGGTGGCCGACACGCGCAGCTGCTCGGCCATCTCGGGCCGCTTCGGATCGCTCGCCTTGGCGACGTAGCGTTCGATGGCGCGCGCGCGGGTGTCGGGGTCGCCGAGCGCGGTGCGCATGCGGACGAAGCCGTCCATCGAGCCCTGCTCGTCGGCCGGCACGCGCAGGTAGCGGAACGGGTCCTCGGGCTTCTCGCGCATGCCCAGCAGGAACACCGGCTGGCCGTCGCCGGTGTCGACCGGCACCATGTAGTTCTGGTACTCCCGCGCCTGGCCGGCGGCATCGCGCAACTTGTAGCCGATGCTCGGGCCGATGTTGCGCAGCACCTTCGGCTTGTTGGTCTTGTTGGCCGCGCCCAGGCGCGATTCGAGGCTGTGGCGCAGGTCGACCTTGCGCACGTCGGCGCCGCTGCCCATCGCGCCGCCGTCGGCGAAGTTCTCGACGTTGATCACGCGCAGCGCGGCGTATTCGAGCGTGAGCTTGTCCTTGCCGTTGGTGATCTCGGTGCTCGGGCCGCCGATGATCCCTTCGACCTCGAAGGGCTTGGCCGCGGCCGCCATCGGCACCGCCTTGAGCTTCACCTTGGAGCCGCCGTCGTCGAAGCTCGACTGGTAGATCTCCACGCCCTTGTAGCTGGCCGGATGGTTCACCTCGATGCGCGCCGGCACCTGCGCGCCGGTCTCGCGGTCGTGCAGCACCACCTCGCTCGCGAAGAGCTTGGGCATGCCGGTCGAGTAGTAGTCGACGATGAACTTCTTGAGTTCGATGGAGAACGGCAGCTCCTGCAGCAGCACGCCGTCGGCCTGGTTCAGGATGGCCACGCTGCCCTGCCCGCCCTCGGGCACGAGGATGTTGCCGCGGAAGGTCGGGTTGTTGACCGAGAGCCGGTGCTCGGGCGCCACGTCGGCGATCATGCCGCCGCCGGTGAAGACGCTCTTGCCGTTGAACCAGGTCTGCGCGCGCACCACGAGGTCGCCGTCGAGCAGGCCGCCGATGCACACCAGCACGATCGCGCTGTGCGCAGCGATGTAGCCCAGCTTGTGAGCGCCGCCGGCGCGCGCCGCGACCATCCAGCCCGGCGCCGCCTTGCCATCGCCCGAGCCGTCGCGTTGCTGCAGCTTGACCTTCCAGCCGCCGCTCACCAGCAGTTGGCCGATGCGGTTGGCGGCCGCGTCCGGTGTTTCGGCGAGCTTGTTCTCGGCGCGCTGGCCGAAGGCCTTCAAGCTCTGCGCGCGGATGTCTTCCTTGAAGGTCTTCAGGTCGACCAGGATCCGCGGCGTGTTGCGCGCAATGCACAGCGTGGTGCTGATCACCAGGAACAGCAGGATCAGCATGAACCACCAGGCGCTGTAGATCGAATCGAGCCGCGCCGCCCGGAAGAATTCAGCCCAGAACGGCCCGAACTGGTTGATGTAGTTGTTGATCGGCTCGTGCTGCTTGATGACCGTGCCGATGATCGAGGCGATGCAGATGACGGTGAGCAGCGCGATCGCGAACCGCATCGACGAGAACAGCTCCACCGCCGCGCGAAGCACTTGCGGGCCGCGATGAACGCGAAGGCCATGGGTGGAGACAGACATCGGGTGGGGCGCTGGAAAAGGAGGAAAAAGCAAAAGGGCGGGCCATCCTCCTGGATCGGCCCGCCCTTTGTTTGGGGTTGTTGTCGGCGGTTAGTTCACGCTGGAAAGCGCGGAATCAGCGCAGGCCGGCGATGTAGTCGGCCACGGCCTTGATTTCGCGGTCGTTGAGCTTGGCGGCGACGCCCGTCATCGGCAGGCTGTTCAGGCGCACGTTGTCGCGGAAGGCCGTCAGCTGGGCAATGGTGTATTCGGCGTTCTGGCCACCCAGGCGCGGGTACTGGGCGGGGATGCCGGCGCCGTTCGGGCTGTGGCAGCCTGCGCAGGCCGGGATCTGGCGATCGCCGATGCCGCCGCGGTAGATCTTCTCGCCGAGGGCGATGGTGTCCTTGTCCTTCGAGAAGCCGGTCTTGACCTTCTTCGAGCCGACGAACCACGCGATGTTGCGCATGTCTTCGTCCGACAGCGCCGAAGCCAGCGGCTTCATGATCGCGCTCTTGCGGGCGCCGGACTTGAAGTCCTGCAGCTGCTTGAGGATGTATTCGGGATGCTGTTGCGCCAGCTTCGGGTTGGCCGCGATGGCCGAGTTGCCGTCGGCGTTGTGGCACGAAGCGCAGCTCTGGCTGTTGGCCGGCGTTGCGTTGAACACCGTGTCGCCCTTGGCGGGGTCGGGCTTGGCCGGCTTGGCTGCTGCCGCTGCGGGGGCGGCTGCATGTTCATCGGCTGCAAAACTCGCGCTGGCTGTGACGCCCATGAGGGCTGCAAGCAGAATATTGGCAAACAACTTCATATCGGGGGCTTAGATTTATGGCGCAAAACCCCGCGATTCTACAATGGCGCCCCGTTCCGAAAGCCCATTGATGACCTCCCCGCGCGCCAAGTCCGCCGCTTATCCTCCCCGCGCGGCCCCCGCCGCGGACCCGCAGGTCGCCGAACGCGAGCGCGTGGCCCTCGGCTGGCTGCACACCGCCCACTTCCTCACCAGCGCTCCGCAGCTGGAAC
The DNA here is from genome assembly GCF_017161115.1 of Variovorax sp. RKNM96. Classification (GTDB taxonomy): domain Bacteria; phylum Pseudomonadota; class Gammaproteobacteria; order Burkholderiales; family Burkholderiaceae_C; genus Variovorax. The sequence continues at coordinate 1,337,005 of NZ_CP046508.1, read as the reverse complement.
ACCTGCCTCCGGTCGACCTTCCGGAGATCGCTTTCGTCGGCCGTTCGAACGCCGGCAAGTCGACCGCCATCAACACCCTCACGCAGCAGACGCGCCTGGCTTTTGCCTCGAAGACGCCGGGCCGCACGCAGCACATCAACCTGTTCGGCATCGGCAAGCAGAAGGTCGACGACGCGGTGCTGGCCGACCTGCCCGGCTACGGCTATGCGGCCGTGCCGAAGGAAGCCAAGCTGCGCTGGCAACGCGTGATGGGCAACTACCTCATGACGCGCGAAAGCCTGCGAGGGGTTGTCCTGATGTGCGATCCGCGCCACGGCCTGACCGAACTCGACGAGATCCTGCTCGATGTGATCCGCCCGCGCGTGCAGCAGGGCCTCAAATTCCTCATCCTGCTGACCAAGTCGGACAAGCTCACGCGCAGCGAGGGCGCCAAGGTGCTGTCGATCACGCGACTCCAGGCCGGCGGCGGCGAGGTCAAACTGTTCTCCGCGCTGAAGAAGCAGGGCGTCGGCGACGCGGCCCAGCTGCTGTGGCAGTGGGTGCACCCGGAAGGCGGCGCTGCGCCGGCCGAACCGCAGCAGCCGCAGGAAGAGCCGGAGCCACCGGAAGAAACCTGAGGCCGAACGGCTGCATTGACCGCCCCGCCTGCTTCGTTCACTATCAAAACAATAGCGACAGTCAACCCAAGGAGACGAGAAGCATGATCGAGACCTTCCAACGCAGCCTGCCCAACGGCACCACCCTGAGCTGCCGTGCGAGCGGCAAGCCGGGCCAGCCGCTGATGGTGTTCCTGCACGGCTTTCCCGAGGCCGCGTTCATCTGGGACGAACTGCTCGATTATTTCGCGGACCCCGCCCACGGCGGCTACCGCTGCGTGGCGCCCAACCTGCGCGGCTTCGAGAAATCCAGTTCGCCGACCGAGGTGGCCGAATACAAGGCGCACCTGCTGATCCAGGACATCCAGCAGCTCGTCGCCACCGAAAGCGCCGATGGCGCGATGGCCGCGCTGGTCGCCCACGACTGGGGCGGCGCCTTCGCCTGGGGCTACGCCAACGCGTTCCCGGAGCAGGTCGGCAAGCTGGTCATCATCAATTCGCCGCACCCCGGCACCTTCACGCGCGAACTGCGCAACAGCCCGGCGCAGCAGCAGGCCAGTGCCTACATGCACTTCCTCTCGCGCCCCGATGCCGAGGCGCTGCTCGCGGCCGACGACTTCAAGCGCATGTGGCCCTTCTTCACGCTGATGAAGGCCGGACCCGACGGTTTCGGCTGGCTCACCGAAGAAGTGAAGCAGCAGTACCGCGAGGTCTGGAGCGCTGGTCTCACCGGCGCCTGCAATCTCTACCGCGTGACGCCGATGAAGCCGCCGCTGCCGGGCCAGACCGTCGACAGCATCCCGGTGCTGCCGCGCGAGCGCTTCACGGTGAACGTGCCGACCTTCGTGTTCTGGGCGCTGGACGACGCGGCGCTGCTGCCGGGCCTGCTCGAAGGGCTCGAGGAATACGTGCCCAAGCTCGAGGTCAAGAAGGTGCCCAATGCGACCCACTGGATCGTGCACGAGCAGCCGCAGCTGGTTGCGCGCGAGATCGAGGCCTTCCTGCAGCACGACGCGTAATCAGTAGATATTCGGCTCGCCCTCGGGGCGGGTCTTGAAGCGGCGGTGCACCCAGTAGTACTGGGACGGCATCGCGTCGATATACCCCTGGAGCCGCTCGTTCATGAGCGCGGTATCGGCCTCGACGTCGTCGGTCGGGAAGTTCTGCCACCCCGACTTCACCTCGATCTCGTAGCCGCCGGGCGTGAGCTTCGCCACCACCGGCACCACCTTGGCCTTGCCCAGCCGCGCGAAGCGCGAGAGCGAGGGCACGGTCGCGGCCTGCACGCCGTAGAACGGCACGAAGATCGTCTGGTCGCGACCGAAGTCCATGTCGGGCAGCAGGTACAGCAGGCCGCCCTTGCGCAGGCCCGAGAGCACCGGCTTGATGCCGTCCACACGATTGAGCGCCGCGACATCACCGAAGCGCGTGCGGCCTTCGCGGATCCAGGCATCGACCATCGGGTCGCGCTGCGTCGTGTAGATCGTCGCCGAGGGGCGTGCGGTGTGCATGGTGAGCGCGGTGGCCGCGGCATCGAGGCCATAGAAGTGCGGCGCGAACAGGATCATCGGCGCGGTGCCCTCGGCGATCTCGGCGATCTCGGATGCCGAGCCCACGATCTTCAGGCGGCTCGCCACCACCTTCTCGGGCGCATGCCAGAGCCAGCTGCGGTCCAGCCACGACTGCGCGACGAAGACGAAGGTCTCGCGCGCGATGGCGCGGCGCTCGGCCTCCGATTTCTCCGGGAAGCAGATGGCGAGGTTCCTGTCGACCACGCGCCGCCGCGGCACGGCGATGGTGTGCAGCAAGCGGCCGAGGATCCTGCTGAAGCCGCGCACCAGCGGCAGGGGCAGCGGTGCCAGCACCCGCATGAAGCCGATACCGAGTCGAGAGCTGAGGCTCATGGCGTCTGCTCCCCGGTGGCAGTGGCAACAGCCCGGTCGGCACGCGGCTCCTTGTAGCGCGCGTAGTCCCAGACGTACTGGCCGGGCAGGCTGCGAATCAGGCGGCCGATGCCGTCGTTCATCGCCGCGGCCGCGTCTTCGACCGAAGCGTTCGGGTCGGTCAGCGCCGTGCCCACGATGGGCTCGAAGCGGATCACGTAGCCCGCGCCGCGCGGCAGCCGCTCGCACACACTGAGGAAACACGCCGCGCCGGTCTGCTGCGCGAGGCGCGGGAGCAGGGTCATGGTGTAGGCCGGCCGGCCGAGAAAAGGCACCCACACGCCCTGCCCCGCCGGTGGCACCTGGTCGGGCAGGATGCCGGTGTAGCCGCCATTGCGCAGCGTGCGGATCAGGCCGCGCACGCCGGTGTTGTTGGTCGGCAGCGTCTGCAGCCCGGGCCGGTCGCGCGAGCCCGCGGCGATCAGGTCGGCCATCCACTTCTTGCGCGCCGGACGGAACAGCGCGGTGATCGGCCCGAAGGCCTCGAAGAAGCGCTCGCCGATCGCCTGGCCGCACATCTCCCAGCTGCCCAGGTGCGGCGCGACCAGGATCACACCCTTCTTCGCCCGCATGGCGGCCTCAAAGGCCTCGACGCCTTCCCAACGCACCACGCGCGGCAGCACGCTCTCGCCCTGCGGACGCAGCCACAGCCAGGGCAGCTCGGAGGCCATGTGGCCGGCGGCGGCGATGGCGGGACGGTATTGGCCGGGCGCGAAACCCGCACTTTCGGCATGGGCCTTGAATCGGCGGCGGTAGTCAGGCGCGCAGAACCAGACCAGCCAGCCCAGCATGGCGCCCAGGCGATGCATCAACGGCATCGGCACGCGGGCGAGCAGGCGAAACAGGGTGATCATTGAACGGGAAAGGGAGTCAAAAAACGGACGCGCGCGCATGGTATTGCGCGGCTCGAATAGAATGCAAATTGTCGCCGAGTTACGGAACAACTTGCAGGGCGACAACCACAAGCGCAAAGCGATTGTGTACCGCCGATTCTTCGGCATCTGCTAAAGCGTTCGCCAGGGCTCCGCAGAGTTGGCAACGCGCCAAACCACTTCAAGGAGCTTTGAACAAATGGCGAACGACTTCCTCTTCACTTCCGAATCCGTCTCCGAAGGCCACCCCGACAAGGTTGCCGACCAGATCTCGGACGCCATCCTGGACGCGATCTTCGAGCAGGACCCCCGCAGCCGCGTGGCCGCCGAGACGCTGACCAACACCGGCCTCGTGGTGCTCGCCGGCGAGATCACCACCAACGCGCACGTCGACTACATCCAGGTCGCGCGCGACACCATCAAGCGCATCGGCTACGACAACACCGATTACGGCATCGACTACAAGGGCTGCGCGGTGATGGTCTGCTACGACAAGCAGTCCAACGACATCGCCCAGGGCGTGGACCACGCCTCCGACGACCATCTGAACACCGGCGCCGGCGACCAGGGCCTGATGTTCGGCTACGCCTGCGACGAAACGCCCGAGCTGATGCCCGCGCCGATCTACTACGCGCACCGCCTCGTGGAGCGCCAGGCCCAGCTGCGCAAGGATGGCCGCCTGCCCTTCCTTCGCCCCGATGCCAAGAGCCAGGTCACGATGCGCTACGTGGACGGCAAGCCCCACAGCATCGACACCGTGGTGCTCTCGACGCAGCACAGCCCCGACCAGAGCGAGACCTCGACCAAGATGAAGGCCTCGTTCAACGAAGCCATCATCGAAGAGATCATCAAGCCGGTGCTGCCCAAGGAATGGCTCAAGGACACGCGCTACCTGATCAACCCGACCGGCCGTTTCGTCATCGGCGGCCCGCAGGGCGACTGCGGCCTTACCGGCCGCAAGATCATCGTCGACACGTACGGCGGCGCCTGCCCGCACGGCGGCGGCGCGTTCTCGGGCAAGGACCCGTCGAAGGTCGACCGCTCGGCCGCCTATGCCGCACGCTACGTGGCCAAGAACATCGTGGCCGCCGGCATCGCGCGCCAGTGCCAGATCCAGGTGGCCTATGCGATCGGCGTGGCCGAGCCGATGAACATCACGGTCTACACCGAAGGCACGGGCCTCATTCCCGACGAGAAGATCGCCGAGCTCGTGCGCGAACATTTCGACCTGCGTCCGAAGGGCATCATCCAGATGCTCGACCTTCTGCGCCCGATCTACCAGAAGACCGCCGCCTACGGCCACTTCGGCCGCGAAGAGCCCGAGTTCACCTGGGAAGCGACGACGCAGGCGCCCGCACTGCGGGCAGCAGCCGGCCTCAAGTAAGTAGAAAAAGACGGTGGGTCGTCAGAAGCGGTACGCACCGCTCAGGCCCACCGTCCAGTTACGGCCCGGCGCGGGCTCGTAATAACGCGCATTGCCCTCGTTGACGATGACCGAGCCCACGTAGCGCCGGTCGAACAGGTTGTCGACACGCGCGAAGGCGTTGAACTCCCAGCGCTCCCATTTCTTCAGATAGCCCGCATACAGCGCCGCGACCGCATAGCCCGGCGCGCTCGCGGTGTTGACGTCGTTCGCCTGGATGCGCCCGAGCGCACGCATCTCGACACCGGCGCGCCAGCCCTCGGGCGGCACCCAGCCCAGCGACGCGAAGAGCGACTGCCGTGCGATGCCCGGAATGCGATTGCCGCCGGCCACGGTGTTGGCGGCCGCGCAGGGTGACGGCGAGCAGAAGGCATCGCGGTACGTCGCATCGAGCCATGTGTAGGCCAGCTGTGTGCGCCAGTGGTTCGACGTCTCGTGCTGCCAGCCCAGCTCGAAGCCGTTGCGCCGCGTGCGCCCCGCGTTCTGGAAGGTGGCGCGGCCGCCGACGTTGGTGTCGGTCACGATCTCATCACGCGTGCGGGTCTGGAACAGCGCCGCCGTCAGCAGCCCGCCGGCAAGTCGCGCCTTCGCGCCCAGTTCGATGCTGTCGTTCACCGACGGCCGCAGCGCGAAGTTGAGCCCGCTCGCGCCGCCCGAGCGGTACGAGAGCTCGTTGAGCGTCGGCGTCTCGAACCCGCGGCCGATGGAGCCATAGAGCGCGAGGTCCGGCGTCGCCTGGTAGCGCAGCGAAGCCACCGGCAGCGTCTTGCTGTAGCGCGCAGTGCCGCTGTCGTCGCGGTTCGCACCCACGATGTAGCGGTCGTTCGATGCGAAGTGCACGCTGCTGCGGCGCACGCCGGCCTCGAGCGTCCAGCGGTCGGTGAAGCGCCAGGTGGCCTGCGCATAAGGGTCGAGGTTCCAGACCTCGTTGCGCTCGCTGCGGCGCAGACGCCCCTGCACGCCCAGCACCGGGTTCGCGATGCTTCCAAGATAGTTCTCGTAGCCGCGGCGGCGCTCGCGCAGGCTGTCGTAGCCGAGGCCCGCCACCACGTCGAGCGGCCGGTCCGCCAGTTGCAGCGCGGCGGTCCAGCGCACGTCGACGCCGCCGTACTGCCGCGAGAGATCGATCACGCCGCCCGCATGCAACGGGTTCTGTTGCGCCGAGGGCGGGATCGACTGGTACTGCGTGGTCTTGCGCTCGCCGCCGTAGACCATGAGGCGCAGCCCCTGCGTCGCATCGATGCGCCGCTCGTAGAGCAGGCCGAGCTGCGTCTGCTCGACCGTCTTGCGCGTGTCGTATTGCGTCGCGAGCGGCGCGTTGCGGGGCGCGAGCGCATACTGGTCGGCGGTCAGGCCCAGCGGATCCTGCGCGTCGATGCGGACGCTGTTGAGCACGATCGTGAGCTTGTCGCCGTTGTCCAGCGCGATGCCCAGCTTGCCGTTGGCGATGTCGCGCCGCGCGGCGCTGTGCTCGCGCCAGCCGTCGGTGTGGAAGCGGCTCGCGCCCAGCAGGTAATCGACCGCGCCCTGCGATCCGCCGACCTGCAGCGACTGCCGCCAGGTGCCGAAGCTGCCGCCGGCCGCGGAATAGGAAAGCCGCGGCGCGCCCTCCCCCGACGCGGTGAAGGCCTGCAGCACCCCGCCCGATGAATTGCCGTAGAGCGCCGAGAACGGCCCGCGCAGCACCTCGACACGGTCGAGGGAGCCGATGTCGATGTTCGACGTCTGCCCTTGCCCATCGGGCAGCGTGGCCGGAATGCCGTCGACATAGAGCCGCACCCCGCGCACGCCGAAGGTCGAGCGCGCGCCGAAGCCGCGGATCGACAGCTGCAGGTCCTGCGCATAGTTCAGCCGGTTCTGCACCTGCAGCCCCGGCACTGCGCCGAGGCTTTCGGAGAGGTTCACCTGCAGGCGACTGTCGCGCATCTCCTCGCCATCGACTCGATCGACCGAGCCGGGCACGTTGAACGGCGCGACCTGGCCGCGCGGCGTGGAGACGGTGACCTCGGGCAGTTGGCCCGTCGTCGCTCTGGCCGTTGGCGTTGGCTGGCTATGTGCCGCGAATGGAATGCCCAACAACAGCAGTCGGACGGCGTGGGCGAGTGCGGCATTCATTGCAGCGATTCTGCGTTGGCACGCCAACGCCCTCGCCTAGCGAGAACCCGACGAGAAGGAAACGGCGTGCGGCTAGCGGTCGGGCGACCGGCGCCAGCCGTACCAGGCGCACACCGCGACCGGAATGCCCAATGCCACCCAGGCCAGCATGTCGCCGAACCCGCCGTCGCTGAACAGTGCGGAAATGAGGCCGATGGTCGTCAGCACGCCCAGCACGATCGGCCAGCCCCACATGCGCCAGAAGGATTGGTGCTGTGTCTTGTGGTGCGTTGTCATGCCTGCACCTTCATGGCCGGTGCCGGGTCGGGCTGCTGGCCCGAGGCCGTGGGTAGCGCGCGCTCCGTGGCGGGCGCAGTCGAGCCCGTCTTCGCCGGCACGGTGTTGCCGCGCTTGAGCCACAGGTAGAGCCCGCTGCCCAGCACGATGATGGTGGCGATGTCGAGCAGCGCCCAGAGGATCTGCATCGGCATGCCGCCGTAGTCGCCGAAGTGCAGCGGCTGCGACACGAGCAGGGCCGTGAGGTACCACGGCATCTTCGGCGCCGCCGTCACCTCCGCGGTCTTGGCATCGACCAGCACCGGCTGCAGCAGCTTGGAGGTGAAGGGCTCGCTGCCGCGCATGAAGAAGGTGTTGTGGTGCGGGCTCGAGAACGCGGTGCCGGGGAACGCGATGAACGTCAGCTTCATGCCGGGTGTGCGCTGCAGGGCTTCGTCCATCGAGCGCTGCACCGAGCCGCGTTCGGCCACGGCCACGACCGGCTCGTTCTTGTAGGGGGCGAGCAGCGTGCTGAGCTGGTCGTACTGCCAGTACTTGATGACCAGGTCGGCCCACGTGTTGATCATGCCGGTGGAACCCACCACGAACAGCCACACCAGCGTGACGACGCCCAGCAGGTTGTGCAGGTCGAGCCACTTCAGGCGCGGGCGTTTCTCGCGCCGCACGGTGCCGAAGTCGAGCTTGCGCATGAAGGGCGAATAGAGCACCACGCCCGAGACGATCGCCACCAGCAGCAGGAAGCCCATGAAGCCGAGGAACAGTTTGCCGGGAAGCCCCGCGAACAGATCGACGTGCAGCTTGAACATCACGTACATGAAGCCCTCGTCGAACTTGGGCTGGGCCAGCACGACGCCGGTGCGCGCATCGACCGCGACGGACTTGAAGTCGTCGGTGGGCGCCGGCGTGGGCGTGAGCGTGACGAACCACAGGCCGTCGTCGTCCTCGGGCTGCGACGCGAACTGCACCACGCGGTCGGGGTGCTTGGCCTTGGCGATCTCCAGCACCTTGTCCAAGCTGATGCGCGGCGTGTTGGCCGGCATCTTCGGCGCCTCGACCTCGGTGCCCAAGAGGTGCCCGATCTCGTGATGAAAGATCAGCGGCAGACCGGTGATGCACAAGAGCAGCATGAACACCGTGCACACGAGGCTGCTCCACTTGTGCACCCAGGCCCAGGTCTTGATCTTTCGGCTGTTCATGTCGTCGTGCTATGCGGGTTGAAGGCGGAGTTTAGAAGCGGTAGGTGGCGCTCGCGACGATGTTGCGGCGCGAACCGTACCAGCAGTCACCGCGCGACAGGCAGGTAGAGAAGTACTTCTTGTCCGTCACGTTGTTGATGTTGAGCGCATAGCGCCAGCTCGCAGTGTCGTAGGCGAACACGAGGTCGGCCAGCACAACGCCCGGAATGCGGGGACCGGTGCCGAACTGGAGGTCGCGGAACGAGCTCATCGCCCGCACGCCGGCGCCAGCCGAGAAGCCACTCACGCCGCCGATGGCGAACCTGTACTTCGCCCAGACGCTGGCCTGGTGCTTGGGCAGGCCTTCGATCTGTACGTCGGCATCGGTGTAGTTGTAGTGCGCGATCAGGTCGAGGTTGGAACCGATCGAGCCCTTGGCTTCCAGTTCCACGCCCTTGGTCTTGGTGAGGCCGCGCTGCGAGAACACGTTCGGCTGCTCTTCGACGACCTGGTTCTTCTCACGCAGGTCGTACACCGCGGCGCTGAAGGCCAGGGCACGATCCTTGGGTTCGTACTTGACGCCCACTTCCCACTGCTCGCCGCGCAGCGGCGTGAAGATCTGCCCCTGGCGCGGCGACTGCGGCGTGAATGACTCGCTGTAGCTCACATACGGCGACCAGCCCGAGGGCGACGCGTACATCAGCCCAAAGCGCTTGGTGGTGGCGCTGCTCTTTTGCTCGTCGCTGCCCGCGGCGCTGGAGGAAGCCCGGTCGTGACGCAGGCCCGCCACGAAGATCCAGTTGTCGAGCTTCATCTGGTCCTGCAGGTAGATGCCCGTCTGGCGCTGGCGCGTGCGCGGCAGCGCGGTGGCATCGGGCACGTCGCGGTGACCATACACCGGCGCGTAGACGTCGATGGTGTCGACATTGGTGCCGCTCCAGACGTTCTCGCGCTGGCGCGCGAAATCCGCACCCACCAGCAGCGTGTGCTTGAGGGCGCCGGTCTGGAAATGGCCCTCGACGTGGTTGTCCAGCGTCTGGGTGCGGTTGAGGGTCAGCTGGTTGTCGAAGTAGCGGCCCAGCACGCGCTTGAAGATCGGATCGCTGGACCAGCTGTCGAACCCGCTGAACGCGGCGCCATAGTGGTACTGGTTGGCGTTTTCGTTCTGCGCGTAGCGGAAGTTCTGCCGCACGGTCCAGTCGTCGTTGAACTTGTGCTCGAACAGCCAGCCGAAGGTCTTGCGCTCGCTGTTGTAGAAGTCGCCCGGCTCGCCGATGTAGCGACTGCCCGGCAGGCGCCCGTTGGGGTTCGGCAGCAGGGTGCCCTCCCACGGCAGGAACTGCGAGCTGCTGCCGCTCTTGTCCTTTTGCCACAGGCCCTGCAGCGTGAGCGAGGTCGCCGCGTTGGGGCGCCAGGTGAGCGAGGGGGCGATCAGGCTGCGGTCGTCGGGCACGTAGTCGACCTGGGTGTCCGACTTGCGCTGCACAGCGATCAGCCGGTACGACAGCGAACCGTCGGCATTGAGCGGCCCGGTCAGGTCGGCCTGGATCTGCTTGCGGCCGAAGCTGCCGAACTGCACGCCCACTTCGCGCTGGGCCTCCTGCAGCGGCCGCTTGCTGACCATGTTGACCACGCCCGCGGCGGTACCTGCACCGAACAGCATGCCCGAGGGGCCGCGCAGCACTTCGAGCCGCTCCAGCGTGTAGGGGTCGGTGCGGGTGGTGCTGGTGTAGTAGCCGTAGGCCTGGCGCAGGCCGTCGAGGTAGACGTCGGGGGTGGCGCCGCGAACGCGCATCGAGTCGGTCCGCGAGTCGAGGCCGTAGGCATCGGAGCGCACGCCGGCGGCGTAGTTGAGCGCGTCCTGCAGGTTGGTCGCGCCCTGGTCGACGATCTGGTCGCGCGTCACGACGGTCACGGACTGCGGTGTTTCCGACAGCGGCGTGTCGGTCTTGGTAGCGGTGACAGCGTTCTTCGCGCGGTAGCCGATGACGGGGCTGGTCGCGGTTTCGGCTTCGGCATTCGCATCGACCCGCACTTCCGGCAGCGAACCCTGGGCTGCCGTCTGGGCCAAGACCTGGTGCTGCATGTAAACGGCCATGCATCCCACCAGCACCGAAGCGGCTCTGCGCCGCACCAACGTCCTCTTCATTCCTGCTCACTCCAACTGTTAATTACGAATAATTCTCATTTTAGTAGGTAGAAAATCTCAGTTTGTCCAATCCCCGGGCGTGACAAAGGGGTTGCGTTGTGCTTTTGCATCCTCGGCGCAGGGCGGAGCGGCTACGATGCCGCGGGCACATTTCTCCGTGCCGGCAGGTCTCATGCACAAGCTCATTGCCCTTCTGATTCCTGCGCTGCGCGCGCCGGTCCTGCTGCTGATCGCCCTGGTGCTCACGGGCTGCGCCGGACTCCCGCCGCGCACACCCGAGCCGCCGAGCCAGGCCATCGCGATCTCTCCCGCCACTGCGCTCGGCCGCGCGGCCATCAGCCTGAACACGCCGCCCGACGGGCTCTCCAGCCTGCGGCCGCTGATCGAGGCGTCCTACGCCCTCGACGCCCGGCTGGAGCTGATGCGGCGCGCCCAGTCCTCGCTCGACGTGCAGACCTACCAGCTGGGCAACGACAAGACCGGCCGGCTCCTGCTGCGGGAGCTGCGCGATGCGGCACGCCGCGGCGTGCGCGTGCGCCTGCTGCTCGACGACTTCTACACGGCGGGCATGGACCGCCTGCTGCTGGGCCTGGCCGCAGAGCCCAACGCCGAAGTGCGGCTCTTCAACCCGTTCGTGAACATGCGCGACCACTCGTCCGGGCGGTGGCTGGAGTTCTTCGGCGATTTCCGGCGGCTCAACCATCGCATGCACAACAAGCTGTTCGTGGTCGACGGCGCCATGGTCATCGCGGGTGGCCGCAACCTGGCCGACGAATACTTCCTGCGCAGCGAGAGCGCGAACTTCATCGACTTCGAAGTGCTCATGGCCGGCCCGGTGGTTCCGGAGTCGGCCGCCATCTTCGAGACCTACTGGAACAGCGACGTGGTCTACCCGCTGCAGCGGGTTGCGGGCACCAACCGCACACCGGACGAGCTCAAGTCCGCGTTCGAGACCGACACCTCCCCGCGCTACGCCCCGCCGCCCGACCCGCTGGCCGCCACCGACCTGCTCGGCGACCCGCCGCTGGCCGTGCAGCTCGCGAACATCGACGAGGCGAAATGGATGCGTGCGGAGGCACATGCCACCGCCGACAGCCCCAACAAGGCCCTGGGCGTCATGGCGCACCCGACCGAATCGCTGGCGCAGCGCTTCCACGAAATGCTGGCCACCGCCCAGTCGAACGTGGTGGTGATCTCGCCCTACTTCATCCCGGGCGACGAGGGCATGGCGCGCATCCGCATGGGACGCGACCACGGGATCAACATCACCGTCATCACCAATTCGCTCGCCGACAGCGACGAGCCGCTGGTCAACATCAACTACAACCGCTATCGCGTCGACATGCTCAAGCTGGGCGTGAATCTGTACGAGGTCAGCACCCAGCAGCTGCGGCGCAGCGGCCAGTTCCGCGACCTTCTCAAGAAGGCGCGGGGCCGGCTGCACGCCAAGCTGGCGCTGGTCGACCGCCAATGGGTGCTGCTCGGCTCCATGAACCTCGATCCGCGCTCTGCCCGGCTCAACACCGAGTTCGGTGTGCGCGTGCGCAGCTTCGACCTCACGCAGGCGCTGCTTTTCGCCTACCAGCTGGACGACATCGAGGGCGTCTACCGCGTGGTGCTCAAGCCTGACGGCCAGAACGTCGAATGGATCGGCACAGGCGACGTCAACAACGAGGTGCTCGACAGCGAGCCGGATTCGAGCATGCTGACCCGGCTGCAGCTGCTGCTCTTCTCATGGTTCGTGCCCACCGACCAGTTGTGAACGACCCGCTGCCGTTTGGGCGGCAAGCAGTTATCGAACATCGTGCCCCAGGAATGAGCGCGCCCGCAGCCCCTGCCTAGACTTGTTTTCCAGAGGCAAGGGTGCTGGCATCCATTTTTGGGGGGCGACAGGACAACATGGGCACGAGGAGACATTCGAGGAGAAGAAAAGAGAAGGGACGCGGCACGCCATCTCCCCGCAGCGCGGCCGCACGGTGCCGCTAGGGCGCGGAGATGGCGTTCACGCTCAAGGACATCGACCACTTCCTGGCGGTTGCGAAAGTCGGGCATGGGGCCCACCTGGCGCAAGCCCTCGACCTCACGCCCTCTGCGCTGACGAAGTCGATTCACCGGGTCGAATTCGCCTTCGGACTTGCGCTTTTCGAACGCAATGCACGCGGGGCACACCTGACGCAGGCGGGGCTGCGCTTCCTCGAGGTCGCCCAGCGCCTGAGCACCGGCTACGCGGATGCCACGCGCGTTGTGGCGCAGATGCGGGATCGCCGCGCGGGGTTCATACGGATCGGATTCTCCAGCGCCGCCCAGGCGCTGCAGATGTCCGGGACGATCGCGGGACTGCTCGATGCGCATCCGGGCCTGAAGCTGTCGTGCCGGATCGAACTGCCGCATCCCCTGATCGTGCAGGGCATCCGCAATGGAGAACTGGACATGGGCGTCACCTCGAGCATCGCCTCCGTGCCGGCAGGCGTGAGGAACACGGCGCTCGGCCGCGATCCGCTGCTCCCCATCGTCCGCTCGGACCATCCGCTGGCCCCAAGGCAGACGCTGACGCTCTCGGACCTGCAGCCGTATCGCTGGGCTTTGGCCTCGTCGTCTTCCGCGGTCGGCGACGCATTGAACGCGCTGTTCGAAAGCGAGGGGCTTTCGCCGCCCGTCGTGGCGATTCAATCCGACCAGGCCTCGGAGTTCGCACTCCTGCTCGCGCGCCACGCCAACCTGATCACCCTCGCCTCGCGCTCGCTGTGGAATGCGGCGAGCCGCGAGGGCCTCTGCACGCTCACGGTCCCCCAGCTCAGGATCGTCCCGTCGATCCGACTCCTCACGCGCAGCGGCGCCCATTGGACGCCGCTGGCAAAGACTTTCAGGGATGCACTGGCCGCCGGCGCGCAGTCGATGCTGGCCGCGGACCAGTGAGCAGGCTGGCCGGTGCGGCGGCGTTCTCTCATGGGTCGCAGAGGGTCAGCAGGTAGCCAAGACCGTAGAGGGTGGAAAGCGTCACGCCGATCCCGGCATCGAAGTTGAGCTTGAGCTTCCTGCGGATGCCCGCGACGTGCACGTCGATCATTCGCGCACCGATCGGCCGGATGCCGCTCCAGGACCAGATGTTCTTGAAGATCGCGTCGCGCGACTGCACGACACCCGCGTTCCGAAAAAGGAATAGCGCCAAATCGAACTCCCGGGGCCTCAGCCGGACACGCTCCTCATCGAAATTCACGGTGCGGGATCGCGGATCGAACAGATAGCGCCCGAAGGCGAGGCGCTCGAGAAGATCCGGCGACCGCGCCGCTTTGAGCGAGGCGGCGATGCGCGCGACGACCTCGCACTCCTCGCAGGGCAGCACGATGAAATCGTTCGCCGGATCCATGATGAAGGTCTCCGCGCTTCGCAGTTGTTCGGGACGCATCATCAGCAGCATCGGCGTGGAAGCCCCGATGACTCGCCGCAGGCTGCGCGCGCCGGACAACGCAGCGTCCTGGTCGCCGTCGAATGCGGCCAGCACGATGTCGAACCTGTCGCCCGCGCCCAGCGCCCGCAACAGGTCCGCGGGGCGCCGGAACTCCGCCAGTCCGTGCCCCAGCGTTCGGATCACATCGCCCACGAAATCCCTGTCCGGGTCCGACGCTTCGAGCACGGCGATGCGCGTGCCTGGCTCTCGCGGGATCTCGGCGCGGCCGAAGGACCGGCACACCGCATCCAGGGACCGGACGCTCGCTTCATGCGTTTCCAAGAGATTCCTTTCCCGCCTGCAATCCGGGCAGCTGCCATCCGTTCGAACCACCACGAAGGTGGAGGTTTGTTAACGGATCGATTGAATCTACCCAGGCCCTGCGCACCGCGGCATTCCCGAAACGGGCGATAGCCATAACGAGAGCGCAAAGAACGCGAGAGAACGCGAAAGTGCGAGAGATCTGCCGGCCTTCCCGCCCCATCAGTTCGTCGCTTGAATGCCCGCGCGGCGCGCGAAGGCGCGCCATTTTTCATCCTCGGCGCGCACGAAAGACGCCACGGCGGCCGGCGACCCCGCTCCCGGCAAAGACCCGATGGCCCGCAGCGGCTCCTTCATCTCCTCGGAGACCATGATGTCGTTCAGCCACCGGTTCAACTGCGCAACGCAATCCAGCGGCACGCCCTCGGGCACGGCCAGCGCGTACCACTGGCTGATGTCGTAGCCAGGGACACCGGCCTCCTGCATCGTCGGAACATCAGGCAGCACACCGGGCAGGCGGGCCGCACTGGTCACCGCGTACACCCTGACCTTCCCCGCCCGGATGTAGGGAAGCAGCGGCATCACGCCGAGCATGCCCAGGGGAACCTGCCCGCCGACGACGTCCCCCACGGCCTGGCTTCCGCCCTTGTAGGGCACGTGCAGCATGGCGGTGCCGGCCAGCTTGTTGAGCAGCTCACCCGCCAGGTGCTGGGGTGTTCCGAGACCCGAGGACGCGTAGCTCCAGGCCTCCGGCCTGCGGCGCATCTCTTTCAGGAGCGCCTGCAGATCCGCAGGCGGCGCATTGGCCATGGAGGCGACCAGCACCATCGGCCCCTTCGACAGCAGCGCCACGGGCTTGAGTCCGTTGCCGAATCGCGGTACGTCCTGCGCCTCGATGCCGGGGCCGGTGACCGTCATGACCGTATAGCCGTCCGCAGGGGCCGACGCGGTGGCACGCAACGCGAGTGCGCCCGAGGCACCGACCTTGTTTTGCACGACCACGGGCTGCCCCGTCTTCCGGCTCAGCAGCTGGGCCACCATCCGCGCCTGCGTGTCCATCGTGCCGCCCGGAGGGAAACCGACGATCCAGGTGATCGCCTTGGCATGCGGCCACACGGGCGCCTCGGCCCCGGAGGCCGGGATCCACAAACTTGCGGCGAGGGCTGCCAGAAGGCTGACCGTCGAAAGTTTCATAGAGGTCGAACACAAGGGCCACCATGCCCTCTCTCTGCGTGGCGCATCCAGGCAGAGCCGGGCACCGGGCGCGGTCATTTTCACTGTTTGTCGCGTGCGTTGTAGCCCACGGGGTGCCAGCCATCGTCTTCGAGCCTGAAGCTCAACCGTTCGTAGACAACGTTGCCATTGCCCGTGTATGTCGAGAAATCGACGCTGGCGTAGAAGCCGGCCGGCACACCTTGGCTGTTGCCGTTCTCGTGAATGCGCGTCACGCGATCCCAACTGCGTTCACGCACCGTTCCGACTCTCTGGCGTTCTTGAACGATACCGTTCACGTAGTCGGCCTGCGAGAAGCTCGTCCTGATGAACGGCGCGGACGCGTTCCACAGGTCCGGGCCGCGGCTCTCGTCGATCTGGCGAAGGGTCTGCTCGCTCGCACGCAGCAACTCGTCGGCCGATGCGCCTGATGCTTGCGGGTTGCCCTGGGCCCCCGCCGCGGTGCTTGCAACGGCCAACACGAGGCAGATGCCGAAGCGGCGGCGCAAAGCGGGCGTTGCGTGGGTGGACATGCGTTGTGTCATCTCTGCTTTCTTCTCATTTGTTGGACGCAACCCGGCGCCTGCGCCGTGCGGCCGCCTCGGTAACTGGCGTCGACGAGCCAAAATCGACAAGGATGTCCGGGTGAAGCAGGACCTCGTGCCCCGGAAAGGTGGCCTTGCCCTTGAACAGCCGGGTGGCCATCGGCTCGACAAGAACCAGCCTGTCGCCCATGGGCCGGACCTGGAAGTCGTCGACGCGGATCATCCGCACCGGCCGCCAGACGCCTTGGGGCAACCCCGCGCCGTGCCACTGGGTCACGAGCCAGAGCTGCCTGCCGATCCGGAGTGCATCCGTTTCGCAGATGCCCCTCGGATTCAGGGGCACCAGCACCACGGCGGCCGCCGTCCCCGCATCGAGGACCGTCGGCTTTGCAAGCGACGGCAATCTTCGGGTTGCGTCGGCGATGGCCATCAGTCGAATTCGTAGCCGACACCCACGCCGATGTTGAACCGGGTCCCGCTGTAGCCGCCGTTGACCTTGTAGACCCACTTGCCATCGTTCGAGCGCGACGAGAAGCCGACGGCGATGGCGCTGTAGCCCGAGTAGTTGCCCACCCCCACGGACAGCAGCGTCTTGCCCGGCGTCATGGCTTGCGGCAACGTGCTCATGGCGGTCGCCATCGCCACGCCCGAGTAGGCGATGCGTTGCACGCTGGCAATCTGGCCCTGCAACTGGCTCTGCACCGCTCCCAACTGGCCCACGTTGACCGCATCGGTTGGTGCAATGCCCGGCGCGACGTTGGAGATGCGTGTGCCGTTGGGCGCCTGGCCGTTGCCCAGCGTGACCTGGTTGTAGTTGACCGACCCATCCGGGTTGGTCGCGTACTGCACGCTGCTGGCGGCCACCGCATTGGATGCAGCGCGCAGTTGCGCGACGTTGGTCGCATCGCTGTCGGCCGAGCCGGCCGCCACACCGGTGATCTGGCGGAACTGGCCGTTGGCGGCATCGCCCACGGACACGGCGGCTTGGGTGCTGGTCGTGGCTCGGATGGCCGCTTCCTGCTGCGCATTCGCGCTGCCGGGGATGTAGCCGACCACACCTGCTGCGGTCGTCGCCTTGGACCCCGCGCCCAGCGCCACGCCACCGCTTTGCGTGACCAGCGAGCCGAAGCCGATGGCTGTGCCTTGCGAGACGTTCTGCGCCTGGCTCAGCACCGTGCCGCCGGCGTCGGCCTTGTCGCCCAACGCCACGCCACCGCCACCTGCGCGGGAATCGACACCGATTGCCTGTGAGCCCGTTGCCAGCGCGCCCGAACCGATCGCGATGGCGTTGGCCCCCGTGGCCTGCGCGCCAAAACCGATGGCGACTGCGCCGTCGGCCGTTGCCTTCGCACCGTTGCCAGCGGCGAAGGAGTTGGCGCCGCTCGCCAGCGACTGCGGGCCGATCGCCACGGATTCCTGGCCGGTTGCCTTGGAATCGGCTGCCGTCGAGTTGGCGTGGAAGTACTTGGTGCCCTTGTCGTTGATCGTGTTGACCGTCGTGCTCAGGCTGCTGATGCTGCTGGTGGCAGTGCTCAGGCCCGTGGAGGTCGAGGTCGACAGGCTGGCAAGGCCGCTGGCCGAACCACTCACGCTGGTGGACAGGCTGTTGAGGCTGCTGTTGGTCGTGCTCAGGCCCGTCGACAGGCTCGAGATCCCGCTGGTGGCAGTGCTCAGCCCGCTCGATGTAGACGTCGACAGGCTGTTGACGTTGCTGTTGGTCGTGCTCAGGCCGGTGGAGAGGCTCGAGATGCTGCTGGTGGCGGTGCTCAGGCCGCTCGACGTGGAAGTCGAGAGGCTGTCGACACTGCTGGTGACAGTGCTCAGGCCAGACGAGGTCGAGGTCGAGAGGCTGTTGATGTTGCTGGTGGCCGTGCTCAGGCCGCTCGACGTGGAGGTCGAGAGGCTGCCGATGCTGCTCGTGGCGGTACTCAGGCCGGAGGACGTCGAGGTCGACAGGCTAGTGATGCTGCTGGTGGCAGTGCTCAAGCCCGACGATGTCGAAGTCGACAGACTGCTGACGTTGCTGTTCGTCGTGCTCAGGCCGATCGACAGGCTCGAGACGCCGCTGCCGACAGTGCTCAGGCCGGTAGACAGGCTGGCGATGCCGCTGGTCGCGGTGCTCAGGCCACTCGAAGTCGACGTCGACAGACTGCTCACGCTGCTGTTCGTGGTGCTCAGGCCCGTAGACAGGCTCGAGATGCCACTGGTCGCAGTGCTCAGGCCGGACGACGTCGAAGTCGACAGGCTATCGATGCTGCTTGTGGCGGTGCTCAGGCCACTTGAGGTCGAAGTCGACAGGCTGTCGATGCTGCTCGTGGCCGTGCTCAAACCGCTCGAGGTCGAAGTCGAGAGGCTGCTGACGTTGCTATTCGTCGTGCTCAAGCCGGTCGACAGGCTGCTGATGCCGCTGGTTGCCGTGCTCAGGCCGGACGACGTGGAAGTCGACAGGCTATCGATGCTGCTCGTGACGGTGCTCAACCCACTCGAAGTAGAAGTCGACAGGCTGCTGACACTGCTGTTGGTCGAGCTCAGACCCGTAGACAGGCTGGAGATGCCGCTGGTCGCAGTGCTCAGGCCGGACGACGTCGAAGTCGACAGGCTATCGATGCTGCTTGTGGCGGTGCTCAGACCGCTCGAAGTAGACGTAGACAAGCTGCTGATGCTGCTGGTCGCCGTGCTCAAGCCCGATGAGGTCGACGTCGACAGGCTGCTGACGGCGCTATTGGTCGTACTCAAACCTGTGGACAGGCTCGAGATGCTGCTGGTCACTGTGCTCAGCCCGGACGACGTGGAAGTCGACAGGCTGTCGATACTGCTCGTCGCCGTGCTCAGACCGCTCGACGTGGACGTCGACAGGCTGCTGACACTGCTGTTGGTCGAGCTCAGACCCGTAGACAGGCTGGAGATGCCGCTGGTCGCAGTGCTCAGACCGGACGACGTCGAAGTCGACAAGCTGTCGATGCTGCTCGTGGCCGTGCTCAAACCGCTCGAAGTAGACGTAGACAAGCTGCTGATGCTGCTGGTCGCCGTGCTCAAGCCGGATGAGGTCGACGTCGACAGGCTGCTGACGGCGCTATTGGTCGTACTCAAACCTGTGGACAGGCTCGAGATGCTGCTGGTCGCGGTGCTCAGGCCGGACGACGTGGAAGTCGACAGGCTGTCGATGCTGCTCGTAGCGGTGCTCAGACCACTCGACGTCGAAGTCGACAGGCTGCTGACATTGCTGTTGGTCGTGCTCAGGCCGGTGGACAGGCTCGAGATGCTGCTGGTCGCCGTGCTCAAGCCAGACGATGTGGAGGTCGACAGGCTGTCAATGCTGCTCGTCGCCGTGCTCAGACCACTGGACATGGACGTCGACAGACTGTCTATGCTGCTCGTGGCAGTGCTCAACCCACTCGATGTGGAAGTCGAGAGGCTGCTGATGCTGCTGGTCGCCGTGCTCAAGCCCGACGAAGTGGAGGTCGACAAGCTGTCGATGCTGCTCGTGGCCGTGCTCAAGCCGCTCGAAGTCGAGGTCGACAGGCTGCCGATGCTGCTGGTCGCAGTACTCAGGCCACTCGACGTGGAAGTCGACAGGCTGCTGACGTTGCTGTTCGTCGTGCTCAGGCCGGTAGACAGGCTCGATATACCACTGGTCGCAGTGCTCAGGCCCGACGAAGTGGAGGTCGACAAGCTGTCGATGCTGCTCGTGGCCGTGCTCAGACCAGATGACGTCGAAGTCGACAGGCTGCTCACACTGCTGTTGGTCGTGCTCAGGCCGGAGGACAAGCTCGAGATACCGCTGGTCGCAGTGCTCAGACCGGACGACGTGGAGGTCGACAGGCTGTCGATGCTGCTTGTTGCGGTGCTCAGACCAGAAGACGTCGACGTGGACAGACTGCTGACGGTGCTGTTGGTCGTGCTCAGGCCGGTAGACAGGCTCGAGAGACTACTGGTCGCTGTGCTCAGACCCGACGACGTCGAAGTCGACAGGCTGTCGATGCTGCTCGTGGCGGTGCTCAAGCCGCTCGAAGTAGACGTAGACAAGCTGCTGATGCCACTGGTCGCCGTGCTCAAGCCGGACGATGTGGAAGTCGACAGGCTGTCAATGCTGCTTGTGGCAGTGCTCAGGCCACTTGAGGTCGAAGTGGACAGGCTGTTCACACTGCTGTTCGTGGTGCTCAGACCCGTGGACAGGCTGGAGATGCCACTGATCGCAGTGCTCAAGCCGGACGACGTCGACGTCGACAGGCTGTCGATGCTGCTCGTGGTGGTGCTCAGACCAGAAGACGTCGACGTGGACAGACTACTGATGCTGCTGGTGGCAGTGCTGAGACCCGATGACGTCGAAGTCGACAAGCTGTCGATGCTGCTCGTGGCAGTGCTCAGGCCACTCGAAGTAGACGTGGACAGACTGCTGATGCTGCTGGTCGCTGTGCTCAGGCCGCTCGATGTGGAGGTCGACAAGCTGCTGACAGTGCTGTTCGTCGTGCTCAGGCCGGTAGACAGGCTCGAGATACCACTGGTCGCCGTGCTCAGGCCCGACGACGTCGAAGTCGACAGACTGTCAATGCTGCTCGTCGCTGTACTCAAGCCGCTCGAGGTCGACGTGGACAGACTGCTCACACTGCTGTTGGTCGTACTCAACCCCGTCGACAGGCTGGTGATGCCCGTTGAAGTCGAAGTGGACAAGCTATCGATGCTGCTGGTCGCCGTGCTCAAGCCGGACGACGTGGAGGTCGACAGGCTATCGATGCTGCTCGTGGCAGTGCTCAAGCCGCTCGAAGTAGATGTCGACAGACTGCTGATGCTGCTGGTCGCCGTGCTCAGACCAGACGATGTCGAAGTAGACAGGCTGCTCACGCTGCTGTTCGTGGTGCTCAGACCCGTAGACAGACTCGAGATGCCACTGGTCGCCGTGCTCAAGCCGGACGACGTGGAGGTCGACAGGCTGTCAATGCTGCTCGTGGCAGTGCTCAGGCCACTCGAAGTAGACGTGGACAGACTGCTGATGCTGCTGGTCGCGGTGCTCAGACCAGACGACGTCGAGGTCGAGAGGCTGCTCACGCTGCTGTTCGTGGTGCTCAGTCCCGTGGACAGACTCGAGATGCCACTGGTGGCCGTGCTCAGGCCGGACGACGTGGATGTCGACAGGCTGTCGATGCTGCTCGTGGCGGTGCTCAGACCACTTGACGTCGAAGTCGAGAGACTGCTCACACCGCTGTTGGTCGTACTCAACCCCGTCGACAGGCTGGTGATGCCCGTCGAGGTCGAAGTGGACAAGCTATCGATGCTGCTGGTGGCAGTGCTCAAACCACTCGAAGTAGATGTCGACAAGCTGCTGATGCTGCTCGTGGCCGTGCTCAATCCGCTCGAAGTCGAAGTCGACAGACTGTTCACGTTGCTGTTCGTGGTGCTCAGGCCCGTGGACAGGCTGGAGATGCCACTGGTCGCAGTGCTCAGGCCAGACGACGTCGAAGTGGACAGGCTGGAGATGCCGCTGGTCGCAGTGCTCAGACCGGACGAGGTCGAAGTCGACAAGCTGTCAATGCTGCTCGTGGCGGTGCTCAGGCCGCTCGAAGTAGACGTGGACAAGCTGCTGATGCTGCTCGTCGCCGTGCTCAGACCAGACGATGTCGAGGTCGAGAGGCTGCTTACGCTGCTGTTGGTCGTGCTCAGGCCAGTAGACAGGCTGGAGATGCCGCTGGTCGCAGTGCTCAGACCGGACGAGGTCGACGTCGACAAGCTGTCAATGCTGCTCGTGGCGGTGCTCAGGCCGCTCGAAGTAGAGGTCGACAGGCTAGTGACGTTGCTGTTGGTCGTGCTCAGGCCAGTGGACAGGCTCGAGATGCTGCTCGTCGCGGTGCTCAGGCCAGAGGAAGTCGAAGTCGAAAGACTGCTGATGCTGCTGGTTGCCGTGCTCAGACCAGAGGAGGTCGAAGTCGACAGGCTGCCGATGCTGCTGGTAGCGGTGCTCAAACCAGACGAGGTCGAGGTCGACAGGCTACCGATGTTGCTCGTAACCGTGCTCAGACCAGACGAGGTCGAAGTCGAAAGACTGCTGATGCTGCTGGTTGCCGTGCTCAAACCAGACGACGTTGAAGTCGACAGGCTGCTGATGCCACTCGAGGTAGACGTCGACAAGCTGCCAATGCTGCTGTTCGTCGTGCTCAATCCGGTCGAGGCGGATGTCGACAGGGACGAGATCGCACTCACCGCCGAGAACAGTTGGCTGCCGTTCACCGCATCGGTGCTTGCGGACGTCACCTGGCCGGCCGCGACGTTCTGGATCCGGCGCTCCGCTCCCGCCGCACCGACGCTCACCAGACCCGTCGGAGTCGCGCCCGCGAAGCCCGTCACCGTGCCGGTACCGCCGGTGGCCGCGGAGGCCGCAGCCGTGGTGCTTGCGCCATTGCCCAGGGCAACGCTGTTGTCGACGTTGGCCACGGTCCCCACGCCGATCGCGACCGCGTTCGTGTTGAGTGCCTTTGCCGTGTTGCCCATCGCCAGCGAGCCGCTACCGGCCGCATTGGCCTGGCGCCCCAACGCCGCCGAGTTGGCACCAAGCGCGCGGGCATTGGAGCCCAGGGCAACGGCTTCGGAGGCGGCAGCGCCAGTGAACGCACCAAGGCCGAAGGCCGACGAAAAATCACCCTGTGCATTAGCGTTGGTACCAACCGCCGTCCCCTGGTTGCCTTTGGCCGTCGTGTCCGCACCGATCGCCACGCCGCTGCTGGCACTCTGCGCATTGGCCCGGACACCGATCGCAACGCCGGCCTGGCCGGCCACCATCGAATTCAAGCCGATGGCAATGGTCTCGCCGCTCAGGGTATTGGCGTTGTTGCCGATGGCAATGGCGTTGTTGCTCCCCCCTCTGCTTCCCGAGCCGAATGCTATGGCATCGGTTCCTACGGCGTTTGCACCGAAGCCGAAGGCGCTGCTTCTGGGGCCACTTGCGGTTGCCGTCTGGCCGAATGCCATCGCGTTGTTTGCCGAAGCGCTCGACTGCGCCCCCAACGCAATGGCCGACGAGCCTGTTGCCCGGGCTGCATTGGCGTTGCCCGAAATGTTGTTGCCGATGGCAATGGCTCCAGTGCCATTGGCCATCCCTCCCCCAATGCCTGTTGCACCAAAGCCACCTGTGGCGCTCGAGCCGGTACCCAATGCCGTTCCCGCCTGCGAGGAAACGGTGGTGCCATTGCCGACGGCCAAGCCGTCCAGGCCCGAGCAATTGGCCACCGCGCCGAAAGATCCCGTTGCACCGATTGCAATGCAACCCACTCCCGTCGCATTGAAACTGCCGATGCCGAAGCCCTGGTTGTTCCCCGTGAACGTCGGCTGTCCGAAAGCATGCGGCGTCATCAGCGCGGGCAACACGAACCCGCACACCCATGCGATCGGCCGCAGCCTCGCAATCTTGAATCCGCTGGCGACCACCCGCGTGGTCCCCGACCCGCCACACTTCGCAAGCTCGGACACCGCCACCCAGGTACCGAGCGCCTCACTCCAGATCACACGACAGATTTTGTTCACGCCTTGGCCTCTTCAGATGGATTGACTGCTGTGCTCGCCTCTCAGGCCAGGCACAGGCAGCCGACTTCCATCGACGCCTCAGGCACTCTCCCTCGAACTCGCCGGGCGATGCTAGGTTTGCCTCTCTCGACAGCCCATTCCCGAAGATGGAAAGTTCGATAACCAAATGGAACTCCGGCGGAAATCGCCCCCAGCGTGTGATCTAGTTCCTATGATTCGCGCAGGCGACAAACCATTCATTGAACGGACCGACGCATGGACATCACACCCCGCGACGTGACCTACTTTCTTGCTGTCGCCAAACACGGGCGACTCGCCAAGGCGGCCGAGGCTTGTCATGTGACCCAACCGGCGATCACCAAGGCCATCCAGCGGCTGGAGGCCGAGTGCGGCCTGACGCTGTTCGAGCGCGATGCGCGCGGCACGCGGCTCACGGCCGAAGGTGAGCGCTTCAGAGAAGTGGCCGAATCGCTGGGCAAGAGTTACGAGGAGGCTGTGCGCGTGGCCGCCAACGTGCGCGCGCAGCAGTCGGGGCTCCTGCGCCTGGGCACCACCGACTCCACGCGCGCGGGGCTCGTGCCGCTCACGCTGTCGGCCCTGCTGCGCCAGCGACCGGGGCTCCGCGCCACGCTGCAGATCGGGCAGTCGGACCTTCTGGTGCGCGGCATCGTCGAGGGGCATCTCGACGTCGCGGTCGTGCCCACGTACGGTCCTCCGCCGGAGGGCTGCGACCATGTGAATGTCGGCGCAGATCCGCACCTTCCGGTGATGAGCGCGAAGCATCCGCTGGCCGGGCGTTCACGCCTGGTGCCTGCCGACCTCATGCCTTACAGCTGGATCAACACGGCACAGGACAAGACCGGATTCCAGAGCCTGAGCGCGCTGTTTGCCCGCTACCGGCTCCCCGCGCCCACGGTCGCGGTCGAGATCGAATACGCATCGGAGGCTGTGTTGTCACTCGTTCGAACCTCCGACCTTCTGGCGATGATTCCGCGCTCGTTGTTTCGCGCGACCGATCGGCTCGATCTTCATCAGGTCGCGATTCCGGAGTTCTTCATCGATCGCTCGGTGATGTGCCTCACGCGTTCGGGCGTGGAGCGCTCGCCATTGACCGCTGCGTTCTGCGATCTGTTGATGCTGCAGGCCGAAGCCCGGCGAGGCGGCGCTTCCGCTTAGGTGCAGGTGGCCCGCGGCAGGTGAATGTCGCGGACCTGCCCCCTTCGCGCAGAGGCGCGGGGGTCGCGCTCGCGCAATTCGACGATCACGCGACTCGCCTGCGAATACCCGGTGCTCATTGCCTGCAGCGCGGTGACGAACCTCTCTCCCTCCCGGGTCATGCACGCAGTTCGCGCATGCCGCACCACGAGCGCGAGACCGAACTCCGTTTCTACCCGCTGGATGGCCCGGTTCAGCGCCGAGAGCGTCACGCCCAGCAACGCCGCAGCCTCGAGCCGGTTCGCCGAGCTGGAGAACGCCAGGAAGTAGTCGATGTCTCTGAAAGAGAGGCGCATGAAGTGGATGTAGATGCCGGAAGCCGGAAGCCGGGCATGAATTGAAAGTCGGAACCTCCATCGCGCGGCGGACATGCCCATGAAATCGCCAGTCTGCTGTTGGCGACGGCCGCTTGTGTCGCCTCGCTTTCATGCAGACAGGCTTCGATTCTCCGGCGCCCCGATGCGTCGATTCGCCCATGGCAATCAACTTCGATGCCAGAACGATCAACATCGGATCGGCCCTGCACAACGACAGGAAACCGCTTGCGGAAGTGCATAGACTGCACGGCCCTGTTGTGCTCGAAGGAGATTCTCAGTGAGTTTCGTGCTCGGTGACGTCGATCATTTTCTGGCCGTCGTTGCGGCCGGCAGCCTGTCGGAAGCCGCAGTGGCAACCGCGCTTCCGATGGCGACATTGAGCAGGGCGGTGCAGCGCCTCGAGGATGAATTCGGCCTGCAACTGTTCGAGCCCAACTCCCGCAAGAAGCGTCTCACCACGGCGGGCCTGCGTTTTCTCGGGGCGGCGCGAAACCTGAGCGCCGGGCATGGCGACGCCATTCGCGTGACCTCCGAAATGCTGTACGAGAAAGGCGGACTGCTGCGCATCGGTTTTGCGGACATGACGCGAGCCCAGGCAGTCTCCGATGCCCTGGCTGGCTTGCTGCGCAACCACCCGAAACTGCATGTGCGACTGCGCGTGGGCCAGCCCGACCGGCTCATGATCCAGGCCGTGCGAAGCGGCGAGCTGGACATCGCGGTGTTGTCGACCAACGTGGAAGACGCCGAAGGATGCGATTGCATCGTGTTCGGCATCGATCGCTGCCGACCCGTCGTGCGGACGGGCCATCCGCTCTCCCTGCTTACCGAGGTGAAGCTCGCCGACCTGCAAGGCTACGAGTGGATCTTTGCGACACCGCCATCGAGTTTCAGGCGCGCGCTGAATGCCGTGTTCGCAAGCCACAAGCTCAAACTTCCGAAGGTGAGGGTCGAAGCCGAGGCGTATTCGGATTTCCATCTCTCGCTGGTTCGGTCCACGGACCTGATCACGCTGGTCCCTCAGGCATCGCTGCAGGCGGTCGGCGGCGACGGTTTGCATGTGCTCGATCTGCCGGTCTTGCATTTGCCGAGGACCGGGGTCGCCATGACGCGCGCTGGCGCGGCGTCGTCACCGCTTCTCGTCGCTTTCAGGGACGCCTTCGTGAGCGCCAGCGCCGCTTCCGTCTGGCACTAACCCGCGGGGCTATCGCGGCGGTGGCCCCGCACCGCCGACGGCGCAAGGTCGAAGCGGGCCCGAAACCTGGCGGCGAAACGCGAGGCCGAGATGTAGCCGCTGTCCAGCGCAATGCGGGAAATGGGGAGATCCGTCGATTGCAGCAACGCCAGCGCGCGCCACATCCGGGCGTCGGATACCAACTGCTTGGCCGATATCCCTTCCGCGCCGAGACGACGGCGCAGGGTTGCCTCGCTCGTCGAGAAAGCGGCGGCCAGCGAGGCAACACTCCAATCGGCCGCGGGATCGTCCGTCACCATCTCGCGAATCTGGTCGCCGAGCGACTTCTTGCCCGGCGACGCGAGGCGCAATCCTTGCGCCTGCAGCCAGATCAGCACCTCCAGCACGCGGTGCTTCACGATCGGGCGCGGCAACCGGTCGCTGGTCTCGAGAGCCTTGCACGCGGTCGTGAACGCGTCTTCGAAGGAGGCGTCGACCGACGGCAGCCGCCTCGCGCCCTCGATCGGCGCCGGCTCTGCGGACCCGGATTCTTCAGGCGGGATGACCAGGTCCGTATCCCAGGCCAGCCAGTCCGAGCGGTAGGGCTCGTCGCCACCGTCCGGAGAGTTGGTCACGTCGTAGACGCCAGGTGTCATCAGGATGCCCTCGCCGGGTCCGGCCGTGCAGACGGCCGCGCCGCGCCGGACGGTTCTCCTGCCGCAGCGCACGAGCACCAGGAGAAAGTAGTCGGTGGACAGTTCCCGCAGAACGGCGTCGCTGGTCTGGATCGTCGTGCCCGCCGCTGCAAGGTGCGGCACCCGGAATATCTGGCGATGCAGGCCGGCTGGCTGTTTTCCCATATGGCTGTCTCCTTCTTTTCCCCGGCTGGAGGCGATCTGTGCCATTCGAGGGGCATCTTATGCGTCTGCTTCGGTCCTCGAAAAGCACGACCGTTCAGTTCCCGGTTGGCTGTGAACCGGAAGCCGGCCACCGCCCCCTGACCTTGAAAGGTCACGGATTGCCCTTATGATTAGCACTCGCTGATGATGAGTGCTAACAGCCCTCGCTCCCCAGTCGATGGGTCGCCAACCTCCGGGTCCGGCGCCCGACCACCAACCCGTTTCTTATCCATATCCAGGAGATGCAATGAAACTTCGTCCTTTGGCCGATCGTGTGATCGTCAAGCGTATCGACAGCGAAACCAAGACCGCCTCCGGCATCGTCATCCCCGACGCAGCCGCTGAAAAGCCCGATCAGGGTGAAGTCCTGGCCGTGGGCCCGGGCAAGCGCAACGACAAGGGCGATCTGGCCGCATTGACCGTCAAGGTCGGCGACCGCGTCCTGTTCGGCAAGTACAGCGGCCAGACCGTCAAGGTCGATGGCGACGAACTGCTCGTGATGAAGGAAGACGACCTGTTCGCAGTCGTCGAGAAGTAAGCCTTCTCCCTTTCGATTCATTCAATCCAATCCATTCGGAGTTAATTCATCATGGCAGCAAAAGACGTAGTCTTCGGCGGAGAAGCCCGCGCACGCATGGTCGAGGGTGTCAACATCCTGGCCAACGCAGTCAAAGTGACCCTGGGCCCCAAGGGCCGCAACGTGGTGCTCGAACGCTCGTTCGGCGCCCCCACCGTGACCAAGGACGGTGTGTCGGTCGCCAAGGAAATCGAACTCAAGGACAAGCTCCAGAACATGGGCGCCCAGCTCGTGAAGGAAGTGGCTTCCAAGACGTCGGACAACGCTGGTGACGGCACCACCACCGCGACCGTGCTGGCACAAGCCATCGTTCGCGAAGGTTTCAAGCTGGTGGCTGCCGGCATGAACCCGATGGACCTGAAGCGCGGCATCGACAAGGCCGTGACGGCCCTGGTCGCCGAGCTGAAGAAGGCTTCCAAGCCCACCACCACGTCGAAGGAAATCGCTCAAGTCGGCTCGATCTCGGCCAACAGCGACGAAACCATCGGCAAGCTCATCGCTGACGCGATGGACAAGGTCGGCAAGGAAGGCGTGATCACTGTGGAAGACGGCAAGTCGCTGGACAGCGAACTCGACGTCGTCGAAGGCATGCAGTTCGACCGCGGCTACCTGTCGCCCTACTTCATCAACAACCCCGAGAAGCAATCGGCGCTGCTCGACAACCCCTTCGTGCTGCTGTTCGACAAGAAGATCAGCAACATCCGTGACCTGCTCCCCACGCTGGAACAAGTCGCCAAGGCTGGCCGTCCGCTCTTGATCATTGCCGAAGAAGTCGAAGGCGAAGCCCTGGCTACCCTGGTCGTGAACACGATCCGCGGCATCCTGAAGGTCGTGGCTGTCAAGGCTCCTGGCTTCGGCGACCGCCGCAAGGCCATGCTGGAAGACATCGCCATCCTGACAGGCGGCAAGGTCATCGCTGAAGAAGTGGGCCTGACGCTCGAGAAGGTGACGCTGGCCGACCTGGGCCAAGCCAAGCGCATCGAAGTGGGCAAGGAAAACACGATCATCATCGACGGCGCTGGCGCTGCTGGTGACATCGAAGCCCGCGTGAAGCAAGTGCGCGTTCAGATCGAAGAAGCGACCAGCGACTACGACCGTGAAAAGCTGCAAGAGCGCGTGGCCAAGCTGGCCGGCGGCGTGGCAGTGATCAAGGTTGGCGCTGCCACCGAAGTCGAAATGAAGGAAAAGAAGGCTCGCGTCGAAGACGCCCTGCACGCCACCCGCGCTGCAGTGGAAGAAGGCGTCGTGGCTGGCGGCGGCGTGGCTCTGCTGCGTGCCAAGCAAGCCGTGGGCGACTCGGTCAAGGGCGACAACGCCGACCAGGAAGCCGGCATCAAGCTGGTGCTCAAGGCCATCGAAGCGCCCCTGCGCGAAATCGTGAACAACGCCGGCGGCGAAG
This sequence comes from Variovorax sp. RKNM96, assembly GCF_017161115.1. Classification (GTDB taxonomy): domain Bacteria; phylum Pseudomonadota; class Gammaproteobacteria; order Burkholderiales; family Burkholderiaceae_C; genus Variovorax. The sequence goes on along the minus strand of NZ_CP046508.1, from coordinate 1,307,900 downwards.
CCTCGGTGGTGGTGAACGCTGTGCTGGCCGGCAAGGGCAACTACGGCTTCAACGCTGCGAACGACACGTACGGCGACATGCTCGAACTGGGCATCCTGGACCCGACGAAGGTCACCCGTACCGCACTGCAGAACGCCGCATCGGTGTCCTCGCTGCTGCTGACGACCGAAGCCATGGTTGCTGACGCACCGAAGGACGAGTCCGGCGCCGGCGGCGGCATGCCCGACATGGGTGGCATGGGCGGCATGGGCGGCATGGGCATGTAATGCCCGGCTGAGCTCTGCTCACCAAAACAAAAAGGGCCGCGCAAGCGGCCCTTTTTTCCATTGCGCGTTCGACTCAACGAAACTGATCGCGCAGCGCCATGTACAGCACCTGGAATCGCGCATGCCGCGTCCTGTGTCCATCGGCCCCTTCGGACGAGGGTGTCAGCTTCTGCTTGACCGGCGGCAGCGTGCACACCTCGGCCACCGCGCCGCCATCGGCCAGCCACGCAAGGCGCGCCGCACCGAGCGCTCCGCCCGTCTCGCTGCCTGCATACAACGTGAGCGGCACCTGGAAGATGTCGGCCAGCAGTTGGCCCCACCAGATGCTGCGCGCGCCGCCACCCACCAGCGCGACTTCGCGCAGCGGCATGTCGGCCGGCAGGCGCAGCGTGTCGAAGCCGTCGCGCAGGCCGAAGCTCACGCCCTCGACCACCGCATAGGCGATCTCCGCGGGGCCATGCGCATGCGTCAGGCCGAACAGCGCACCCTGGGCATTCGGATTGTTGTGCGGCGAGCGTTCACCCGACAGGTAAGGCAGGAACAGCGGGCAGCGCACCCGGTCCGCCAGCGCGACCGATGCCGCCGCCGCGAGCAGCGCAGATTCGTCGGCGAACTTGAATGTCTTCGCGGCCCAACTCACCGCGCTCGCGGCCGAGAGCATCACCGACATCTGGTGCCAGCGTTTCGGCAGTGCATGGCAGAAGGCATGCATCGCCTGCACGGGATTCGGCAGGAAGCGATCGGTCGAGACGAACACCACGCCCGAAGTACCGAGCGATACGAAGCCCTGTCCCGGCTCCACCAGCCCCATGCCGACCGCGCTGGCGGCGTTGTCTCCTGCACCACCGGCAATCAGGACGGTGCCGCTGCCCACGCCCCAACGCGCAGCCAGTTCGGGCTTGAGCTGCGTCGACACCTCGCTACCCTCGACCAGCCGCGGCATGTGATCGCGCGTGAGCCCCGTGGCTGCGAGCAGTTCGTCGGACCAGTCGCGCGCGCCCACGTCGAGCCACAGCGTGCCCGCCGCATCCGACATCTCGCTGACCGCCTCGCCGCTGAGCATGAAGCGCAGCCAGTCCTTGGGCAGCAGCACACGCGCCGTGCGCTTGAAGATTCCCGGCTCGTGCTCGCGCACCCACATGAGCTTGGGCGCGGTGAACCCGGGCATCGCGAGGTTGCCCGCGATTTCGCCCAGGCGCGGCACGGCGCGCGTGAGTTCCTCGCACTGCGCGCCGCTGCGTCCGTCGTTCCAGAGGATGGCCGGGCGCAGCACCTCGCCCGCCGCGTCGAGCAGCGTGGCGCCGTGCATCTGGCCCGACAGGCCGATGGCCCGCACGGCAGCCAGTGCTTCCCCATGCGAGCCCCGCAGCGCCGCCATGATTTCTTCCAGCGCCTGCCACCATTGGCTCGGCGCCTGCTCCGACCAGAGCGGTTGCGGCCGTTTGACCGTGAGTGCCGCGCGCGCCACGCCGACGATGCGGTGATCGTCGGCGAGCAACAGCCCCTTGAGCTCGGACGTGCCGAGGTCGAGTCCCAGATACAAGATGAACTCCCTGCTTTTTTTCTGACTACGAAGAAGAAATGCCCGAGCCGAAACGGGTGTCGGCCTGGCGCCGGAACTCGCTGGGCGTCATCCCCTTGATTTCAAGAAAGCGCCGGTTGAAATTCGCCACGTTGTTGAAGCCGACCTGATAGCAGATGTCCGTCACGTAGTGGTCGGTCTGCATCAGCAGGTGGCAGGCGCTGTTGATGCGCACGCGGTTGACGAAGTCGGTGAAGCTGTTGCCGGTGGAGCGCCGGAAGAAGCGACTGAAGCGGCTCTCACTCATGCCCAGTTCGGCCGCCACATCCGACATCGCGATCGGCTCGGCCATGTTGTTGGTGATGCGGTTGACGACCTCGTTGATCTGGTCGACCTGCGCATCGCCGTCGCTGCCCTGCACGCCCTGCATCTGCACGCTCGAGAGCAGCCGGTAGTCGGTGCACTGCGCGAGGTCGGCCATGAACTCGAGGAACAGGCCGAGCCGGCGCACGCCGCGCGCGGCCTTGATGTTGTCCCAGTGCGTCTGCGCCTGCTGCGACATGCCGAAGAACTCGATGCCGTGGCGTGCGCGCTCGAGCAGCTGCATCACTTCGCGCAATTCGGGGATCTCGGCCGCGGCCAGTTCGATCGGCTCGTGGCGGAACTGGATCACCCGGTCGCGCCCGGCAGCGCCGCCTTCGGGCACGTCGAGCGAAATCCAGTTGTGCGGCAGCCGCGGCCCGCAGAGCACCAGGTGCCCGGGCTGGAACGGCCCGATCCAGTCGCCGATGAAAGCCTTGCCCGAGGTCTCGGTGATCAGGTGCAGCTCGTAGTCTTCATGGAAGTGCCATCGCACCAGCGGGCTCGGAAAACCGTGCGCAAGGCAGCGCACCAGGCCGGTTTCTTCGGCCGCCTCGTAGCCCAGCGAGGGCGAGCGCGCGAAGTCGCGCTCCAGCTCGGGTTGGCGCTGACGGGGGACCGAACGTTTGCGTGTGGACGTCGTCATGGCAGCAGAAAGGCAAGACCTGGAAGCGCTCTCAATTGTCCGCCTGGGCGAGCGCGTTGTGAACGGCTTCCAGGGTGGGTGGGTCCGCGCCCTCGCGGGTGCAGTTCAGGGCGGCGGCGGTGGCGGCGAAACGCATCACTTCGGTCCAGGCCTCGTCGCCCAGTTCGCCGAGCTGGGCCGGATGCTCGACGCCGTGCGCGAGCAGCGACACCGAAAGCCCCGCCGTGAAAGTGTCGCCCGCGCCGATGGTGTCGACCACGGTGATGCGCGGCGCGGCCACGGTCAGCGGCTCGTGCCCCGTGCGCCAGAGCGTGGCGCCCGCGCCGCCGCGGGTGACGATCACGGCGCGCGCACCCGCCTTCAGGCAGTCCGCGGCCAGCGCATCGACCGGCTGGCCCGGTGCGAGCAGCTCGGCGTCTTCGTCGCTGAGCTTGACGAGGTCTGCCATCGCCAGCCAGTTCGTCACGCGGTCGCGAAAGGCGGCCATGTCGGGGATCAGGCTCGGCCGCACGTTCGGGTCGAACACGATCACGCAGCGCCCGGCGTTCGCGGTGATGAGGTTGGCGATGCGCGTCGACGCCGGCTCCTGCAGCAGCGAGATCGAGCCGAAGTGCAGGAAGCGGCACTCCGCCGGCAACTGCGGCAGCGGCTCGGGCGACCAGGTCGCATCGGCGCTGCCGCGTGTGTAGAACGCATAGCGGTTGGTCTGCGGCGTGCGCTCGACGAAGGCCAGCGTCGAGGGCGCATTGCTGCGCAGGATGAAGCTGGTGTCCACGCCGTTGCCGGCCAGGAATCCCATCAGCCGCTCGCCGAACAGGTCGGTCGACAGCTGCGTGAGAAACCCCGTGTGCACACCGAGGCGCGCGCAGGCCACGGCCGTGTTGAGTGGCGAGCCGCCCTCATGGCCGAGGAACGCCAGGGTGCCCGCCTCGCTGGCGGTGAAATCGATCAGGGCTTCGCCTGTGAGTGCAATTCGCATGGTGCTTGAATGTCGTTGGATCAAGTCAGGTCGTTGGCATCGGCCAGGAAGCCGCGCTCGGCGGCCAGCGTGGCGGGATGGTCCAGCAGTTCGGCAAAGAGGCGCGGTGGAATGGTGACGGCGCCCACGCCCAGGGCGAGCAATGAAAGATACGCTTCGCGCGACCGGATGCTCGCCACCAGCAGACGCGTGCCCGACGACGGCCGCTGCGCAACCAGCGACTGCATCTGCGCGATCAGCCCCAATCCGTCGACACCGGCGTCTTCGAGTCGCCCAAGATACGGCGCCGCGTAGGCCCCGCCCAGCTGCGCCGCGAAGTGCGCCTGCTCGGGCGCGTACACGGCGGTCCAGGTCACAGGAACGCCCTCGGCAATGAGCCGCGCGCCGGCATCGAAGCCCTGGCGCGTGGCGGGAATCTTGACGACCAGTTGGCCGCGGTCGAAGTGCGAGAGCAATGCCCGCGCGTCTTCGAGCATGCCGTCGACGTCGCTCGAATACACCTGCGCCTGCACCTGCCGTGCGCCCAGGTCGAGGCAGCGCTTGAGCAGGCCGGGCACCTCGCCACGGCCGACACCCGCGCGCTTGAGCAGCGTCGGATTGGTCGTCACGCCGTGGACCACCGGATGCGGCAGGCAGGTCCGCAGTTCGGAGAGGTCGGCGCTGTCGAGGTAGAGATGGAAATCTTCGTTCATGGACCGCATGCAAAGGAAACGGATCTTCTCACCGAGCCGGGTGCGATTCACCGCGCAAAAGGGATTCGTCCCGATACTTTCTTATCCGACTTCATCTCGGCTCAGCTCATGACGTTGCCGCCATCGACGTTCAACGTCTGCGCCGTGATGTAGCGCGCCTCGTCGCTGGCCAGAAAAACGGCGGCTCCCGCGATGTCGCCGGGCACACCCATGCGGCCCAGCGGCACTTCGAGCCCCACGCGCCGCTTCTTCTCGCCGGGCGGCAGCCCTTCGGCCTTGGCGAACAGGCTGTCGACATGGTCCCACATCGGCGTATCGACCACGCCCGGCGCAATGCCGTTGACGCGGATGCCGTGCGGCGCCATGGCGAGCGCGGCGCTCTGGGTGTAGCTGATGACGGCCGCCTTGGTCGCGCAGTAGTGCGACACCAGCCCCTCGCCGCGGCGCCCCGCCTGCGAGGCCATGTTGATGACCGACGCGCCCTGCGTGCCCGCCTCGACCATGTGCCGCAGCACCGCCTGCATCACGAAGAACATGCCCTTCACGTTGACGGCGAAGAGCTTGTCGAACGAGGCCTCGTCGCTTTCGAGCAGCGGCGCGAGGTCGAACACGGCCGCATTGTTGAAGAGCGTGTGGACAGGGCCGAAGGCGGCAAGCGCCTCGGCCAGCAAACGTTGAATGTCCTGCGCGTTCGTCACGTCGGCCGCGATGTAGATGAGGCGGTCGGGATGGCGCTGCTGCACCGCACGCACCGCATCCGGCGCGCCGGTCGCACGATCGATCACGCTGCAGCGCGCACCTTCGGCGATGCACGCCTCGGCCACCGCAAGACCGATGCCGCCGCCCGCACCGGTCAGCAGCACATGGCGGTCTTGCAGTCGACCGCTCATTTCACGTCGCCTTCGACGAAGCGCACGACACGCGCGCAGGCCTTGCGAACCGCTTCGACCAGCCGCGCATCGCCCGCGAGGTTGCCCCACAGGGCCGTGTCGGCGCACAGCGCCGCAACCGGATCGGCCGCATCGCAGATCGCGTGCGCCACCGCCTCGTCCATGCCCTGGTCCTGGTAGGCGTAGGGCAGCGCCCCGCGGTGCCAGCGCTGCAGGAAGGCGAGGAACAGCGCCGGCAGCATCGCCACACTGTCGATGCCCTGCCCCGCGGCCAGGCGTTCGCGCACGGTCGGCGCAATGAAGCCCGGGATCTTCGAGAAGCCGTCCGCCGCCACGCGCTGGTTGGTGTCGCGGATCGCGGGATTGCCGAAGCGGTCGAGCACCACGTCGCGGTAGGCCGCAAGGTCGATGGGGCTGGGGCTCAGGCATGGGATCACGTCGTCGGTCACGTAGTCGTGCGCCATCTTGCGGATGGCCGCGTCGTGCGTGCCTTCGTGGATGAACTCGAGGCCAATCAGCGTGCCGGCCCAGGCGATGCAGCTGTGGGTCGCGTTGAGGATGCGGATCTTGGCCTCTTCATACGGCTGCACCGATTCGACCAGCTCCACGCCCACGCGGCCCCAGTCGGGCCGGCCGCCGATGAAGTTGTCTTCGATGACCCACTGGATGAAGCTCTCGCCCGTGATCGGCGCGGCGTCGTCGCGGCCGGTGGCGGCCAGCACACGCGCGCGCAACTCGGGTGGTGGCCGCGGCGTGATGCGGTCGACCATCGCGTTCGGGCACCGGGTGTTGGCGACGGTCCAGGCCAGCAGGTCGGCATCGCCCGCGCGCTCGATGAACTCCAGCAGCCCGCCGTGGAAGCGGTCGCCGTTGTGGCGCAGATTGTCGCAGTTCAGGAGCGTGACCGGACCGGCGCCCGCCGCCTTGCGCGCACGCAGGATGGCGCACACCGCGCCGTAGATGGTCTCCCCCGCCTCGCCGCGCCGCGCGCGTTCGATGTCCGCAGCCAAGTCGGCGAACGACAGGTCGAGCCTGTTGTCCTTCGCGTCGAGGTAGTAGCCCGCCTCGGTCACGGTGAAGGAGACGATGCGCGTGGACGGCGCCGCGCCGCGCGCGATCACCGCGGCCAGCGAGGGCTCGTAGGGCAGCACCTCGCGGATCGCCTCGATCTGCTCATAGCGGTACTCGCCCGCGGGCGACACGGTCTCGAGCGTGTAGCGCCCGCCCTGCGCCCGCAGCGCTGCGACGACTTCGGCCATGTCGGGCCGGATGTTGGCGCCCGACAGCGACCAGCGGGCGTCGCCCGCCTCGATGAGCCGCTGCAGGTAGACGGCCTGGTGGGCACGGTGGAACGAGCCCAGGCCCAGGTGAAGCACCGTGAACTCCGAAGGAGCCGGTGATGTGTGCGCGGTAGACGCTGCTGCGAGAGTCACGGGGAAATGTCCGGAAAAGAAGAAGAAATCAGACGGAGACCGAGCGGCCTTCGCGGTTGAAGAGATGCAGCACCGACGGGTCGAGCTCGACCGCCACGTCGTCGCCCGCTTGCAAGGGCGTACGGTCGTTCTGGCGCGCGATGAGCGGCACGCCGCCCACGTCGACGTGGATCAGCGTGTCGGCACCGAGCGCCTCGATCAGCTCCACGCGGCCCAGCACGTCCGACACCGGCGCGCCCTGCTTCGCGTGCACGCGCAGGCCTTCGGGGCGCACGCCGAGGAAGCCGTCGTTCGGCAGGCGGCCGCCGGTGGCTGCGGAGAAACTCGGAATCGCGCTCGCCGACACCATGTTCATCGACGGCATGCCGATGAACTGCGCGACGAACTGGTTGGCCGGGTGGTCGTACAGCTCCAGGGGTGTGCCGACCTGCTCGATCAGCCCGTCCTTGAGCACCACCACGCGGTCGGCCAGCGTCATGGCCTCGACCTGGTCGTGCGTCACGTAGATCGTGGTCGCGCCGAGCGCGCGGTGCAGCTTGTGGATCTCGACACGGGTGTTGCCGCGCAGCGCCGCATCGAGGTTCGACAGCGGTTCGTCGAACAGGAACACCTTCGGTGCGCGCACGATCGCACGCCCGATGGCCACGCGCTGGCGCTGGCCACCCGACAGATCCTTCGGCGTGCGGTCCAGGTACTGCGTGAGGTTCAGCGTCTTGGCCGCGTACTCGACCTTGGTCTTGATCTCGTCCTTGGCCACGCCCGCGAGCTTCAGCGCGAAGGACATGTTGTCGTACACGCTCATGTGCGGGTACAGCGCATAGCTCTGGAACACCATCGCGAGATCTCGCTTGCCCGAAGGCGTCCAGGTGATGTCCTTGCCGTCGAGCAGCAGGTTGCCGCTGGTGATCGGCTCGAGCCCCGCGATCAGGCGCAGCAGCGTCGATTTGCCGCAGCCCGAGGGCCCGACGAAGACGATGAATTCGCCCTTCCGGATTTCGAGGTCGACGCCCTTGATGATGTTGACGTCACCAAAGCTCTTCTTGATGTTCTTGAGTTCGAGGTAGGCCATGAGATGTCTCCCTTTTCTTTACTTGACGGCGCCGAAGGTCAGGCCTTGCACCAATTGCTTCTGGCTGAACCAGCCGAACACGACGATGGGCGCGATGGCCATCAGCGACGCGGCCGACAACTTGGCCCAGAACAGGCCCTCGGGGCTGGAGTACGACGCGATCAGCGTCGCGAGCGTGCCGGCCTTGGCGGAGGTGAGGTTCAATGCCCAGAAGGCCTCGTTCCAGCTCAGCACCAGGCACAGGAGCCCGGTCGATGCGAGCCCGCCGACCGACAGCGGCATCACGACATGGCGGAACTCGGTCCACAGGCTCGCGCCGTCCATGCGTGCGGCTTCCAGGATCTCGTTCGGAATGTCCTTGTAGGCGCTGTAGAGCATCCACACCATGATCGGCAGGTTCGACAGCGTGAACACAATGGTGAGCGCGGTGAGCGAATCCAGCATGCCCGCTGTCTGCGCGAGCACGTAGATCGGCACCAGCGCACCCACGGCCGGCATCATCTTGGTGGAGAGCATCCACATCAGGATGTCGCGCGTCTTCTTCGTGCGGAAGAACGCCATCGAGTAGGCAGCGGGTGCCGCGATCAGCAAGCCCAGGATCGTCGAGCCCAGGCTGGTGATGAGCGAGTTGCGCGCATACAGCAGGTAGTCGCTGCGGCGCTGCACTTCGCCGAAGTTGTCGAGCGTGGGCTCGAAGATGAACAGCGGAGGCACATGGATCGCCTGCAGTTCCGTCTTGAAGGCCGTGAGAAACAGCCAGCCGAGCGGAAAGAACAGAAGCAGCGCCACGGCCCACGCACCGACGGTGCGCAGCAGTTGGGGAAGGAAGTTGCTGGGTTGCATGGTCGTTCCTTCAGTCGAGGTTCTTGCCGATGATGCGAATGAGGAACACGGCCACGATGTTCGCCAGCACCACCGCGAACAGCGCACCGGCGGAGGCCACGCCCACGTCGAAATTCATCAGCGACTGCTTGAAGATCAGGTAGGTCATGTTCGTGCTCTCGTTGCCCGGGCCGCCATTGGTGGTGATGGCGATCTCGGCGAACACGCTGAGCAGAAAGATCATCTCGATCATGATCACCACGGCCATCGGACGGCCCAGGTGCGGAATGGTGAGATAGAAGAAGCGCTGGAACGAACTCGCCCCGTCCATGCGCGCGGCTTCCATCTGCTCGCGGTCGAGCGACTGCAGCGAGGTGATGAAGATGAGGCAGGCGAAGGGCAGCCACTGCCAGGCCACCATGATGATCACCGAGAGCAGCGGCACGTCGGTGAGCCAGTCGACCGGCTGCGCGCCGAAGAAGCGCCACACGTCCGCCAGGATGCCGTAGATGGGGTTCATCATCATGTGCTTCCACAGCAGCGCGTTGACTGCCGGCATGACGAAGAACGGAGAGATCAGCAGCACCCGCACGATGCCGCGGCCCGGGAAGGGCTCGTTCACCAGCAGCGCGAGCAGCACGCCGAACACCACCGTGATGACGATGACGCTGCCGATGAGCAGCAGCGTGTTCCAGGTGGCGGGCCAGAAGTCCGGATCGGTGACGAAGTAGCGAAAGTTCTCGATGCCCGCGAACGTGCGTTCGCCGGGCTGCATGAGGTTGTAGTTCACGAAGGAGAAGTACAACGTCATCAACAGCGGCACGATCATCCAGAGGAAGAGCGTGAGCACGGCGGGCGCCATGAGGGCCCGGGGCAGGAGTCTTTTCATGAGGAGGTCCCTTCTTGTTGTCTCTGGCTCCTTCCCCCTCTGGGGGAAGGCGGGGATGGGGGCTCCCTGATCGACCACTGCGGCGGTTCGATGCGCCGCGTGCCCCCACCCCTACCCTCCCCCGAAAGGGGAGGGAGTCAAGCCCGGGCTTACTTGTACTGGCCCGACTTCTTGATCTCGCGCTCGGCCAGCGTCTGCGAGGTCTTCAGCGCCTGGTCGACCGTGACCTTGCCCGACAGCGCCGCGCTCATCTGCTGGCCCACGCCGGTGCCGATGGCCTGGAACTCGGGAATGGCCGCGTACTGCACGCCGACGTAAGGCGACTTGGGCAGCGTGCTGTCGCTCAGGTTCGCGCTGTCGATGGCCTTCTTCTCGGCGGCGGCGAACTTGGCCACCTTCTGGAACTCGGGGTTTGCATAGGTCGACTTGCGCGTGCCGGTGGGCACCGCGCCCCATCCGGCTTCCTTGGCGACGAGGTTGACGTACTCCTTGGAGGTCGCCCACTTCACGAAGGTCTGCGCGGCGGCGCCCTTGGTCGAGCTGGAGGGAATCGCCAGGTTCCAGGTCCACAGCCAGTTGGCGCCCTTGGGCGTCACGGCCACGGGGGCCTGTGCGAACGCGACCTTGTCGGCCACCTTCGACTGCTTCGGATCGCTGATGAACGAGGCCGCGATGGTCGCGTCCACCCACATGCCGCACTTGCCTTCGTTGAACAGCGCCAGGTTCTCGTTGAAGCTGTTGGCCGAGGCGCCCGGTGGGCCGTAGGCCTTCATCAGGTCGACGTAGAAGGTGATCGCGTCCTTCCAGGGCTTGGTGTCGATCTGCGGCTTCCACTGCATGTCGAACCACTGGCCGCCGTTGGTGTTGACCAGCGTCGTGAGGAAGGCCATGTTGTCGCCCCAGCCCGGCTTGCCGCGCAGGCACATGCCGTACACGCCGGCCTTCGGGTCGTGGATCTTGCCGGCCAGCTCCTTCACCTGCACCCAGGTGGGCTGCTCGGGCATCTTGAAGCCGACCTTGTCGGCCAGGTCCTTGCGGTACATGAGCATCGAGCTCTCGCCGTAGAAGGGTGCGGCGTAGAGCTTGCCTTCGTACGACAGGCCCGCGCGGATGGCGGGCAGCAGGTCGTCGGCGTCATAGGCAGCGTCGGTGGCGATGGGCTGCAGCCAGCCCTTCTTCGACCAGATCGGCGCTTCGTACAGGCCGATGGTCATCACGTCGAACTGGCCGCCCTTGGTGGCGATGTCGGTGGTCACGCGCTGGCGCAGCGTGCCTTCTTCCAGCGTGACCCACTTGAGCTTGATGTCGGGGTTGGCTTTCTCGAAGAAGGGGGTGAGCTTCTGCATCTCGATCATGTGGCCGTTGTTCACGGTCGCGATCACGAGTTCGGTGGCGGCCTGGGACACGAGCCCCGTGCCGAGGAGTGCGAGGACGAGGCCCGCTTTCAGAAAACGCTTCATGTTGTCTCCTAGAGGTGAGCGACGCCCTCTTGTTGTCGGGTCGCCGTGGGGGGATTCTGGAGAAACTCAGTTGCGGTTTTGGTACTTCGTCGGTTACCTCCAGTACTTTCATGCACCGGTTGGCTAGTGAATTCCCTAATTGGTGCAACACAGCATGGAAAACCGCAAGCCAAAGGCCTCAGGCGAACTTCAGGTACCGCCGCCCAGCAGCTGGCGCCGGAACTGCGCGGCCGCCGGCGAGAGCGCCCGGTCTTCCCGGGTGATGAGGCAGATGGGCGGCACCCGCACCGGCAGTTCCACCGGCACGGTGCGCAATACGCCCAGCCGGGCGTAGTGATTGGCCTGCGAAGCCGGCATCACGGCGGCCATGTCGGAGTTCTCCAGCAGCGCTGTGATGGCGATGGGCGATGCCGTTTCGATGATGTCCAGCCGCGCCTGGATGCCCGCCTCCCGCATCGCCGCCTCGAAGCGCCCGCGCTGCGGCGAGCCCGGCGGCTGCAGCACCCACGACCAGCTCGCCATCTCGGCCAGCGTGACCGTGGCGGTGCGCTCGAACACCGGGTGGGCGGCGCGCACCACCACCACCTGCGATTCGCCCAGCAGCGGCACGCTCGCGTACCTGGCCTCGTCGTGGCCGTCAGTGAGCCGGCCCAGCACGAGGTCGACATCGCCCTGCTCCAGTTGCGCCTGCATCACGTCGCTCGTCTCGACCACCACCGATACGGCCACCTGCGGATGGCGGCGGTGATATTCCACCAGCGCCGGCGCTAGCAGCTCTGGCACCGCGCCCGGCACGCTGCCCACGCGCAGCGCGCCGCTCAGGCCCGAGCGCAGCGCGAGCATTTCCTCGCGGGCGGTGCCGAAGTCGCTGAGCACGCGGCGGGCGTAGCGGATCAGGATCTCGCCGTAGGGCGTGGGCTCCATGCCGCGCGCAAGGCGCTCGAAGAGCTTTTCGCCCAGCGAGTCTTCCAGTTGCTGCAGCAGCTTGGTGGCGGCGGGCTGGCTGATGTTCATGGCTTCGGCCGCGCGGCCGAGGTGGCGGTGGGCGTCGAGCCGGGCCAGCAGCAGCAGCTGGCGAGGCCGCACATGGAGCATCAGCGAGGCATCGGTCAGGCCCTGGGTCGCATCGGTCATGCACAAAAGTATATGGAGCTTCGGACTTTTACGATTGGATTGCGCGGGTGAAGCTCCGTAGGCTCAGGCCAAACAAAACAGGAGACAACCCGATGAGCCTTTCTTTCCTCGCCCGCGCGGCGAGCCTTGCCGCATTGGCGCTGGCCGCAACGGCGGCCGGTGCGCAAGCGACCTACCCCGACAAGCCCCTTCGCATCATGGTCGGCGCCTCGCCCGGCGGCGGCACCGACATCCTCGCGCGCGTGCTGGCCGACAAGTTCTCGCCGGTGCTCAAGCAACCCGTGACGGTGGAGAACCGCCCCGGCGCCTCCAACACCATCGCCGGTGAACTCACCGCGCGCGCGCCGGCCGACGGCGCGACGCTGCTGCTGGCCACCAACACCGCGCAGGCGGTGGCGCCGCACATCCTCAAGCTCAAGTACGACCCGCTGAAGGACCTGACGCCCATCGGCCTCGTGGCCGTGATGCCCAACGTGCTGGTGGTGTCGGCCAACTCGCCCTACAGGTCGGTGAAGGAGCTCGTGGCCGCCATGGCCGCGAAGCCCGGCGGCTTCAAGTACGCGTCGTCGGGCATCGGCAGCACGCAGCATGTGGGCGGCGAGGCCTTCAACCTGGCCACGGGCATGAAGTCGATCCACGTGCCCTACAAGGGCAGCTCGCAGGCGCACATCGACATCATCTCGGGCGAGGTCGACATGATGTTCGACAGCACCTCCTCGGCCATGGGCCAGATCAAGGCCGGCAAGTTCCGCGCGCTGGCGGTGAGCGCGCCGCAGCGCTCGCCCGAGCTGCCCGACGTGCCCACGCTCGCCGAGCAGGGCATCAAGGGCGCCGACGTGTCCACCTGGTACGGCCTCTACGTGACGGCCGGAACGCCCCGCCCCGCGGTCGACAAGCTGAACGCCGAACTCGTGCGCACGCTCAAGCTGGCCGACGTGCAGGCGCGCATCAAAGCCCTGGGCGGCGAGCCCGGTACGCTGACCGGCGAACCCTTCGCGGCGATGAACAGGCAGGAGTTCGACCACTACGGCCAGCTCGTGCGCGACGCCAACATCAAGGCCGAATGAGGCCGCCTTCCACCCCACCCACTTCAACCTCCAGACCCATGTCAACGCCAATGAAAAACCCGAGCGTGATCTCCGCCAAGCCCCGCATCGTCGTGCTGCTGGGCGACCCCAGCGGCGTCGGCCCCGAGATGGCCGTGAAGCTGCTCGCGCGCCAGCGCAACCTGGACGCCGCGCGCGTGCTGCTGATCGCCGACCCGGCCGTGCTGGCCGAAGGCGAGCGCGTGGCCGGCGTGAAGCTGGCCCCGCTGCAGGTCAACAGCCTGGACGAACTGCGTTTCGAGGACGGCCGTCTCAGCCTGTACCTGCGCGACTGGATGGAGGGCGAGGCGCCGGTGCTCGGCGAGTCGAACGAGCGCTCGGGCCGGGCCTCGTTCGAGGCGCTCGAGTACGCGACCGTGGTGGTGCGGCGGGGCCAGGCCGATGCAATCGTCTTCGCGCCGCTCAACAAGCATTCGCTGCGCCTGGGCGGCCTCACCCACGAGGACGAGCTGCGCTACATGCAGGAGTGCTTCGCGGTGGCTGGGTTCGTCTGCGAGTTCAACCTCACCGGTTCGCTCTGGACCTCGCGCGTGACCTCGCACATTCCGCTGAAGGACGTGGCGAGCCACATCACGGTGCAAGGCGTCGGCGATGCGGTGAAGATCATCGCGCAGGCGCTGCGCCGCGCGGGCGTAGCGCAGCCGCGCATCGCGGTGACGGGGCTCAACCCGCACGCGGGCGACGGCGGCTCCATCGGCATGGAAGAGATCGAGATCATCGCGCCGGCCATCGAACAGCTGCGCGCCGAAGGCTACGACGCACGCGGCCCGTTCTCGCCCGACACGGTGTTCATCGGCGCGCGCCGCGGCGACGTGGATGCGGTGGTGTCGATGTACCACGACCAGGGCCAGATCGCGATGAAGCTCATGGGCTTCGAGCAGGGCGTGACGCTGCATGGCGGGCTGCCCGTGCCGGTGGCCACGTCGGCCAGCGGCAGCGCCTTCGACATTGCCGGCAAGGGCATCGCGCAGATCGAAGGGCTGCAACAGGCCTTCGACCTGTGCGTGCGGATGGCGAGCGGCGGTGCGCCCTTGAAGGCGCCCGCCGAGACCGCTACGGCCTGAGATTCCTCAGGAGCTCAGGCGCTTGAGGAGGCCGGCCGTCGAGGCATCGAGCCCCGTGACGTCGCCCGAGGCGAGGCGCGGCTCGATGTCCTTCGCGAGCACCTTGCCCAGCTCCACGCCCCACTGGTCGAAGCTGTTGATGCCCCACAGCGCACCGCTGGTGAACACGCGGTGCTCGTACAGCGCGAGGAAGGCCCCGAGCGCTTCGGGCGTGAGCTTCTCGAACACGAAGAAGGTGCTCGGCCGGTTGCCCGGAAAGTTCTTGTGGCCGCCGTCGTCGAGCTTGCCCACCATCAGCGCCTGCGCCTGCGCGAGCGCATTGGCGAGCAGCTTGGGGTGGTGGCCTTCGAGGTCGTGCGCCGCATCGCGCACCGCCACGAACTCGAGCGGGATCACGTCGGTGCCCTGGTGCAGCATCTGGAAGTAGGCGTGCTGGCCGTTGGTGCCGGGCTCGCCCCAGAGCACCGGCGAGGTGCCGAACGCCACGGGCTTGCCGCTCGCGTCGACCTGCTTGCCGTTGCTCTCCATCTCCAGCTGCTGCAGGTAGGCCGGCACGCGCTTCAGGGCGCTGTGGTACGGCGCGATGCTGCGGCTCGTGAACTTGTGGAAGTTGCGATACCAGACGTCGAGCAGCCCGAGCCGCACCGGCAGGTTCTGCGCGAGCGGCGCGGTGCGGAAGTGCTCGTCCATCGCATGCGCGCCCGCGAGCAGCCGGCGAAAGCCGTCGGCGCCGATGGCCAGCGCGATCGGCAGGCCGATGGCCGACCACAGCGAATAGCGGCCGCCCACCCAGTCCCAGAAACCGAAGGTAGTGGCGATGCCGAACTTGTTCGCGGCTTCGACATTCGTCGTGAGCGCGGCGAAATGGCCGGCAATGTCATTGCCGCCCGACTGCTCGTACCAGCGCTTGGCCGAGAGCGCGTTGGTCATCGTCTCGGCCGTGGTGAAGGTCTTGGAGGCGATCAGGAACAGCGTGTGCTCCGGCGCCAGGTCGCGCAGCACGCCCGCGAGCTCATGGCCGTCGACGTTCGAGACGAAGTGGAAGCGCTTGCCCGGCGCGGCGAACTCGGCGAGCGCCAGCACCGCCATCTGTGGGCCGAGGTCGGAGCCGCCGATGCCGATGTTGACCACGTCGGTGATCGTGTGGTCGCCGCGCACCTTCTCGGCATAAGCCAGCATCGCGTCGAGCGTTTCGTGCACTTCGCGCAGCTTGTCGGCCGTCTTGCCCACCTTGGCATCCGCCGGCGCGCGCAGCAGCGTGTGCAGCACCGCGCGGTCTTCGGTGTTGTTGATGTGCTCGCCCGCGAACATCGCGTCGCGATGGGCTTCGAGGCCGCATTCGCGGGCAAGCGTGAGCAGCAGCTCTTCGGTGCGCGCGTCGATCAGGTTCTTGGACAGGTCGGCGAACACAAAGGGCGCCTCCTGGCTGAAGCGCTCGAAGCGCCCCGCGTCGTCCACGAAGGCATGGCGCACGTCGAACTGGCGGCCCGCCGTCTCGAAGTACGACTGCAGTTGCGCCCAGGCCGGCGCACGGTCGCAGCGTTGGGTCATGACCATGTTTACTTGCCGCTTTCCTGCATGAGCTTCTCGAGCTTCACCGCATCGGCCGCGAAGGCGCGGATGCCTTCGGCGAGCTTCTCGGTGGCCATTGCGTCTTCGTTGAGCGCGAAGCGGAAGCCGGCTTCGTCGTAGCTCACCTTCTTCGCATCGCCCTTGGCCGCGGCCTTGGCGTCGAGCGCGTGTTCGAGCGGCTCGTTGCTCGCGGCCAGCTCGGCCAGCAGCTCGGGGCTGATGGTCAGCAGGTCGCAGCCGGCCAGCGCCTGGATCTGTCCCACATTGCGGAAGCTCGCGCCCATCACTTCGGTCTTGATGCCGTGCTGCTTGTAGTAGTTGAAGATTTCGCGCACCGACTTCACGCCCGGGTCGTTGGCGCCCGCATTGGCCGCTTCGTCCCACTTGGCGCCGGCTGACTTCTTGTACCAGTCGTAGATGCGGCCCACGAAGGGCGAGATCAGCTGCACCTTCGCGGCGCCGCAGGCCACGGCCTGCGCGAACGAGAACAGCAGCGTGAGGTTGGTGCGGATGCCCTTCAGCTCGAGCTGGCGCGCAGCCTCGATGCCTTCCCAGGTGGAGGCCACCTTGATGAGCAGGCGCTTCTCGGTGTCGATGCCTTCGGCCTTGTAGAGCGCCACGATGCGCTCGCCGCGGGCGATGGTGGCGGCGGTGTCGAACGAGAGGCGTGCATCGACTTCGGTCGAGACGCGGCCCGGGATGATCTGGAGGATTTCGGTGCCGAAGTTCACCAGCAGGCGGTCGATGACTTCATCGAGCGGCTTGCCCGCGTGCTTCTTGACGGTCTCGTCGAGCAGGGGGCGGTATTCGGGCTTCTGAACGGCCTTGAGGATCAGCGACGGGTTGGTGGTCGCGTCCTGCGGCTTGGAAACGCTGAGCTGCTTGAAGTCACCGGTGTCTGCGACGACGGTGGTCCACTGGCGGAGGGCATCGAGTTGGTTCATGAAATCATTATCCTGTGCGGGTTGTGACAAGTCCTGCACGCAGTTGCGCGTCGGCCGATGTTTTCATGCGCACCGTAGCACGGGTTTTCGCGTGGTTCCATCGGCCTTCTGCCCGCGGGGTTGTCGGCCGCCCTGCCCTACAGGGGCTGTGGTCCGTGACTGACGGCATGGGCCCATCGGCGAGGGCTACCCTGAACGTTACGAGCGATTTACGCCGAACGTCTTACCTTCAGGAGTGCCCCATGTCCCCTCGCCAACGACGCCCCGCCGCGCCCCCTGCCGGCCCCGCTTTCGACGACCGCCGCACCAGCCAGGCGATCGGCGCGATGGCCACGGCCTTCGTCGTGGGCGGCGTCGCGACCTGGCTCGCGCTGGAGAAGGCGCGCAACGCGCGCGTCCGGCTGGCCGGCCCGGCCGATGGCGCACCGCTGATGCGCGCGCCGCTGCAGGTGGTGGCACCCCTGGACCTGCAACGCTATGCCGGCATCTGGCACGAACAGGCCCGCCTGCCCAACCGCTTTCAGAAAACCTGTTCGGGCCCCGTGACCGCCGAGTACACGCCGCGGCCCGACGGCACGGTGCAGGTGGTCAACCGCTGCGTGCGCGCCGATGGCAATTTCAACGAAGCCATCGGCACGGCGCGCGTGGTGCCCGTGGCCGGCCAGCCCGGCGCGGGCCGCCTCGAAGTGCGCTTTGCGCCCGCGTGGCTCGGCTGGCTGCCGATGGTGTGGGGCGACTACTGGATCCTCAAGCTCGACCGCGACTACCAAGTGGCGCTGGTCGGCACGCCCGACCGCGAATATCTCTGGGTGCTGTCGCGCGCGCCGCGCCTAGACGATGCGACGCTGCAGGTCGAGCTGGACTACGCGCGCAGCCTTGGCTTCGACGCCGACAAGGTCGTGCTCACCGGCAGGTAGCGCGAAAGCTGCGCCGGCAGCATGTCCGGCGCGGTGCAGTGGATGGCCTGCCAGCCGAAGGCGCGTGCCGCCTCGACGTTGGCGGCCGAGTCGTCGATGAACACCGTCTCCGCCGGATCGAGCGCGTAACGCACCGCCAGCACTTCGAAGATTTCACGATCCGGTTTGATGAACTTCACATCCCCCGAGAACACACCACCATCGAAGCGGCGCATGAAGGCATGTCGGCGCACGAGCGCGCGCGCATACGGCCCGGGCATGTTCGAGAGGTAGTAGAGCCGCAGCGGCTCCCCAGCTTCGCGGTGGGCAAAGAGCTGTTCGAGCATGTCGACGGTCACCTCGATGGCTTCGAGCCGCTCTCCCATGTCATCGAGCATCGCGTGAAGCCGCTCCGCCGGCAGCGACAACCGCGCCGCCATGCGGGCGATGGCGTCGTCCAGCGTGCGGGTGCCGCAGTCGAAACCGGTCCAGTCGTCGTGGTGGAAAAGCGCCCTGCCGAGCGCCGCCGCGGCAGCTTCAGTGGGCGCGTGTTGGGCGAGATGGGCCTGCACCAGCCGTGTGGGCTCCCATGCGATCAGCACGGCGCCAAGATCGAAAACCACATTCATGGCGCCATTGTTTCATGCGCACGGTACCACGCTCACGCCATGGGCTCGCAGCGACAGGGTGGTCTGCGCGCCCGCGGCCAGGGGCTGCGACAGATCGGTCGAGACCACGAAGACCGGGCCCAGCGTCGTGTCGAAGCCGTATTCGTAGAAGCTGCCGAGGTAGGCGGCCTTGCGCAAGGTGGCGGGCAACCCATCGGCCGCGCCGATCTCCCAGGCTTCGGGCCGCACCGCCACCTTCACAGTGCCGGGGGCGACCGCGTAGCGGGGCTGCAGGCGCAGCGGGCCCAGCGTGACGCTGCCGTCGGCCTGCGCCACCGCGGGGAACACCATCGCCTCGCCCATGAAGCCTGCGACGAACTCGCTCTCGGGCCGGCCGTAGAGCTGCTCGGGCGTGCCGCGCTGGGCGATCACGCCGTGGTCCATCACGATGATCTGGTCGCTCACGGCCAGCGCCTCGCTCTGGTCGTGCGTGACGTAGGCGACGGTGAGCTTCAGCCGCTGCTGCAGCGCGCGGATTTCCTCGCGCATTTCGCGGCGCAGGCGCGCATCGAGGTTGGAGAGCGGCTCGTCGAACAGCAGCACCGCAGGCTCGAGCACCAGCGCACGCGCGAGCGCCACGCGCTGCTGCTGGCCACCCGAGAGTTCGCTCGGCAGGCGCTCGTCGAAGCCGACCAGGCCCACGCCCCGGAGCGCTTCACGCGCCCGCGAGGTGGCCTCGTCCTTCTTCACGCCGCTCATGCGCAGGCCGTAGCCCACGTTCTCGATCACGTTCATGTGCGGGAACAGCGCGTAGCTCTGGAACATCATGCTCACGTTGCGCTCGGCCGGGCCGAGCGTCGTCACATCGCGTCCACCCATGAAGATCGAACCGGAGGTCGGTGACTCGAGCCCCGCGATCATGCGCAGCGTGGTCGTCTTGCCGCAGCCCGAGGGGCCGAGGATGGTAGTGAGCGTGCCGACCGGCACTTCGAAGCTGATGCCCTTGACGGCCATCGGGCCGGTTTTGTCGGTGCCGTAGCGCTTGGTGACGTTGCGGAATTCGATGCCGTTGCTCATGAACTGCGCCTTTGTTCGGCAAGAAATTTGATATCACGTTCGTATTGCGCATCCGCATCCACGCGCGTCACGTCGCCGATGCGCAACCACAAATGCGACGTCTGCCACGTCTTCATGGTTCCGAACTCGTTCAGGACAAAAGAGATATGGTCGATCTGCGCGATCTCGCCAATGAACGTGACGGATGGGTTGGAGCTCTCCGTCAATGCGTTGACGTAGCCAAACGCCCTCTGGATCGACTCGAGGACCGAGCGCGTCGATTCGAGATCGAGTTCGGGCGCAGTCGGTCTTGACGCCTTGGCATCGATCAAGGCCTTGATGGAGATCAGCGCATTGCCTTGCCATCTGATCCTGGTGACGTCACCCAGATGGACCACGCTGATGCCGTTGGGCAATCCGTCCTCGCTGAACAGGCTCAGATAGACGAAAGTGTCGGTGAACCCGGAAACAACGCCAGTGAGCGACTCCTGGCTCAAACGGTCGCGGTACAGGTCGATCAGCGTTTGCTCCGTTTGAAGCTGAAGCAACAGGTCTGTATGAACACTCATCTTTTTTCCCTCAATGTACGGGTGCGGACACGACCGCCACCACCGCCTTGCGCCGCCCCAGCTTGCGTTCCCCGACCACGAACTGCACCAGCGCAATCGCCAGCGACATCAGGATCATGAGCACCGTGCAGTACGCGAGCGCAATGCCGTAGTCGCCATTGCCGACGCGGCCGATGATGTACGTGGTGGCGAGCTCGTTCTCTGCTGTGACAAGAAAGATCACCGCGCTCACCGTCGTCATCGCGCGCACGAAGCTGTAGACCAGCGCGGCCACGAGCGCAGGCTTGAGCAGCGGCAGCACCACCTTGAACAGGGTCTGCGAGGTCGATGCACGCAGCATCAGCGAGGCTTCGTCGAGCGAGCGGTCCAGTTGCTTGAAGGCGGCCGTGCCGGCCCGCACGCCCACCGGCAGGTTCCGGAACATGAAGCACAGCACGATGATGAGCCCGGTGCCCGTGAGCTCCAGCGGCGGCACGTTGAAGGCCAGGATGTAGCTCACGCCGAGCACCGTGCCCGGAATGGCAAAGGCCAGCAGCGCGCCGAATTCGAAGATGCCCTGCCCCTTGAACTCGTTGCGCGCCAGCAGCCAGGCGATCAGCAAGCCCAGCGCCGCAGTGATCGGCGCCGAGATGCCCGCGAGCTTGAGTGTGGTGATCAGCGAGTTCCACGCCGTGCCCGCCCACACCAGCCCGAACTGGCCCCACTCCAGCGCGAACGCATTCTTGAAGTGGTTGAGCGTGAAGCTGTAGTCGCGGCCCCAGGTCTGCACGAAGCCGCCGGCGAAGGCGAAGAGGTAGACCACCGCGGTGAACGCGATCCACGGCAGCGCGATGCAGTAGATGGTGCGGCGTACGCCGTCGGGCAATGCCATCGCGATGCCTGCATCGCCCTTGCCGCTCACGGTCGTGTAGTTCTGCTTGCCGAGCAGCCCGCGCTGCAGCGCGAACACGCCGAGCGCGAACAGCGTGAGCACCCAGGCAAGCGAGGCCGCGCGGCCCTGGTCGTACTGCGCGCCGACGATGGCAAAGAAGATGTCGGTCGACAGCACCGAGAACTGCCCGCCCACCACCACCGGATTGCCGAAGTCGGCAATGCTCTCGATGAAGCCGACCAGGAAGGCATTGGCCAGCCCGGGCTTGAGCAGCGGCAGCGTGATGGTGAAGAAGGTGCGGCGCCGGTCGGCGCGCAGCATCTGCGCGGCTTCTTCGAGGCTGGGCGCGATGCCCTGCACCACGCCGCGCATGATCATGAAGGCGATGGGCGTGAAAGCGAAGAGCTGCGCCACCAGCACGCCCGGCATGCCGTAGAACCAGCGCGTGGGCTCGATGCCGAACACGTTCTCCAGCAGCTGGTTGACGATGCCCGCGCGGCCGAACAGCAGGATGAGGCCGAGCCCCACCACGAACGGCGGCGTGATGATCGGCAGCAGCGCCAGCACCCGCAGCACGCCCTGCCCGCGCTTGCTGCCGCGCTCGGCCATCAGCGCCATCAGCGTGCCGAGGAAGGTGGTGCCGGCGGCAGTGAGCAAGGCCAGCACCAGCGTGTTCCACGCCACGCCGCAGCGCACGCCGCCCGCCAGGCACCCCAGGCCCCAGATGCGCTCGGTGAACACGCGCGCGACGAAGGCGCCGATCGACCATTGCCCGTCTTCGTTGAAGAACGCACCCGAGAGCGCCTTGCTCACCGGGTAGGCGATGAACAGCGCCATCAGCACGCCGCAGCCGATGACCGCGGCCGCCACGAACAGGTCGCCCTTGAAGAGACCGAGCCGCGCAATGCCGAAGGCGGCCAGCAGCACCAGCGCGGTGAGCGCCACGAAGCCGCCCGCGCCGATGCCGAACTGGTTGATCGCCAGCTCGCCGAACTGGGTGTTGAGCGCCGCGACGCTCCAGCCGCGCGCACCGATGGTGAAGCCCGCGACTGAAAGGCCGATGGCGCCGATCGCACCGCCTGCCAGCAGCCATCGCCCCTGCGCGCGGCCGGCAGGCAGCCACGCGCCGATCGCGCACATCAACAGGCCTGCGAGGCCGATGAAGAGCCAGCTGCGCCCCTGCGTCGCGGCCTGCATCAGGCCGTTGGCGCCCTCCGCCTGCCCGAAGACCTGCGGAACGGCTTCGTACCAGGTCGCGTCCTGGATCGCGTACCAAGGCAGCAGCAGGTACGCCGCGATACCCAGCGCGACCCACGCCCAGATCCAGCGCTGCGAGCGCCGGGCGGCCGCCACGGACGCCGGGTTGACCGGCGCGCCGCCGGTGGAACGTGCTTCCACTTAACGGGGCAGCGAGTTGACGTCCTTTTCCCAGCGCGCAATCAGGCGCCGGCGTTCGGCGCTGGCGCCGTACTTGGCGTAGTCGTAGTTGATGAACTTGATCTTCTTGAAATCGGGAATGCGCGGGTCGAGCCTGGCGCCCGCGTTGCTCGGGAGCTGGAACTGCTTGTTGGCGGCGCCCAGCTCCTGCGCTGCGGGCGTGAGCGCCCATTCGTAGAACTTCTTGGCCGCATCGAGGTTGCGCGCGCCCTTGATGATGCTCATGGAGCCGATCTCGGCGCCTGTGCCGTCGCTCGGCGTGATGGTCTCGACCGGGAAGCCCTGCATCTTCTCGCCGGGGCCGTCATGCACGAAGCTGATGGAGATCGCGGTTTCGCCGCGCGCCACCGCCTTGATCGGGCCGGTGCCCGAGCGGGTGTACTGGCCGACATTCTTGTGAAGTGCCTTGAGATACTCGAAGGCCTTGTCCTCGCCCATCAGCTGCACCAGCGTGGCGATCATCGTGTAGGCCGTGCCGCTCGATGCGGGGTTGGCCACCTGGATGTCGCCCTTGTATTCGGGCTTGAGCAGGTCGGCCCAGGTCTTGGGCACGGCGAGCTTCTTCTTGGCGAGCAGCTCGGGGTTGTAGCCGAAGCCCAGCGGCCCCGAGTAAATGCCCACCGTCTTGTAGCCCGACTGCTTGGCCTGCTGCTGGGCCCAGGGGTGCAACTGACCGAGCGTGGGCGACTTGTATTCGAGCGTGAGGCCCTGCTCAGCCGCCTGCAGGTGTGGATCGCCGGTGCCGCCGAACCAGACGTCGGTCTTGGGGTTGTCCTTCTCGGCGATCAACTGGGCCAGCGCCTCGCCCGAGCCCTTCAGGGCCATGTTGATGCGTACGCCCGTGGTGCGGGCGTAGACGGTGGAGATCACGTTGCACCACTCGGCCTGGACCGAGCAGATCACGTTCACGGTCTGTGCCGATGCGGCGGCCGACAGGCCCACGAGCGCGGCTGCGCAAAAAAGCTTCTTCATCTGGTATTTCCCTGCCTCATGCATAAAAAAAGGCCTTGCGGCCTGAAGGCAGCGTAGCTTTAGTACAGGTCCCGGGAATCGGTACAAGTACCATCGCGACTGGCACATTGCCTGCTCGGCACTCAGACAAAGGAAAGTTTTCTCATGAGCTTCGATCTCGTTCTGTTCGGCGGTACTGGCGATCTCGCGTGGCGCAAACTCATGCCCGCGCTGTTCCAGGCCTTCCGGCACGGCAGCCTCCCGCAGGACGGACGCATCGTCGGCGTGGCGCGGGACGACCTGTCGGACGACCAGTACCGCGAGCTGATCCAGTCGCGCTTCAGCGCGGTCGAAGGCGCCAAGCGCCCCTCCCCCGAAGAATTCAAGAAGTTCGCGTCGATGCTGCATTACCTGCGCATGGACCTCTCCAAGCCCGACGACTACGGCAAGCTCGCCGACCTGCTCAAGCAGCGCGATGCTTCCACGGTCGTGATGTACGTGGCCACCGCGCCCGCCCTCTTCACCCAGGTGGTCGAGCAGATCGCAGCGGCCGGCCTCAACGGCCCCAAGACCCGCATCGTGCTCGAGAAGCCCCTGGGCCACGACCTCGCATCGAATCGCGCCATCAACGCGGCCGTGGGCAAGGTGCTGGAAGAAAAGCAGGTCTTCCGCATCGACCACTACCTCGGCAAGCCCTCGGTGCAGAACCTGTTCGCGATGCGCTTCGGCAATGCCCTCTTCGAGCCCATCTGGCGCCGCGAGCACATCGCCAACATCCAGATCACCATCGCCGAAGACCTGGGCGTTGAAAAGCGCGGCGCCTTCTACGACCAGACCGGCGCACTGCGTGACATGGTGCAGAACCACGCGCTGCAGCTGCTGTGCGCCATTGGCATGGAGCCGCCGATCAACTCGCATGCCGATGCGATCCGCGACGAGAAACTGAAGGTGCTGCGCGCCCTCAAGCCCTGGACGCCCGAGAGCCTGAGCCTGCATGCGATCCGCGGCCAGTACACCGCCGGTACCGCCTATGGCGAGCGGGTGCAGGGCTACCGCGACGAGCCCGGCGTCGACCCCGACAGCCGCACCGAGACCTTCGTGGCGCTGCGCACCGAAATCGCCAACTGGCGCTGGGCCGGCGTGCCGTTCTACATCCGCACCGGCAAGCGGCTCGCGTCACGCGATGCGCGCATCGAAGTCAACTTCCGCCCGACGCCGCATGCGATCTACCGCGCGCCCGCTGGCAACGTCAACAAGCTGGTGATCAACCTGCAACCCAAGGACGGCCTCGAACTGCACATGCTCGCGCAGGCGCAGGACAACCGCCAGCGCACCAACGGCAACCAGAGCGCCGCCGCGCAACTGGCGCCGGTGCAGCTCGACCTGGACTTCGACAAGCGCTTCGGCGCGGAACGCGTGGGCGCCTACGAGCGCCTGCTGCTCGACGTGATCGACGGCCGCCTGAACCTGTTCGTGCGCAGCGACGAGCAGGAAGAAGCATGGCGCTGGGTCGAGCCGCTGATCGACAGCTGGGCATCGGACGGCGGCCCGCGTCCCTATGCGGCCGGCACCTGGGGCCCGAGCGCATCGAGCGCAATGATTGCGCGCGACGGCTTCGCCTGGGGCGAAGAGCAGTAAGCCTTCAGCCGAACTGCACGCAGCGCATGCTGAGCGTGCCGGACTGGAATCCCTCGTAGACCGTCTTCGCGCGCTCGCCCGCTCCGGCGGCGCCGAGGGCGTAGAGGAACGGGAAGTAGTGATCGGGCGTCGCAACGGCAGTGGACGCGCCTTCCAGCTTTTCATAGCCGATCAACGCGCGGTCGTCGCGACCCGCAAGCGCCGACTTCACCGCATCGTCGAAAGACTGCGCCCACGGACGGCTGGCCTTCGGCCCGTCGACCGTGCCGCGGTCGGTGGCGCGCAGGTTGTGCACGACGTTGCCGCTGCCCATCACCAGCACGCCCTTGTCGCGCAACGCGGCCAGGTCGCGCCCTACCGCGTAGTGGAAGGCGGCCGGCTTGTCGTAGTCGATGCTGAGCTGGAAGACCGGCACATCGGCCTTCGGATAGAGATGCTTGAGCACCGACCAGGTGCCGTGGTCCAGGCCCCATTGGTCGGTGGCGATGACCGGTGCCTGCTTCACCACGCCGACGGTTTCGCCGGCCAGCGCCGGGTGGCCGGGCGCGGGGTATTCGACGTCGAACAGCGCCTGCGGAAAACCGCCGAAGTCGTGGATCGTCTTCGGCTTCGCCTGCACGCCGACGCCGGTCGCGCCGCGGCTCAGCCAGTGCGCCGACACGCTGAGGATGGCCGTCGGCGGCGGCAACTCCCTGCCCCATGCGGACAGGCGGCGCGTGAACGCGTTGTCGGCAATGGCGTTCATCGGCGTGCCGTGGCCGATGAAGATCACCGGCATTCGCCGCGAAGGCGCACCGGCCGCATGCGCGAGCGATGCCATGCCGGCCAGCGCGGTGGTGGCGCTGAGCGCCGACCCCATGAGAAAGCCGCGCCGGCCCAAGCCCGCGGAAATCGTTGTTGTTGTCGTCGTCATTGCCATGGCGCGACTCTGCCGCAGATTCCGGCACCGGGCGGTGCCTTTGCGCACACTTTCGGAAAGCCGGCCGGACTCGACCGACCTACTTCCCGCGCAGCACGGGCGGCTCCCGCAACGGCGCGCCCTTGACCACCAGCTGCACCACCACGGCCACGACGATGTTGAGCACCAGCGCGGTCAACCCGGTGTACAGCGTGTAGCTGCCGTCGCCGATCACGAAGGTATGGACCGGCTTGATGCCGTCTGAGAACGCGATCCAGCTGCCGCCGACCAGGCCGACGAGCCATCCGGCGAGCAGCGCCGGCGCCCGGAACCAGCCGAAGAACAGGCCGAACACCACGGCCGGGAAGGTCTGCAGGATCCACAGGCCACCGAGCAGTTGCAGGTCGAGCGCGAACTGCGTCGGCAGGAACAGGATGAACACCAGCGCCCCCACCTTGACCACCAGCGACACGATCTTCGCGACCTTGGCCTCGCCGGCGGGCGTCACGTCGGGCCGCACATAGGCCTTCCAGAAATTGCGCGTGAACAGGTTGGCCGCGCCGATCGACATCACCGCCGCCGGCACCAGCGCACCGATGGCGATGGCGGCGAACGCGAAGCCCGCGAACCACGAAGGAAACAACGCATTGAAGAGCGCGGGCACCACGTCGTTGTTGCTCTTCACCGTGAGGTGGGCCGCGTAGGCCATGTATCCCAACAGCGCAATCAGGCCGAGCAGCACCGTGTACGCCGGCAGGAAGACGGCGTTCTTGCGGATCGTGTTCGCGCTTCGGGCCGCGAAGATGCCGGTCAGCGTGTGCGGGTACATGAAGGCCGCGAGCGCCGAGCCCAGCGCCAGGCTCGCATAGGGCAGGTATTGCGCCGGCTTGAGCGTGAGGCCGGTCGCGCCGCCCTTGGCCGCGAAGGCATCGCCGGCCGCATGGAACACGCTGCTGTAGCCCCCGAGCTTGATCGGCACCAGCACCACCGCCACCAGCACCACGATGTAGATCATCAGGTCCTTGACGAAGGCGATCAGCGCGGGCGCGCGCAGCCCGGCCGAATAGGTGTAGAGCGCAAGGATCACGAAGGCCGCGGCCAGCGGCAGTTCGCCCGTGAGGCCCAGCGCCTTGATGACGACCTCCATGCCCACGAGTTGCAGCGCGATGTAGGGCATGGTCGCGACCACGCCGGTCACGGCCACGGCCAGCTCGAGCGCGCGGGAACCGTAGCGGCCATAGACCACGTCGGCCGCCGTCACATGCCCCGCGCGGTGCGCCGCATGCCACAGCCTGGGCATGATGATGAAGACGATCGGGTAGACGAGGATGGTGTAGGGCAGCGCGAAGAAGCCGTATGCGCCCACGGCGTAGACCAGCGCGGGCACGGCGATCACGGTGTAGGCGGTGTAGAAGTCGCCGCCCACGAGGAACCAGGTGATCCAGGTGCCGAACTTGCGGCCGCCCAGCCCCCATTCGTCGAGGTGGGCGCCCTTGCTGTTCTTGCCGCCGGTCTGCCAGCGCGAGGCGGCAAAGCCCATCACGGTGACCAGCACGAAGAAGAAGATGAAGACCGACAGCGCGGTCCAGTTGATCTGGCCGCTCATCATTCGTCTCCCTCTTCATACCCGCTGCGGTACACGATCCAGATCAGGAGCGCCGTGATCGGCACCCACAGCAATTGGTACCAGTAGAAGAAGGGAAAGCCGAACAATTCGGGCAACGGGCTGTTGTAGAACGGAAGCCACAACAAACCCACGAAGGGCAACAGGAGCAGGGCCCACATGTGCTGTTCTCCTTGGTGTGATTTTTACGAAAGCACCAGGGAGTTATAGATCGAAAGCCGAACACGCGGCGCCGACCCGGATTAAGCCGACCCGGATTAAGCCGGCCCGGGCTCCGCGGGCCCGAAGGCGTGAATACGTTCGCCGATCGGCGCGAGGAAATCGCGCAGCAGCGGCTCCTGCATCAGCTCGCGGATGTAGCCCGGCACCAGGCGTCCGTTCTGGGCATACACGTCGAGCACGCGCAGGCACTCGCCGCGCAGCACCGTGGCCGCCTGCACCTCGTCGTGCTGCGCGCAGGCCTGTGCCATGTCGCGCAGGAGCGCCGTGGCGCCGGAGGCATCGGCGGTCCACTGCAGCCCGTAGAGCCGTGCCAGCTGCCGCGCGCCGGCCGACGACAGGCGCGGAAAGACCAGCGGCAACAGGCGTTCGCGAACATGCGCCAGCGCGATGACGTCGGCCTCAGTCGGCGCGGGCGCGAGGGGCTCCGCCTGCTGCCGGCTCAGGATCATGTCCAGGTTGGCCAGCAATGCACCGTCGCCGACGAGCGCGAGCAGCAGGCCCATCCATGCGAAGCGGCCGAGCGTGGCGTCGAACCCCAGCCCTCGCTGCCGGATGCGCGGCAGCGAGAGCATCAGGCTGCCCATCCGCAGCGGCTGCTCGCACGGCATGTGAGCCAGCAGGCCGGCCAGGATCTGCGCATGCATTTCCGGCACACGCTGGACCCCAGTCTCTCCAGAAATATGCCAGGCGCCCACGGCGCCGACCGCCGGCGAGCCCTGCAGGAACGCGGTCTGCACCTGCAGCCGGTTCGCCTCGCCGCGCTCGGCGGGCGACCACAGGGCCAGGCAGTCGCCCTCGGCCTGCGAAAGACCCCATTGCGCGGCGGCGGCCCAGCCCATCGGCGCCGGGGCTTGCAGCAGCCGCAGCCCGGCAAGGCGCGGATCGGCGGCCATCCGCTCGCGGATCAGGGCCACCGTGTCGTCGGTCGAGGCGTCGTCCACCACGATGATCCGACGCGGCGCCAGGGTCTGGGCAGCCATCGATGCGAGCGCGGCCGCCACGCCGGCGCCGTCGTTCCGGGTGACCATCAGGACCGACACCTTCGAGGCCTGGCCGCCGGCCGTCGATGCCTGGCGGCTCGCCAGTCGCTGCGATGTCGCGGCAAGATAGCGCTGCATTGCGCCCGCCAGGATCTCGTGCTGCGGCGGCAGGCTTGCCAATGCCAGCGGCCCTGCCTTTTCCAGCGCCTGCCGTCGCGGCGCATCGGCCAGCAGCGCGCGCACGCGATCGACGAGCTCGTCCTTGCCGCATCCCTCCACCGCATCCCTGAGCACCGCCGGTATCTCGGAATGGGGGTACAGCTCGGACACCACCGCCTTGCGGTTGCGCAGCAGGATGGACAGGCGCGGCACTTCCGCCGTAGCGGTGCGGTCGGCCTTGCGCATGTTGAGCCCGACCTTGGCGCGCGGCAGCAGTGCATCGCGCTGGGCGGGCGTCCAGGCGGTTCCGATGGGATAGGCCACGCGCAGCCCGGAGGCCTCCAGCGCGCGCAGCACCTCGAGGCGCCGGGGCATGGTCTCGCCGAAGAAGATGACGTCGATGTCCTGTTCGTCGTCGGGCAGCACCTGGTCCTGCGGCACCACGGGCGTCGCCTGCGGCTCGAAGGTCAGCGGCACGTAGTCGGACCTGAAGATGCCCAGGGCCTGGTGATGCATCAGGTTCTCGAGGCTGTACTCCCACACCCAGGCTCGCTGGAGCAGACGGCCGTAACCCGGCTTCTCCGCCAGAAGCTCGGGCAGCGCCGGCTCGAAGTTGACGACGATGGTGTTGGGCGGTAGGTCCTCGTCAGAGGGCAGGCCCAGGCCCATCGCGAAGAAGAAGATATTGATGTCGGCGTTGTCGACACTCGGTATGGCTTCGACCGAGGTGGTGCAGCCGAGCCGCTCGCAGGCGATGCGAAAGCTCTCCATCACCTCGGCAACGTTCTCGTTGCCCAGCGAACAGAAACGCAGGTGCGGCCGGTACGGAAAACCCTCCGGCCATTCGACCGGGCCGCCCACCGTCACAGCCGGCCTTCCTCCACCGCGTGGCAAGCCACCTGCACGCCCTTGATGCCCAGCAGCTTCGGCCGTTCCGCGGAGCAACGCGCATTCGCATGCGGGCAGCGCGGATGGAAGGCGCATCCCGTCGGCGGGTTCAGCGGATTCGGCACCTCGCCCTGCACTGGGGTGCGCTGGCGCCCCGTGTGCTTCATCTGCGGGATCGCGTCCAGCAGCATGCGCGTATACGGGTGCTGCGGATCGGCGAAGAGCTTCTGCTTGTCCGCCACCTCGACCAGCCGACCCAGGTACATCACGCCGACCTGGTCGGCCACGTGGCGCACCACCGCGAGGTTGTGCGAGATGAAGAGGTAGGTCAGGCCCTGCTCGCGCTGCAGATCCTTCATGATGTTGAGCACCTGCGCCTGCACGCTCACGTCGAGCGCAGAGGTGGGCTCGTCGCACACCAGGAACTCGGGCTGCGTGGCGAGCGCGCGGGCAATCGAGATGCGCTGGCGCTGGCCGCCTGAAAACTGGTGCGGGTACTTGCTCATGTCCAGCGGGGAGAGGCCCACTGACTTGAGCAGCTCGCCCACGCGCTCGCGCAGTTCGGCCTTGCCGCTCAATATCTCGTGCTCGCGCAGCGGCTCGCCGATGATGTCTTCCACGATCCAGCGCGGGTTCAGGCTCGCATAGGGGTCCTGGAAGATCATCTGGATGCGGCGGCGCAGCTTGCGGCCCTCGGGCGTCTTGAACGCGGCATGCGCGTCCTGTCCGTCGAACTGCAGGCCGCCGCGCGTCGGCGCATAGAGGCCCACCAGCAGACGGGCCACCGTGCTCTTGCCGCAGCCCGATTCGCCGACCAGCGCGAGCGTCTTGCCGCGCTCGATGGAGAAGCTCACGCCGTCCACCGCATGCAGCAGCACGCGCGGCTTGCGTTCGAGCACGCGGTTGAGCCAGGGCGGCGAGACGTCGAAGGTGCGGGCCAGGTCGTGCGCGACGACCAGGGGCTCGCCGGTTGTTTCCTTGCGGGGTTCGATCACGGCGCTCATCGCGTCACCTCCGCGATGGGCTCGGCCGCCTCGGGCGTGGCGCGTTCGCCGGCCGCGAGCGCGTCGTGGTGCTTCGCCGCGAGCTCGGCCTGGCCCAGATGCGGATCGGCCGCATCGTGCAGCCAGCAGGCCGCGCGCGTGGCGCCGGCATGCAGCAGTTCGGGGCGCTCGGTGAGGCAGCGCGCGAAGGTGCGCGGGCAGCGCGGGTTGTAGGCGCAGCCGGTCGGAATCGCATTGAGCCGTGGCATCGCGCCGTCGATCTGGTTGAGCCGCTCGCGGTCGCTCGCCATGTCGGGAATCGAGGCCATCAGGCCCGAGGTGTAGGGATGCGCAGGCTGGTGGATCACTTCGTGCACCGGGCCGATCTCGGCGATGCGGCCGGCGTACATCACGGCCACGCGGTCGCAGGTCTCGGCGATCACGCCCATGTCGTGCGTGATCAGCATCACGGCCGCGCCGCGGTCCTTGCAGATGCGCTTGAGCAGCTGAATGATCTGCGCCTGGATCGACACGTCGAGCGCGGTGGTCGGCTCGTCGGCCACGATGAGCTTGGGCTCGGCAGCGAGCGCGAGCGCGATCACCACGCGCTGGCGCATGCCGCCCGAAAACTGGTGCGGGAAGTGGTCGATGCGTTGTTCGGCCGCGGGAATGCCTGTGTCCTGCAGGAGGCCGATGGCGCGCTTGCGGGCTTCGGATTCGGTCACGGGCAGGTGCGCGCGGATGGTCTCGACGAGTTGCCGGCCCACGGTGTAGAGCGGGTTCAGCGAGGTCAGCGGGTCCTGGAAGATCGCGCCGATCTTGCGGCCGCGGATCGGGCGCATCGCATCGAAACTCAGGTTGTCGATGCGCTGGCCCTCCAGCAGGATCTGCCCGCTGGCCACGCGGCCCGGCGGTTCGAGCAGGCCGATGATGGCCGCGCCCGTGAGCGACTTGCCGGCGCCCGATTCGCCCACCACGCCGAGGATTTCGCCGGGCGCGATGTCGAAGGAAATACGGTCGATCGCACGCAGCGTGCCGCGGCGATGCGGAAACTCGACGACGAGGTCCTGGACCTGGAGCAGCGTCATGGTGGCGTTCTCCTTTTCTCTTCAGCGCAGGCGCGGGTTGAGGGCGTCGCGCAGCCAGTCGCCCAGCAGGTTCACGCTCAGGGCGATGAGCACCAGCATCAGGCCCGGAAACACCGTGATCCACCATTCGCCCGAGAACAGGTACTGGTTGCCGATGCTGATGAGCGTGCCCAGCGAGGGCGAGGTCGGCGGCACGCCGACACCGAGGAACGACAGCGTCGCCTCGGTGATGATCGCGGTCGCGACCTGGATGGTAGCCAGCACCATCACCGGCCCCATCACGTTGGGCAGCACATGGCGCAGCATGATGCGGATCGGCGCCACGCCGGTGACGCGCGCGGCCTGCACGTATTCCTTGTTGCGCTCCACCAGCGTGGAACCGCGCACCGTGCGCGCGTACTGCACCCAGCCCGTGAGCGAGATGGAAATGATCAGCACGCCGAACGCGAGCGACTCGTGCGCGCCCGGAAAAAGCGCTCGGCCGACGCCGGCGATGAGCAGCGCAACCAGGATGGGCGGGAACGACAGCATCACGTCGCACACGCGCATGAGGAACGAATCGAGCCAGCCGCCGAGAAAGCCGGCCAGCAGGCCGAACACCACGCCGACGACGACCGACAGCACGACCGAGACGACGCCCACGATCATCGAGATGCGCGCGCCGTAGATGACGGCCGAGAGGATGTCGCGGCCCTGGTCGTCGGTGCCGAGCAGGTACTTGGCGGAACCCTCCGCGCTCCATGCGGGCGGCAGGCGTGCATCGCCGAGCTCGAGCGTGGCAAGGTCGAAGGGGTTGTGCGGCGAGACCCATCCGGCGAACGCCGCGCAGAACAGGCAAACCAGTGCGATCAGCGCCGCCACCATTGCCACCGGCGAGGTGCGGAAGCTGTAACCGACGTCGCTGTCGAGCCAGCGGGCAAGGGTTTTTTTCATCGCCGGGCCGCCCCAAGATGAAAAGCGGCCCCCTCGGGGGGCAGCGGACCTTGCGCAGCAAGGGGAGCGTGGGGGTTATTTTTCATCGTGGAGCAAAAGGAATGGGCCCGCAAGAAGCGGGCCCATGGTCAGGCCGCCCGGGGAGCGGCCGGGGGCATCACTTGATGCTCATCCACTTGAAGTACATGAAGTTGTCGGCCAGCTGCACCAGCTCGACCTTCTTGCTCACGCCCCATGCCAGCGACTGCTGGTGCAGCGGCAGCGTGCCGATGTCGTCCGCATGCAGCTTGAAGGCTTCCTTGATGAGCTCGTTGCGCTTGGCCTTGTCGCTCTCCGACTGGATCTTCTTGGTCAGTTCGTCCAGCTTGGGATTGCAGTACGCCCCCAGGTTGAACTGGCCCGTGCCCTTGTCGTCCGGGCAGGCGGTCAGCGAGCTCAGCGCGTTGTGCGAGTCGTAGGTCGTCGGGGTCCAGCCGAGCATGTAGAAGCTGGTGTCGCGACGCAGGATCTTGGGGAAGTAGGTGCCCTTGGTCTCGGCGGCCAGGTTGATCTTGACGTTGATCTTGGCAAGGTTGGCGGCCACGCTCTGGCAGATCTGGCCATCGTTCACGTAGCGGTCGTTCGGGCAATTCATCGTCACTTCGAAGCCGCTCGCATAGCCGGCTTCGGCCATGAGCTTCTTGGCGGCTTCGACGTCGAAGGGCAGGCGCTTGTCCTGCTCGGCGGTCCAGCCGTTGATGCCGGGGCCGACCAGCAGGCCCGTGGGCTTGGAGGCGCCGCGCATCACCGTGCGCTGGATGCCGACGATGTCGATGGCCTGGTAGAAGGCCTGGCGAACGCGCTTGTCCTTGAACGGGTTCTTGCCCTTGATGTTGGAGTACAGCAGCTCGTCGCGCTTCTGGTCCATGCCCAGGAAGATGGTGCGCATCTCGGGGCCGGTGATGACGCGGGCGTTGGGCGCGGCGTTGATGCGGGCGATGTCCTGCACGGGCACGGGCTCCATCACGTCGACTTCGCCCGAGACCAGCGCGGCCACGCGGGTGGCGGGGTTGGCGATGGGCGTGAAGACGATCTCCTGCGCGTTGCCGTCGATCTTGCCCCAGTAGGTGCCGTTGCGGGTGAACACGGTGCGCACGTTCGGCTGGCGCTCGCGCACGCGGAACGGGCCGGTGCCGTTGGCCTTGAACGAGGCGGTGTTCTCGATGCCCTTGCGGCGGTCGACCGGCTTGGTGGCCTGGTTTTCCTCGCACCACTTCTTGCTCATGATCATGGTGAGCGAGATCACGTCGGGCAGGATCGGGAAGGGGCCGTTGGTCTCGATCTCGACGGCGAGGTCGCCGACCTTGCGCACGGCCTTGATGTCGCTCAACGTGGCGCGCATGTCGGAGCCGTCGCCCTGGGCGCGCGCGAAGCTGAACACCACGTCGTCGGCGGTGAACGGCGTGCCGTCATGGAACACCACGCCCTTGCGCAGTTCGAAGCGCCAGACGTTCGGAGAGGTCTGCTTCCAGCTGGTGGCGAGCAGCGGCGCAAGGCTCAGGTCCTTGTTGCGTCCCACGAGGGTTTCATAGACGTTGGCGGTGACGCTCAACTGGAGCGACTCGTTGAGCGAGTGCGGGTCGAGCGACAGCGCATCGCCCTGGTTCGCGATCCGGATGGTCTGCGCGCTCGCGACCAGGCTGGCGGCGCCCAGGGCGCACAGGACGGCGACCGCGGCCGCTTTCTTCTTGAAACTCATGGGAACACTCCTCGGGTTGAAATCGAACACATCACGACGCCGCGGTGGCGGCTGCTTTCCCTGGCTGCGTGTCGCGGGTAGCGGCAAGCGGCATGCCCTGCTCGACCAGCCCCGCGTGCAACGCGGCGCCGAGCGGCAGGATCTCGTCGTTGAAGTCGTAGCGGCTGTTGTGCAGGAAGGCGCCTTCGCGCACGTCCTGGCCGATGCGCAGGTACGCGCCCGCCTTTTTCTGCAGCATGAAGGAGAAGTCTTCGGCGCCCATGCTGGGCTCCATGCTGCGGTCGACATTCTTGGCACCGACCAGCGACTCGGCCACGTCGGCCGCGAACATCGCCTCGGGGGCGGTGTTGATGGTGGCCGGATAGATGCGCTCGTACTTGATGGTGGCGGTGGCGCCGAAGCCGCCGGCGATGGCCGTGCACAGCTCTGTCAGGCGCTGCTCGACCTGGGCCTGCACCCGCGCGCTGAAGGTACGGACCGTGCCGACCAGCGTGGCCTCGCCCGGGATCACGCTCATCGCGCCGAGGTCGCCCGCCTGCACCGCGCAGATGCTGACGACGGCCGCGTCGATGGGGCGCACGTTGCGCGACACGATGGTCTGCGCGGCCGTGATGATGTGCGCGGCGACCACCACCGGATCGATGGTCTGGTAGGCATGCGCGCCGTGGCCGCCCTTGCCCTTGATCTCGATCGTGATGCGGTCGGCCGCGGCCATCATCGCGCCGCGGTTGATGCCGACGGTGCCGGCCGGCATGGCGGGCCAGTTGTGCATCGCATAGACCGCGTTCACCGGGAAGCGGTCGAACAGGCCGTCCTCGATCATCACGCGCGCACCGGCGAAGCCTTCCTCGCCGGGCTGGAAGATCAGCACGGCGGTGCCGTCGAAATCGCGCGTCTCGGCGAGGTAGCGCGCGGCGCCGACCAGCATGGCGGTGTGGCCGTCGTGGCCGCAGCCGTGCATCAGGCCGTCGTTGGCGGAGCGCCAGCCGAAGCTGTTGTCCTCGCGCATGGGGAGCGCGTCCATGTCGGCACGCAGGCCGATCATGCGGCCGCTGGCGGTGGACTTGCCACGGATCACGCCGACCACGCCGGTCTTGCCGATGCCCTCGTGGATCTCGTCGACGCCGCAGGCACGCAGCGCTTCGCGCACGCGGCCGGCGGTGTAGACCTCTTCGAAGCCGAGTTCGGGGTGCGCATGCAGGTCGCGGCGGAAGGCCGTGAGTTCGGGATAGAAGCTCGCGATGTTCGCGAACGCCCTGCCAGATGCCTTGAGGCGCGGAGCCGATACGGTGGTGCCGGTAGAAGAAGCTGCTGCTCTCATGTTCAATGCCCTCCCGCCTTGCCGACGCGCAGACGCGGATCGACCACGAAGTACAGCAGGTCGACCACGAGGTTGATCACCACGAAGATCAGCGCGATGAGGCACAGGTAGGCGGCCATCACCGGGATGTCGGCGAAGGTCACGGCCTGGATGAACAGGAGGCCCATGCCGGGCCACTGGAACACCGACTCGGTAATGATGGCAAAGGCGATCAGGCCACCAAGCTGCAGGCCGGTGATGGTCATCACCGGCACCAGCGTGTTCTTGAGCGCGTGTCCGAAATGGATCGCCCGGTTCGACAGGCCCCGGGCGCGCGCGAACTTGATGTAGTCGGTGCGCAGCACCTCCAGCATCTCGGCGCGCACCAGCCGCATGATCAGCGTGAGCTGGAAGATCGCGAGCGTCACCGCCGGCAGCACGATGTGGTGCCAGCCGTCGGCGCTGAAGAGGCCGCTGGTCCACCAGCCGAACTTCACGGTGTCGCCTCGGCCGAAGCTCGGGAACCAGCCCAGCGTGACCGCGAAGACAAGGATCAGCAGGATGCCGATCAGGAAGGTGGGCAGCGACACGCCGAGCAGCGAGACCGTCATGAACACCTGGCTGAGGAAGGTGCCGCGGCGCAGGGCGGTGTAGACGCCCATCGGAATACCGACGAAGAGCGCCAGCGCGGCGGCGACGAGGGCCAGTTCGAGCGTGGCCGGGAAGCGCTCGCCGATCAGGCGCGAGACCTTGGCGCCCTGGCGCAGGCTCAGGCCGAACTCGCCCTGGGCCGCATTGACGAGGAAATGCCAGAACTGCACGAAGAAGGGCTTGTCGAGCCCCAAGCCGGCGCGCAATTCACGGATCTGCTCAGGCTTGGCATCCTGGCCCAGCAGGAACACGACGGGGTCGCCGACGTATTGAAACAAGAGGAAGGCAATGAACGCGACCGCGATCATCACGATCACGGCCTGGATCAGGCGGCGCAGTACAAAGGCAATCATTAGCAAACAAAGTGATCGGGCATGCTAGCAGTGCAAGGTGCGTGCCCGCACGGGGGTTCCCCGGGGGTGCACACACATGGTGCTCATTGCCAACACCCTGCCCGTTGCAGCGCCGGAACGAAAAAAAGCCACCCGACTTGCGTCGAGTGGCTTTTGAGCTTTTAGCTTCGAAGCTGGCTTACGCCAGCGTCAAATCAGAAAGCGTGACGGATACCGAAGTCGTAGCCGGTAGCGGTCTTGGGGGTCAGGCCGCCGGTGGTCACGAAAGCGGGGCCAGCACCGGTGGTGTAAGCCGCGCCGTTCTTGTTGCTCACACGAGCGACCGTTGCGTACAGAGCCGTGCGCTTCGACAGGTTGTGCACGTAGCCGATAGCCAGCTTGTTAGCCTTTTCGTCGGCGGGGATCACTGCGAACGGGTTGAAGATGTCAGCGGTCCGGTTCCTGTCGATCTTGACAGCCGAGTACGAAGCGCGGATCAGGCCAGCACCGACCGGCACGGTCACGCCGAGCAGGTAACCGGTCAGGTCGACGTCAGGCGTACGAACCAGGGGTTCGTTTTCGAAGTCCGACTTGTTCTTCGAACGCGACACTTCACCGAAGAGCTTCACGGGACCGAAGTCATACGAAGCGCCGACGTTGAAGGTGTTGACCTTGGTGGTCACGCCAGCGTAGTACTGGTCGCCAACGGTGCTGCTGCCGTAAGCAGCTGCGACGTCCAGAGGACCGTTTGCGTAGCCGAAACGACCACCGACGTAACGGCCAGCGCGCGAGTTGTTCGCAACGTTAGGCGTAGCGGTGCCGGGGCTGTACTTGGTCTTTTCGCTGAACGAGTACTGCAGTTGGCCGTAGAAACCGCCCAGGTTCGGGGGCAGGAAGTAGGCGATGTTGTTGCTGGTACGGGTGTAGTTGCTACCACCGACGTCCGTGATCTGGGGCGTGTTCACCAGAGGCGTCTTTGCAGCGCCGTAGCCGTTGAACGCAGCGAAACCCGACGAAGCCGTGAAGACCAGGTTGGTGCCAACGCCGTTGGTGCCGAACGGATCGAACACGGTGTCGT
Organism: Variovorax sp. RKNM96; assembly: GCF_017161115.1. Classification (GTDB taxonomy): domain Bacteria; phylum Pseudomonadota; class Gammaproteobacteria; order Burkholderiales; family Burkholderiaceae_C; genus Variovorax. The sequence continues at coordinate 1,270,152 of NZ_CP046508.1, read as the reverse complement.
TCCAGAACGTAGCGGAGTAGTCACGACCCAGGCGGATTTCACCGAAACCACCCGACAGGCTCACGGTCGAACGACGAGCGAACGTCGAAACGCCACCTTGGCCGTCGTCATTGGTGATCGGGGCTTCGAGCCAGAAGCTGGCTGCCAGGCCACCACCGAGGTCTTCCGTGCCACGGAAGCCCAGACGGCTGGAGTTGTAGCCCGAATTGGCCAGTTCACGACGACTTGCCTTGATGCTGCCCTTGTTCACGTAGAACGGGTTCAGGATCGTGGCACCGTTCAGGTCACGCGAGGTGGCCGAGTAGCCGCTGATCGACGCGTCGACCACACCGAACAGCGTGACGGACGACTGAGCCGAGGCAACACCGGCAACAGCCAGGGCAGCCAGAGCAACTAGAGATTTTTTCATTGCAAGTTTCTCCAAGGTTAAACATAGGGCTCCGGTGCGAAGGGCTCACCGTGACTGGCACTTTGTGCTCCCACCGGACCCCGGGCCAACCTCCTTTTGGGAAGTTGATGCTATTGCACCAGAGCCGCTGCGGCAGGGCAAAACAAATCGCCCGAAAACTTGGATGGCCTGCGCGTTTCGTTGCAGTCCTGCAACAAAGGACTTAGCCCGCCTGCCGCACCACAATGCGGAAAAATGACGTAACCTTTTGAAGCACTTTTTGGGTGCGTTCAAATAGGCGCATGACGCTCTCGCTTGACCCTGTCCTCGCCGCAGCAGATGCGGCATTGCGCACCCTTTTTTCCCGCCCTCATGCGACACGGGCCACGCCCATCGCGCCCCAGGCGCTCGGCGAAATGAACGAAAAAGAGCGCCGCCATGCCGGCGCGTTGATGCGAGTCAACCATGTCGGGGAAGTCTGCGCCCAGGCGCTCTACACGGCCCAGGCGGCTGTGGCGCGCGATCCGGGCCTGCGCGCCCAATTCCTCGAGGCTGCGCACGAAGAGACCGATCACCTGGCCTGGACACGACAGCGCCTGGACGAACTGGGCGATCGGCCTTCTCTATTGAATCCACTCTGGTATGCCGGAGCTTTTGGCCTCGGCCTCGTCGCCGGCCGCCTGGGGGATCCCTGGAGCCTTGGCTTCGTGGCCGAGACCGAGCGTCAGGTGGAGGCCCATCTCGACAGCCATCTGGGCCTGCTCCCACCATCCGACAGTGCCTCCCGGGCCGTGGTGGAGCAGATGAAATTCGACGAGGCGCGCCACGCGGCGCAGGCCGTCGATGCCGGTGCCGCGGAACTCCCGGCGCCAGTCAAGGCCCTGATGCGCCTGGCCTCGCGCGTGATGACCACCGTGGCGCACCGGATCTGAAAAACCCCTCGGCCTCAGGTTTCGATCAGGTCGAAGCTGGTGGTGATCTCGGCGGTCTTCGCCAGCATGATGCTGGCCGAACAATAGGTTTCGTGGCTCAGCGCAATCGCGCGCTCCACTGCGGAGGCCGGAATCCCCTTGCCGGCAACGGTGAAATGCATGTGGATCTTGGTGAAGACCTTGGGGTCCTTTTCCGCGCGCTCGCTGGTCAGCTTGACACTGCAACGCTCGACGCGATGGCGGCCCCTCTTCAGAATCAGCACGACGTCATAGGCGGTGCAGCCGCCGGTGCCTGCAAGCACCGTCTCCATCGGCCTCGCGGCGAGGTTCTGGCCGCCGTTCTCCGGCTTGGCCACATCGGGCGCGCCGTCCATCATCAGGACGTGACCGCTGCCGGTCTCGGCGACAAAGCCCATGGCCGAGCGCGTTCCCGCGTCGCCGGTCCAACTCACTGTGCATTCCATGATTCTTCTGATTCCAGTCGGGATGCCGGGCAAAAACGCACGTTGGCATCGGATTTGTGTGGGAAAAGCGTCACTCGCTTGTTGCAACGCAACAAACAGTCGATATACTTTATTTCATCGCGCATACGTTTGCGCCCACAGTTGTCTCCTCCACCCTTCCAATTGGTGGATTTAGCCCCGAGCTGCAAAGCTCGGGGCTTTTTTCTTTCCCGATCGACCGGCTCAACTGACGTCCCCACTTTAGTTTTCGTCCCGAAAGGGCAGTTGCTCTGGCTGCCCTGGCTGTTGCCGGTGTTGCCTCGGCTCAGTCGTCCGTCACGCTGTTCGGTGTGGTCGACGCGTCGATCAGCGGCTATTCGAACGGCTCGCGTGATCTGCACAACGGCGTCACGTACGTCAACGGCTTCCCGGTCATCGATCCGCTCTACGTGAACCAGGGGAGCGTCAAGGTCAGCAAACGCGCTCTGGCCAGCTCGGGCTACAACAGCAGTCGTCTGGGCTTTCGTGGCACGGAAGACCTCGGTGGTGGTCTGGCAGCCAGTTTCTGGCTCGAAGCCCCCATCAGCAATGACGACGGCGCCACCGGTGTTGCATCTTTCAAGCGTCGCTCAACCGTGAGCCTGTCTGGCGGCTTCGGTGAGATTCGCCTCGGTCGTGACTACACCCCGACCTTCTGGAACGACACCGTGTTCGATCCGTTCGGCACCAACGGCGTTGGCACCAATCTGATCAACACCGCCAACGGGTACAACACCGCGAGCTTCGGCGCCAAAGACACGGGTGGTTTCGGTGGCAATCCGAGCTACGACCGCGCAAGCAATTCGATCGGCTACTTCCTGCCGCCGAACCTCGGGGGCTTCTACGGTCAGGTGATGTATGCCTTCCATGAGCAGACGAAACTCAAGTCCGACTCGGCGGCCCTGACCAATGCGTTCTACAAGGACAACACGGCGCGCGCCGGTCGCTACGTCGGTGGTCGCTTCGGCTACGCCAACGGCCCTCTGGACATCGCAGTCGCATACGGCAGCAGCACCGCTGGCGATCAGTATCAAGCGGGCATCACCAACAAGGTGAACACGTTCAACCTCGGCGCTTCGTACGACTTCGGTCCGGTGAAGCTCTTCGGTGAGTTCTCGAAGGCCAGGAACAAGGTCGACTACGAAACCCAGCAATTCAACATCGTCAATAGTGGAAACGGCACCGATCTGACCGGCTACCTGGTCGGCGTGACCGTGCCGGTCGGCGCAGGCCTGATCCGCGCTTCGTACTCGAGCGTCAAGTACGACGAAAACCTGAGCGTGAACCCGTTGACCCCGTTCGCGATCCTCCCTGCGGACGAGAAGGCCAACAAGCTGGCCATCGGCTACGTGCACAACCTGTCGAAGCGCACCGCGCTGTACGCAACGGTTGCTCGCGTCAGCAACAAGAACGGCGCAGCCCTGACGACGGGTGGTCCGGCCTTCTATGAAGCCAAGAACGGCGCATTCACTCCGAAGACCTCGACCGGCTACGACTTCGGCATCCGTCACGCGTTCTGATCCGTAAGTCTTGATTCCCATGCTGGCTCACGCCAGTTCGGATCTGCAAAGCCTCAAGCTGCCTAGCTCACGCTGGGCAGCTTTTTGTGTTTTCTCAACTCATCCGGCCCCGCCTGCTTTGCAGCAGCCCCACATTCATTTCTCCGCTCAGCACCGATGCGTAGAAACGCTCGACCATGTTGACGCTCGTTCGCGCGTTGCGCGCCAAGGTCAGCATGTCGATGCCTTGTCCGTACAAGAGCCGCAACGTGATCGCGGTGTGTCGCAGGCAATAGAGGGTTCTCGATTGACCCAGCGGTCCTTTTTCAAGACCGGTCTTCTCGAGCACCCAATGAAAGAAGAAGTTGAGCACCGCAAGGGCGTGTTCGCGATTCTTCAACTGCGGCAGAAAAATATAGTCCTCCGCTGCGGCGAATCCGTGTTCACGGCGACGAGCGAGCAGACATTCGTAGACCCGCACAGCTGGACGCAAGCTCACGATGGGCTGGCTGTGCCGCTTGGTCTCTGGCAGATTCATCCGCAGATAGACGTGCTTGCCGCGCACGACCTCGATGTGCTTGTGCTTCATGAGCTTGATGTCGCTCGGACGAACGAAGGTGTTCACCATCCAGCGGATCAGCCAAGGCAACTCGTTCGGCATCACCAGAAGTTCACGTGCAATCCAGAAGCGCTCGCCCGAGCTCAGTCTGTCGAGCACCGGGTGCGAATGCCCGCGCAAGCTGCGCGCAGCTGCAACGATCGTCCGGTACTCAGAAACACTGAAGCTTCCACGCGGCTGGCTGCGCACCTTGACCTTCGGAAACGGTGGCGCCTCGCGCAGCACGCCGGTGTGCACGCCATGCATCACCACCTTTCGCAACAGCACCAGGTACTGCGCAATCGTCGTGCTGGTGAAGCCCTGCTCACCGAGGTGATCGATCAGTCGCTGCACATCGGATGTGGCAAGCGACTGGGCGGGCAAATCACCCAGCAGCGGAACGATGTGCGCACGCAATCTGTTGCCCATCACTTGCCATGTGGCGCGTCCGATTTCTCCTCGCTGGACGCGCGCCGCTTCGGCTTGCATCAGTCCCTTTGAAAGGTCACTGACAAAAACTGATAACAATTTTTGCTCAAACGTAATTTCATTTGCAGGCGTATGAATTGCGGAATAGGTGCGCGCAAAAAAACCAGAATCATTTGCTGCCGGCACGCTATTGAAGAGGGTTATGACATTTGTGTCCATGTCATATCTCGCAAGCAATCTCGATACCATTTATCATCATGGGTAAACAAATGAAAACTCCCTTGAAACAAGCTACGCATACGGCATCTGTACCGGCGCAATTGACACCCGCCGACTATCTCAGAAAAATTCTCAACGCCCGGGTTTACGACGTCGCTGTCGAGTCCGCGCTCGAGAAGGCACGCGCGCTCAGCGAGCGTCTTGGAAATACCGTATTGCTCAAGCGCGAAGACCAGCAACCGGTATTCAGTTTCAAACTTCGCGGCGCCTACAACAAGATGGCGCATTTGAGCGCCGAGCAATTGGCGAGCGGCGTGATCTGTGCATCGGCCGGCAATCACGCCCAAGGCGTTGCGCTCGGCGCGCGCAGGCTAGGCACCCGCGCGGTGATCGTCATGCCGGTGACGACACCCAAGCTGAAGATCGATGCCGTGCGCGGATTCGGCGGCGAAATCGTCCTGCACGGCGACAGTTATTCCGATGCTTACCTGCACGCGCTTGAATTGCAGAAACAGCAGCACCTGACATTCGTCCACCCTTTCGATGATCCGGACGTCATCGCGGGCCAAGGCACCATCGCCATGGAAATCCTGCGCCAGCACCAGGGCCCGCTCGACGCAGTCTTCGTCGCGATCGGCGGCGGTGGCTTGATTTCCGGCGTGGCCAACTACATCAAGGCCGTGCGTCCCGAGATCAAGGTGATCGGCGTTCAGATGAACGACTCCGACGCGATGATGCAATCGGTCGCAGCCCGCCAGCGCGTGAACCTGCCCGACGTGGGCCTGTTCTCCGACGGCACCGCCGTCAAGCTGGTCGGCGAGGAAACCTTCCGCATCGCCAGCGAACTGGTCGACGAATACATCGCGGTCGATACCGACGCAGTCTGTGCCGCCATCAAGGACGTCTTCGTCGACACGCGCAGCATCGTCGAGCCCGCAGGCGCGTTGGCCGTGGCCGCGATCAAGCAGTACGTGGCCGGGCATGGCCGTCATGGCGAGACCTACGCGGCCATCCTGTGCGGCGCCAACATGAACTTCGACCGACTGCGCTTCGTGGCCGAACGCGCCGAAGTCGGCGAAGAACGCGAGGCGCTGTTCGCCGTCACGATCCCCGAGGAACGCGGCAGCTTCCGCCGCTTCTGCGAACTGGTCGGCGAACTGCCTGCGAGCGATGCCAAGGAATCCGGATCGGTCGGCGGCGCGTTGCGCAACGTGACCGAATTCAACTACCGCATCAGCGACGCTGCCAAGGCGCATGTGTTCGTCGGCCTCACGACATCGGCGCGCGGCGAATCGGCCATCATTGCCCAGAGCTTCATCGACCACGGCTTCGATGCGCTCGACCTCACGCACGACGAGCTCGCCAAGGAGCATCTGCGGCACCTGGTCGGCGGGCGCACCGGTCTCGCGCACGACGAGCGCCTGCTGCGCTTCGTGTTTCCCGAGCGCCCCGGCGCGCTGCTCAAGTTCCTGAGCCTGATGCGGCCGAACTGGAACATCAGCCTCTTTCACTACCGCAACCAGGGCGCCGACTACGGCCGCATCCTGGTGGGACTGCAGGTACCGGCCGGCGACGCCGCGGCCTTCGATGCGTTCCTCGAAAACCTGGGTTATCCCTATGTCGAGGAAACGGCCAATCCGGCCTACCGGCTGTTCCTGCAGGCCTGACGCGCAACCCTTGCAAGCAACGAAAAAGCCGGCACGAAGCCGGCTTTTTCATGGGCGCTGCACCCCGCTATTGCGCAGCGACCGGCGCCTGCCCTTGCGGCTGTTGCGCTGTCTCGGGCTGCGGCGTCGGGGGCGGCATCACCACCGCGGGCATGGTGGACGGCAACACCCCGGCCGACCGCTGCGCCGGCACCGGTGCGGGCGACACGCCGGAGATCGGCGGCGGCGGCAGCCCCACGCCGATCGGCGCGCGCACCGGCAGCTGCAGCGTGAAGGCCGGCGGTCCGTCGACCTGCGCACCGAGCGTTGCCGCGCGCACGCCCACCGACTGCAGCACGTAGTTGTCGCCGACGCGCGAGCCGACGCGGAACGGCTTGGGCGGCTTGCCGTCGATGGCGATCAGGGCTGCGCCCTGGTTCGACGGATCGGCCACCACGCCCACCAGCGCGAAACGGCTGGCCGCCTCGGGGGCCGCAGGCGCAGCACTCTGCGCGGTCACCACGCCGAGCAACCGACCGACCGCCTCGGCATCCGCCGTGACCGAAGGCCGTGGCATCGCGGCCGCGGCGGCCACGGCATCGGCCGGCGAGGACAGGCGCAAGGCCCAGAACACCGCAGCGCCAGCGGTCAGCGCCCAAAGCCCCGTTGTTGCAAGTGGGGCATGCCAGCGGGCAGCGGAGTAAGGACTTGTCATGGGCGCGGATTATCATGCAGCGCGCTTTCCGAATCATGTCGCCCAACCTATGAACAAATTCCTTCGTGCCGCTTCCCGGACCGCCCAGCGCGGCTTCACGCTGATCGAACTGATGGTGGTGCTGGTCATCATCGGCGTGCTCGCCGCGCTGATCGTGCCGAACGTGATCGAGCGTGCCGACGACGCCCGCGTGACGGCCGCCCGCACTGACATCAACAACCTGATGCAGGCGCTCAAGCTCTACCGCCTGGACAACCAGCGCTACCCGACCGCCGAGCAGGGCCTGCAGTCGCTGCTGACGCGCCCCACCGTGGGTCCGGCCGCACCGAACTGGAAGCCCTACGTCGAAAAGCTGCCCAACGATCCCTGGGGCCATCCCTACCAGTACATGAACCCGGGCATCAAGGGCGAAATCGACGTGCTCTCGTTCGGCGCCGATGGACAGAACGGCGGCGAGGGCAAGAATGCCGACATCGGCAGCTGGCAATAGCAGCAAGGGCACGGCGCGCGGCTTCACGCTGCTCGAGCTGATCATCGTGATCGCGATCATCGCGATCGCCACCGCCAGCGTGAGCTTTGCCATGCGCGACAGCAGCGCCGCCAAGCTCGACCGCGAAGCCGACCGGCTCGCCGCCCTCCTCGAGTCCGCCCGCGCCCAGTCGCGGGCCAGCGGCGTCGCTGTGCGGTGGCGCCCGGTCGAGGGCAGCTTCGTCTTCGACGGCCTTCCGGCCGATGCGATTCCCAGCGGCTGGGTCGCCGAAGGCATCACCGCCCAGGCCGCCCTGGGCAACGGCACGCTGGTTCCCGCGCTGCAACTGGGGCCCGATCCGATCATCGCGGCGCAGCAGATCACGCTCTATTCCGCCGGCCCGCCCGCGCGCGCATTGCGCATCGCCACCGACGGCCTGCGCCCCTTCACCGTCTTTCCCGTGCCATGAGACTGCGGCGCACGTCGGCCTCCAGCGGTTTCACGCTGATCGAAGTGCTGATCGCGCTGGGCATCGTCGCGCTCGCGCTGGCCGCGGGCTCGCAGGCCACGATGTCGCTCACCCGCAATGCGTTGCGCCAGTCCGACCTGGTGCTGGCCGACCTGTGCGCGGAAAACGAACTCGCCAAGGCCCGCCTCGCCCGGCAGATGCCGGCCGTGGGCGACTCGGGCTCCATTTGCGTGCAGGCGGGCGCCTCGTTCAACGTGACGACCTCGACCGTGCCCACGCTCAATCCGAACTTCCGGCGCGTCGATGTGCAGGTGCGCGATGAAGCGGATTCCCCGATCCTGCGCATCTCGACCGTGGTGGGGCGGTTCTGATGAAGACGAAGACGTTACGCGGCTTCACGCTGATCGAGCTGCTCGTCGCCATCTCGGTGATGGCGCTCCTCTCGCTCGTGAGCTGGCGCGGCCTGGACAGCATGTCGCGCGCCACCACGCAGAACCAGCAGCGCGCCGACGCCATCCTCACCCTGCAGGCCACGCTCGCCCAATGGGGCGCCGACCTCGACGCGGTGACCTCGATCGCGCAGACCCGCCCCATCGACTGGGACGGCAACGTGCTGCGGCTTACGCGTCGCGGCAGCGATCCGATGGCGCCCACCATGCTGGTGGTGGCGTGGACCCTGCGGCCTGGCGCCGAGGGCCCGCGCTGGCAGCGCTGGCAGTCGCAGGCCTTCACCACGCGCGGCGAGTGGCAACAGGCCTGGAACCTCGCGGCCTCCTGGGCACAGGACGGCGGCGCACAAGGCGGCGGCTACAACGACGTGGTGCTGATGCCCGCCAGCGGCTGGCAGCTCTATTACTTCCGCGACAACAACTGGACGCCGGCGGGTTCGCTGCCCACGGCCCCCCCCACGCCGGGGACACCGGCCAATCCGGCCAACCCCGCGGGCCCGATCGTCAACATGCCCGATGGCGTGCGTCTGGTGATCAGCCTGCCGCCGGGCGACGGGCTGTCGGGCACGCTCACGCGCGACTGGGTCAAGCCGATCGTGGGGGGTGCGCGGTCATGACGAAACGAGCTTCTGCGTTCGGGCGCCGTGTACACCGCGCACGCCGCCAGTCCGGCGCCGCGCTGCTCGCGGCGATGCTGACGGTGATGCTCGTCGCCACCTTCTCTGCCGCTGCGCTGTGGCAGCAATGGCGCGCCGCCGAAGTCGAAGGCGCCGAGCGCGCGCGTGTCCAGGCGGCCTGGGTGCTGATCGGCGCACTCGACTGGTCGCGGCTGATCCTTGCCGAAGACGGCCGTGCCGGCGGCCCCGACCACTTGGGAGAACCGTGGGCGGTCCCGCTCGAAGAGGCGCGGCTCACCAGCTTCCTGTCGGCCGAGAAGAACGTGTCGAGCGACAACCTCGAGGGCCTGCCCGATGCCTTTCTCTCGGGGCGCATCGTGGATGCGCAGTCCAAGCTCAACGTGCTGTCGCTGGTCGACGCGGGCAAGCCGGTGCCGGCCAGCGTTGCCACCTTCACCCGCCTCTTCAACCTGCTGGGCCTGCCGGCCTCGGAGCTCAGCCAGATGACGACCGCGCTCGTGAGGACGCTGTCCACCGGCACCGACGAAGCCTCCGGCGGCGATGTGGGCAATGCGCCACTGATGCCACAGGAGGTATCGCAACTGGTGTGGCTCGGGCTTTCGCCATCGACCGCCGCGGCCATCGAGCCCTACGTGACGATCCTGCCGGTGCGCACCACGCTCAACCTCAACACCGCGAGCGCCGAGGCCATCAGCGCCAGCCTGGAAAACATGCCGATCGCGACCGCACGCCAATTGGTGGAAAAGCGCACCCGCTCCTACTTCAAGACCATCGACGAGGCCAACGCCGGGCTGCCCAGCGAAGGCTCCCGCTTCAACGCGACCACGCACGGCGTGGGCACCCAGTACTTCGAGGTCTACGGGCGCCTGCGCCTCGACCGCACCTGGGTCGAAGAGCACTCGCTCCTGCAACGCAACGGTGTCACCGTGACGACGGTCTGGCGCACCCGCGGCGCCGGCGCAACGACCACTCCGGCTAAACCCTGAGTACCGTTGACATATATTGATCAAAAAGCCTTATAACGCCCGTCACATCTGTCAACTACGCTATTCAAATAATAGCAATTGACTGTCAGACGCCCTCCTACAATCACCGGCTTTTCCGACACCCTCCATGACCCCGCTGCTGCTCATTGCCCCACTGCCCCCGGCCGACGCCGCGGGTGAGTACGACTGGGCCCAGGCCGGCGACGACGGCATTGCATTGCGCGACCAGGGCCGTGCGCTGCTGGCGCTGCTGCCTTCGAGCAGCGAAGTCACGCTCGGCATTCCTTCCGCGGCACTCTCGTGGCACCGCATCACGTTGCCCAAGGGCAGCATGGGCAGCGCATCGAAGCTGCGCGCCGTGCTCGACGGCCTGCTCGAAGAACACCTGCTCGACGACCCCGAGGCCTTGCACTTCGCGCTCGAGCCCGACGCGAAGGCCGGCGTGCCCGTGTGGGTGGCGGCATGCAACCGCATCTGGCTGCGCAGCATCGTGCAGGGGCTCGAAGCGGCCGGGCGCCGCGTCGTGCGCATCGTCCCCGAATTCGCACCGCAGCCCGCCGACGGCCCGCCGCTCTTGCAAGTCACCGGCGAACCCGAGGCCCCGCAGCTCACCGTGTGCGATGCCGACGGCGTGGTTTCGCTACCGCTCGCCGGCGCAGGGCTCGCGCTCTCGAGCGGCCTGCCGTTCGACACCGCGGTCATCACCACCGAGCCCGCGGTCGCAGAAGCGGCCGAGCACCTGCTCGAACGCCGCGTGCCGATCGTGCAGGCACCGCAGCGCTGGCTCAATGCCGCGCGCACGCCGTGGGAGCTCGCGCAGTTCGATCTGGCCGCCACGGGCCGCGCGCGCGCCGGCAAGAAATTCGCCTCGGTGCTGCAGACGCTGCGCTACGCGCCCGAATGGCGCGCCGCGCGCTGGGGCGTCGTCGTGCTGCTGCTGACGCAATTGATCGGCCTCAATGCCTGGGCCTGGAAGGAGCGCGGCGCGCTCGAGTCCAAGCGCCAGGCCGCCAAGACCATCCTCATCCAGACCTTTCCCTCGGTGAAGATCGTGATCGACCCGCAACTGCAGATGACGCGTGAAGTCGCGGCGCTGCAGCAGGCCGTGGGCGACGTGGCCGCAACCGATTTCGAACCCATGGTCGGCGCGCTCGCCACCAACCTTCCGCCCGGCCGCACGCCTTCGGCCGTCGACTACACCAACGGCCAGCTGCGCCTGCGAGGCCTCGGGTTGCAACCGTCGGAGGTCTCTCAGATCACCGGCGCGATGGCGCCGCGCGGCTACAACGTGCGCACCGAGGGCGATCTGCTGCTCGTGCAGGCCGAGGCCAGCCCCCGATGAACTTCAGCGAACAACTCAAGGCCCGCTGGGCCGCCCTCGCGATGCGCGAGCGCCAGATGGTCGGCGCGGCCATCGCGCTCGTGGCACTGGCCTTGCTCTGGTGGATTGCGCTCGCTCCCGCGTTGCGCACGCTGGCCGCGGCACCGGCCGAACACGCACAGCTCGATGCACAACTGCAGCAGATGGCCACCTTGCAGAACCGCGCGAAGGCGCTGCAGTCGCAGCCCCGCCTCGCCCGCGATGAAGCGTTGCGCTCGCTCGAGACCTCGGTGCGCGAGGGCCTGGGCGTGAACAACGCACAGCTCATGACCGCCGGCGGCGACGGTGCCACCGTCACGCTGCGCGCCACGCCCGCCAGCACGGTCGCCCAATGGCTCGCGCAGGCGCGCGGCAATGCCCATGCGGTGCCGCGCGAAGTGCACCTCACGCGTGCCCCCGCCACCCCGCCGGCGCCGGGCAGCAAGGACAAGGACGCGCCGCAGCTCCCGCAGGTCCGCTGGGAGGGCACGGTCGTGATGGCTTTGCCCGCGCCCCGATGAACAGCCCGGCATGGTGACGCGCTCCCCTCTCTCCGCACTCTCCGGGCCCAAGCCGCGACGCGGCTGGCGCTGGGCCCTCGTCGGCATCGCCATCGGCGCGGTGCTGGCGGTGGTGCTGTTCGCGCCCGCGCGCTGGCTCGCCTCGGCGCTGTCGAGCTGGAGCCAGGGTCGGCTGCTGCTGGTCAATCCGCGCGGCACGGTGTGGAACGGCGCGGCCGCCGTGGTGTTCGCGAGCGGCACCGGCGGTGCGCAGGCCGTCTCGCTGCCCGGCCTCCTGCATTGGCGCCTGCGCCCGAGCTTCAGCGGCATCTTTGCCTCGCTCGACCTGCCCTGCTGCGCCCCGCGTCCACTCGAACTCAAGGCCAGCCCGCGCGGCAACGGCGTGCTGCTCGACTGGCAGGACGGCCGCTCGCGCTGGCCCGCCACGATGCTCACCGGCCTCGGCGCACCGTGGAACACGCTCAAGCTCGACGGCGCGCTCGACCTCTCCACCAAGGCCTTCTCGCTGCAATGGGACGGCCCGGTGCTGCGCATCGCGGGCCAGGCCACGCTCGACGCCACCGATGTTTCCTCCAGCCTGTCGACCCTCAAGCCGATGGGCAGCTACCGGCTCTCGCTCGAAGGCGGCAACAGCCCCACGCTCCTGCTCAGCACGCGCGAAGGCAGCCTGCAGCTGAACGGCAGCGGCAGCTGGAACGGCACCGCTTTTCGCTTCAACGGCGAAGCCAGTGCCGCGGCCGGCCGCGAAGACGCTCTTTCCAATTTGTTGAACATCATCGGACGACGCGACAACGCGCGTTCGATCATCACCCTGGGTTGATCATGATGAAGCCACTGTCCACGCCCGGCGCACGCCTGGGCATCGTCGCACTCGCGGCGCGCCTGCTGATCGCGGCGTCCTTCCTGCAGGTGCTGCCGCCCGCCTTCGCGCAGGGCGACGCGCCGCGACGCGGCGAGCCGATCACGCTGAACTTCTCCAACGCCGACATCGAGGCCGTGGCCCGCACCATGGCGGTGGTCACCGGACGCGACGTGGTGGTCGATCCGCGCGTCAAGGGCACGATGAACCTGGTCACCGACCGCGCGATCCAGCCGGGCGCCGCCTTCAACCAGTTCGCCTCGGCGCTGCGCCTGCAGGGCTTCGCGGTGGTGGAGGCTGATGGCCTCTACAAGGTAGTGCCCGAAGCCGATGCCAAGCTGCAGAGCAGCACCGTGAACACCTCGATCGGCGCCACCGCATCCTCGGGCAGCAACCAGATCGTCACGCAGATCTTCCGGCTCAACTACGAATCGCCCAACAGCCTCCTGCCGGTGCTGCGCCCGCTGATTCCGCCGAACAACACCATCAACGTGAACCCGGGCAACAACTCGCTCGTGATCACCGACTACGCCGACAACATGCGCCGCCTCGCGCGCATCATCGCGGCGCTCGACGTGCCCAACGCGTCGGACATCGAGATCATCCAGCTCAAGCACTCGGTGGCGAGCGACCTGCTGCCGCTGGTGCAGCGGCTGGTCGACGGCAGCGGCTCGGGTGCGGCTCCGGGGGCTGCGCCGGGCGCGGTCGATGCCTCGTTCCGCACCACGCTGCTGGCCGATCCGCGCAGCAACTCGCTGATCCTGCGCGCGGCCAACCCGGCACGCGCGCAACTGGTGCGCACGCTGGTCGAGAAGCTCGACCGCACGCCCGCGGAAAGCAGCAACGGACTGGCCGGCAACATCTACGTGGTCTATTTGAAGAACGCCGACGCGGTGCGGCTGGCCGCCACGCTGCGCGCCGCGATGGCGGCGAACCAGCAGGCCACGCCGGGCAGCCCCGGTGCCGCGGGCGGCGGTGGCGGCAGCAGCCCCGCGCCGCAGCAGACCAGCTTCCAGCAAAACAGCCAGAACAGCCTGAGCGGCAGCGGGCAAAGCGGCTCGCCGGCCGCCAACGCGCCGCTCAACAACGCCAACCAGCCATCGACCGGCGGACAGATCCAGGCCGACCCGTCGACCAACTCGCTGATCATCACGGCGCCCGAGCCGCAGTACCGCCAGATGCGCGCGGTGATCGACAAGCTCGACGGCCGGCGCGCACAGGTGATGATCGAGGCGCTGATCGTCGAGGTGAGCGACACCGCGGCCGCCAAGTTCGGCGTGCAATGGCAGAGCGCGCTGGGCGGCAATGCGGTGATCGGCACCAACTCCACCGTCGCGGGCTCCAGCATCCTGGCGCTCACGCAAGCGCTGGCCACGCGCAACGTGGCCGGCCTGCAGCTGGCGCCGGGGCTGAACCTGGGTATCGCGGGCAAGGTCGGCGGCCAGTACATCCTGGGCGCGATCGCCAGCTTCTTCGACAGCGACAAGGACGCCAACGTGCTGTCCAAGCCCAACCTGCTGACGCTGGACAACGAGGAGGCCAAGATCGTCATCGGCCAGAACGTGCCCTTTCCCACGGGCTCGTACGCCAGCACCTCGGGCTCGGTGGGCGTGAATCCCTTCACCACGGTCGAACGCAAGGACGTGGGTCTCACGTTGCGCGTGCGCCCGACCATCAACGAGAACGGCACCGTCAAGCTGACGATCTTCCAGGAAACCTCCACGGTCGATCCGAACAGCATCAACAACGCGAACGGTCCCACCACCAGCAAGCGCTCCATCGAGTCGAGCGTGCTGGTGGAAGACGGCGGGCTGGTCATGCTGGGCGGCCTGCTCTCGGACACCTACAACAACACGGTCGAGAAGGTGCCTGTTGCAGGCGACATTCCCGTGCTCGGCAACCTGTTCAAGAGCCAGTCCCGCTCGCGCGAGAAGATCAACCTCATGATGTTCCTGCGTCCGGCGGTGATGCGCGACGGCAATGCGACCGAAAGCCTCGCCTATGACCGCTACGACGAGATCCGAGGCATGCAGCAGCGCACGCAGCCCGACCCGTCCAACGTGATGCTGCGCGCCGTGGACGGCGCGAACGTGCTGCCCGAGCTCCCGGCGCGCCCAGTCGACACCGGCAAGCAGAGGGAGTCCCGCATCCAGGGCACCCAGCTCATTCCGCCGCCGCAGCCGGCAGCCGACTCCCGCAAACTCGCTCCCAGCCCCCTGCGCGGCGCCCTGCCCCCCACCGACGACCCTGTCAGCGCCCGCGAACTGCCTTGATGTCCATGCGCTACCCGCTTCCCTACGCGTTCGCACGCAGCCAGCAACTCCTTCTCGAAGAAGCCGACGACGGCCGCTACACGCTGTGGATGTCGTCCCACCCGGCACGCAGTGCGGTCGGCGAGGTGGCGCGCAAGTACAGCGTGCAGGCTTTCGAGGTGCTGGCCGACGGCCCGCTCGCGCAGCGCATCAGCGCCGCCTATGCACAGGGCGAATCGAGTGCTGCCGCGGTGGTGAGCGAAGTGCAGAACGACGCCGACCTCTCGCGGATGATGCAGGAGCTGCCGGCGGTCGAAGACTTGCTGGCCAGCGCGGGCGATGCGCCCATCATCCGCATGCTCAACGCGCTGCTCACGCAGGCCGCGCGCGACGGCGCGAGCGACATCCACATCGAGCCCTACGAGCGCACCTCGTCCGTGCGCTTTCGCATCGACGGCACGTTGCGCGAGGTGGTGCAGCCCAACCGCGCGCTGCACGCCGCGCTGATCTCGCGCCTGAAGATCATGGCCGACCTCGACATCTCCGAGAAGCGGCTGCCGCAGGACGGACGCATCAGCTTGCGCATCGGCACGCGCGCGGTCGACGTGCGCGTCTCCACGCTGCCGAGTGCGCACGGCGAACGCGCCGTGCTGCGATTGCTGGACAAGAGCGAATCGAAGCTCACGCTCGAATCGGTCGGCATGCAGGGCGACACGCTGCAACGCTTCGAGAAGCTCATCACGCAGCCGCACGGCATCATCCTGGTGACCGGCCCGACCGGCTCGGGCAAGACCACCACGCTGTATGCCGCGCTGGCCCGCCTGGACGC
This sequence comes from Variovorax sp. RKNM96, assembly GCF_017161115.1. Classification (GTDB taxonomy): domain Bacteria; phylum Pseudomonadota; class Gammaproteobacteria; order Burkholderiales; family Burkholderiaceae_C; genus Variovorax. Next base: position 1,254,412 of record NZ_CP046508.1, on the reverse strand, counting down.
GAGCCGCAGCAACATCATGACGGTGGAAGATCCCATCGAATACGAGCTGCCGGGCGTGGGCCAGACGCAGATCAACGCCAAGATCGAGCTCACCTTCGCCAAGGCCCTGCGCGCGATCCTGCGGCAGGACCCGGACGTGATCATGATCGGCGAAATCCGCGACTTCGAGACCGCGCAGATCGCCATCCAGGCTTCGCTCACCGGCCACCTGGTGCTGGCCACGCTGCACACCAACGATTCGGTCAGCGCGGTCACGCGTCTCACCGACATGGGGGTCGAGCCTTTCCTCCTGAGCTCGTCGCTGCTGGGCGTGCTCGCACAGCGCCTCGTGCGCAAGGTCTGCACGAGCTGCGGCGGCGCGGGCTGCGACGTCTGCGGCCAGACGGGCTACCAGGGCCGCACCGGCATCTTCGAGTTGCTGGTGGCCGATGAAACCGTGCAGGGCCTGATCCACAGCAAGGCCGCCGAGAGCGAACTGCTCAAGGCCGGCGCGCGCGGCGGCCTGCGGCTCATGCGCGAAGACGGCGAACGGCTGGTGCAGGCCGGCATCACTTCACGCGCAGAGTTGCTGCGCGTCACACGCGACTAGCGACCAGAGTTCAGCCTCGCCATGCCCGCCTATTCCTTCGAAGCCATCGATGCCAGCGGCCAGTCGCGCGAAGGCGTGCTCGAGGCCGACACCGCGCGCAGCGCCCGCAGCCTGCTGCGCGCGCAGGCGCTGATTCCGCTGTCGGTCAAACCGGTCGGCAGCGACCACATCAACGGCACCGGGCAGCGCAGCGGCCTGAGCCACTGGCTCGGCGGCGGCAAGCGTGTCTTCAACTCCACCGGCCTTGCGGTGTGGACGCGGCAGCTCGCAGGCCTCGTCTCGTCGGGCCTGCCGCTGGAACGCGCGCTCACTGCGCTCACCGACGAAGCCGAGTCGGAACCGCAGCGCAACCTCGTCGCCTCGCTGCGCGCCGAGGTCAACGCGGGTTCGCCTTTCGCGCGCGCGCTGTCGGCGCACTCGCGCGAGTTCTCGCCCATCTACACCGCCGTGATCGGCGCCGGCGAGCAGAGCGGCAACCTGGGCCTCGTGCTCGACCGCCTGGCCGACGACCTGGAAGAACGCCAGGCGCTGCAGCAGAAGCTGATCGGCGCGGCGCTCTACCCGGCCATCGTCACGCTGGTGGCGATCGTGATCGTGATCTTTCTCGTGAGCTACGTGGTGCCGCAGGTGGCGCAGGTGTTCGCGGGCACCAAGCGCTCGCTGCCTTTTCTCACCACCGTGATGCTGTCGCTGAGCGCGGGCGTGCGCAACTACGGCTGGTGGATGCTGGGCGGCGTGGTGCTCGTCGCCATCGGCGTGCGCGTGGCGCTGGCGCAGGAGGCCTTCCGCCTCAAGTTCGATGCGGCCTGGCTCAAGCTGCCGCTGGTCGGCAAGCTCGCGCGCGGCTACAACGCGGCGCGTTTCGCGAGCACGCTCGCGATGCTGGCGACGGCCGGCGTGCCGATCCTGCGCGCACTGCAAGCGGCCGCCGAAACGCTCAGCAACCGCGCGATGCGTGCCGATGCGCTCGACGCGCTGGTGCTGGTGCGCGAAGGCGCGCCGCTGGCCTCGGCGCTCGCGCAGAAGAAGCGCTTTCCGGGCCTCGTATCGATGTTCGCGCGCCTGGGCGAACAGACCGGCACCCTGCCGCTGATGCTGCAGCGCGCAGCCAACCAGCTGGGTGCCGAAGTGCAGCGCCGCGCGATGCACCTGGCGACCATCCTCGAGCCGCTGCTCATCGTGGCGATGGGCGGCGTGGTGATGTTGATCGTGCTGGCCGTGATGCTGCCGATCATCCAGCTGAACCAGTTCGTGAAATAACCCAAGGAGCCTGGCCATGGCCAATCGGAGCTACCTGTTCGCCAGTCCCTTCGTGCCGGGACCTGATCCGGCAAAGGACGATCCGAGGCAGGTCAAGGGCATCTCGGAGCGCAACTACGACATACCGCTGGTCTACCAGCTCCTGGTGTCCGCGGACGTGCAGCTGTGCCGCTCGATGATCTGGACCAGCGTGGCCGAACCCACCGCACTCGCAGGCCGCGCCGGCGCGGGCATCGACCGGCTCCAGCAGCTCCTGGCCCGCATCGACCACCCCTCGATCGCGCCGCTGCGAGACCAGGCCCTGGACTTCCTGAACAGCCACGTCGACCGCAACGGCTACTTCGTGCTGGAGTGCGCCGAGATCCTCGACATGGGCGACGAGCCGCTGGGCGAGCAGGCCGAGAGTTTGCTGCGCGACGTGAAGAACATCGATGCGGAGATCGAAGCTGCCATCGCCCGGCTCGCCCCGAAGAAAAAGAACTTCTGGGAGCGCGTCTTCACGCCGTCGCAGGAGAGCATCGAGGCGCCCTTGCGCGAGTTGGGGCTGGGCTATTGGTCGGATACGCTCTACTACTCGCCCAACGCCGTCTCCTGAACCTCCGCCCGCACGCCGCCATGCCAGTCACTCTCGAAGACAAACTCGTGGTCGCGATTTCCTCGCGGGCGCTGTTCAACCTCGAGGAAGAAAACAAGATCTTCGAGGCCGGCGACAACGAGGGCTACATGAAGCTGCAGCTCGACCGGCTCGACGTGCCGGCCGCGCCCGGTATCGCGTACTCGCTGATCCGCAAGTTGCTGCGCTTCAACGACGACGGCGTGCAGCGCGTGGAGGTGGTGATCCTCTCGCGCAACGACCCGGTCTCGGGCATGCGCATCTTCAAGTCGAGCGCTGCGGCCGACATCAAGCTGCAGCGCGGCGTGTTCACGCAAGGACGTCCACCCTTCGGATACCTGCGGCCACTGCGCGCCCATCTGTTTCTCTCGGTCAATGCACAGGACGTGCGCGAGGCGCTGGTCGCGGGCTTTCCGGCCGCGCGCGTGCTGGTCGAATCGGTGAAGGCGAGCGATGCCTGGCCTAACGAAGTGCGCATCGCCTTCGACGGCGATGCGGTGCTGTTCTCCGACGAGGCCGAGCGCGTGTTCCAGGCCGAGGGACTCGACGCCTTCCAGGCCCACGAACTCAGCAAGGCCGAACTGCCGCTGCCCGGCGGGCCGTTCAAGCCGCTGTTGGCTGCGCTGCATCGCCTGCAGATGGCAGGCAACGCGCAGATGCGCATTCGCACTGCGCTCGTCACCGCGCGCAGCGCACCGGCGCACGAGCGCGCGATCCGCACGCTGATGAACTGGAACATCCGCGTCGATGAGGCGATGTTCCTCGGCGGCCTGCCCAAGGGCGAGTTCCTGCGCGAGTTCGAGCCCGATTTCTTCTTCGACGACCAGACAGGTCACGTCGATGCGGCCTCGCGGCATGTGCCCGCGGGGCATGTGTCCAGCGGCATCAGCAACGAGCCCTGAGAAGGTGTGAGCGAACAGCCTGAGTGCCCGTGCGGGGCGTTCGGGAAACAGTTCGTCACGCGAGCGCCTTCGCTTTGTCATCGTCGGTTCACGGCGACGTAACGCGTTCTCCATAGTCTTGCGGTCTGTCCGGTGCGCGGTGCCTTCATGGCGCCTTTTTTTTGTCGCGCCGGTATTCACGACCCCAACGACAACAGACCACCGGCTGAACCGATGCGCCCGACCCACCCCCTGCACGCCTCGCATTTTTCGCGCTGGCTTCTGCCCATTGTCATCTCCGTTGCACTTGCCGCTTGCGGCGGCGGTGGAGGTGGCGGCGCTTCCTTCCCGCTCGTCGACGTGCCGCCTGCCGGCGGCAATCCCCCGGCGCCCGGCGTCAATCAAGGCAAGAGCGGCCCCAAGGCGCTCGTCGTAGAAATCGACGGCCTCACGCATGCGGCGCTGCGCGATGCGATCGCGCAGAAGAAAGTACCCGCGCTCCAATCGCTGCAGCTCGCTCCCGCATGGACCGGCGGCACCGATGGCGCGCTCAGCGATCAGCCCACCACCGACGGCCCCGGCTGGGCCACGCTGCTGACCGGCACCTGGGTGCCACGTCACGCAGTGCGAGGAGACACGTCCGACCAGCGCATCGACGTCAAGCTGGCCCCCTCGGTCTTCGCATTCGCGAAGCAGAAGAAGGACGCGGGCTATCTGACGGCATCGGTCACCGCCAACGCGTTCTATCCGAATCTCCTGGCCGCGGAAACCGGCACCGTCGACACAGCGGTCGACTGCGCCGGTGCCGATGCCTGCGTGACGGCCAAGACCTCGCAGCTCATCGACGCGGGCTATGACCTGCTGGTGGCGCAATACGGCGCACCCGCCGCCACCGCGGCGAACGGCCTGCGCAGCGACGCCTACCAGCGCGCCATCTCCGACACCTCCGCGGCTGTCGGCCAGTTGCTCGCACGCATTGCGCAACGCACCGCCAACGATGCCAAGGAAGACTGGCTCGTGATCCTCACCACCGACCACGGCCTCGATGCCTTCGGCAGCGTGACCAGCCTGAAGAACATCGACAGCCGGACGGTTTTCATCGCAAGCAACAAGACACTGGCTGCGCTGCCGGGCATCGGTGCAGCGGCGCCGGCCGACAACACGCTGTTCAAGCTGGCTGCTGCAACCGACATCGCACCCACGGTGCTGCGGCATCTCGGCGCACTGCCTCCCGCAGAGGCATACAACCTCAATGGACAGGCACTGCAGGCCGCCACGGCAATACACGCCCTCGCGGCCCGCACCAGCGCCGACCAGAGCAGCATCGAGCTCTCCTGGACGTTGTCGGGCGACCTTGGTAGCCCGGTGAAGGTGCTGCGTGACGGCAAGCTGGTTGCCACGCTGCCGGCCGGCGCGACCGCTTTCACCGACCCCGTCAAGGCGGCAAGCGACGGCCTGTACTCTTTTCAATACACGGTGGTCGCTGGCGAAGCCAGCGTGTCGATCTCCGCGCAGATCGCCTACGTGAAGGTGGGTCTGCTCAACCTCTATCCGCTCGACACGCTGCCACCCGTCGATGTGAACGCAACATCGACGCTCGCGCCCTGGGCACCGGACGCCGACGGCGGTTCGCTCATAGCCGACGACAACTTCCAGCCGCCCTATCGAGCCCAGGCCCTTCGCGTGGACAGCCGGGTCAAGAACGCGAGCGGCATGGCTGGCTACCGGCTGCTGCAGACGCGCGACGTGACCGCCGATCCGAAGGTGAGTGCATTCACCATCGGCTTCTGGCTGCGCACCGATGCCACCTGCAGCCAGGGCGTGAGCAACGGTGCGTCGGTCATCGCCAACAAGAACTACGACACCGGCAACAACGCGGGCATCGCGATCGGCCTCTTCAGCAAGTGCGAGATCCGCTTCAACACCGGCACCGGCAGCGGGCGCGGCGAGATCAGTGGCCGGCATTTCCTGAGCGCTGGCCAGTGGACCTACGTTGCGATGGTCGTCGACAAGGCCGGCAGAAACATGAGCGGCTATGTGTTCGATCCCGTGAAGGGCACGCAAACCGGCAGCGTCGCGCTCTCGAACGCACTGGTCGCGGCGCTCGGCGGTCTCGGCAAGGGCATCTCTCTCAACGAGGACGGCACCGGCCTCTACTACCAGCGCTGGTCCAACGACTCGCCGCGCGGCGCCATGGACTTCAACGACTTCGCGATCTGGAACCGCGCGCTCACCGCCGAAGAGCTCACGACCATCTTCACTTCGGGCCAGCCGCTCTCGGCGCTCACCCCTTGATCACCCGATCGACACCCACGAATCACACAAAGAGGACCCATCCATGCTTCATTCATTGCCTATGCGACTCGTGTCCGCATTGATCCTGGCTTGCACGCTTTCCGCCTGCGGTGGCGGCAGCGACGGTGGCGGCTTCTTCGGCGGCCTGCCAGGCGCCGGAACGCCTCCCCCCGCCACACCTCCGGCCGACACCGGCGTCAAGCCCGAGATGCGTTGCGCACCGTGAGCGAACGCACGCCACGACACGACACGACCATGAATTCACGCCGCAAATTCCTCACCGGCACCGCCACCACCGGTGCCGCCGCACTCGCACTCTCGGCATTTCCGCCGAGCATCCGCCGCGCCCTGGCCACTCCGGCCAACAACAAGACCGGCACCATCAAGGATGTCGAGCACATCGTGATCCTGATGCAGGAAAACCGGTCGTTCGATCACTACTTCGGCACGCTGATGGGCGTGCGCGGCTTCGGTGACCGGTTCACGATTCCGCTGCCCAAGGGGCGCAACGTCTGGCAGCAGACCAGCGACGCCGCGGACACAGAGGTGCTGATGCCATACCACCTCGATCAGACCAAGGGCAATGCGCAACGCGTGAATGGCACGCCACACAGTTGGGGCGACGCCCAGAACGCATGGGACGGCGGGCGAATGAACCAATGGCCGCGCTACAAGAACACCGAATCGATGGGGTACTACAAGGAGGCCGAGGTGCAGTTCCAGTTCGCGCTGGCCAATGCCTTCACGGTGTGCGATGCCTACCACTGCGGCATGCACACCGGCACCAACTCGAATCGCCTGTTCCACTGGACCGGCACCAATGGCCCTTCGGGTGAGACCAGCACCGGCCCGGCGGGTGTCGCTTCGATCGACAACACCTGGGAGAACCTCCGGTATCCGTGGGATCCGGTGAAAAACCCCAACGTCGATTCGACCCAATACGGCTGCAACTGGAAGACCTATCCCGAACGCCTGCACGAGGCCGGCGTCACCTGGATCGTGTACCAGAACCTGCCCGACAACTTCACCGACAACCCGTTGGCGGGCTTTCAGCAATATCGCGCGGCCAACAAGGTGTCGGGCAAGAACGATGGCCGTTACGACGGCGATGCCAGTCCGCCCGACGGCGTGACGGTAAAGGCCTACGACCGCGCCAATGACGCGGGCAATCCCCTGTACAAGGGCGTCGCCAACACCATGCCCGACGGTGGCATGCTGGGAACGTTCCGCCAAGACATCAAGGACGGCAACCTCGCGAAGGTCTCCTGGATCGTTGCGCCCTACGACTACTGTGAACATCCCAGCGGCTCAAGCCCGGTGCAAGGCGGCTGGTATGCGCAGCAGATATTGGATGCACTCACGGACTCGCCCGAAGTCTGGAGCAAGACGGTCTTCATCATCAACTTCGACGAGAACGACGGCTACTTCGATCATGTGCCTTCGCCCTCTGCGCCTTCGCTCAACCCCGACAAGACGCCAGCGGGAAAAACAACGCTGGCCGAAAGCGATGTGGCCTTCGAGCGCCACACGTATCCGCTCGTTGGCAGCAGCACGCCATCGACGGATGCCCGTGTCTATGGCCCAGGTCCGCGCGTTCCGATGTACATCATCTCGCCGTGGAGCCGTGGCGGCTGGGTCAACTCGCAGGTGTTCGATCACACCTCGGTGCTGCGTTTCATTGAGGCGTGTTTCGGAGTCAAGGAGCCCAACATCGCGCCTTACCGTCGTGCCGTCTGCGGCGACCTCACGAGCGCCTTCAATTTCGCCACGCCCAACACCGAGATACTGCCCACGCTCGCGGGCCATCGCACTCAGACGCAGGCCAACGATCTGCGCGATGCCCAGGATAAGCTAGACCCGGTTCCACTGCCAACTGACCCCAAGCCGCCGCAGCAGGATCTGGGCACGCGCCCTTCGCGCGCACTGCCCTACGAGCTGCACGTGAGCGCGCGCAACGACGCCATCAGCGGCAAGGTGCAGTTGCTGTTCTCGAACACCGGCAAGGCCGCCGCCGTCTTCCACGTGTACGACAAGCACAACCTCGACCGCCTGCCGCGCCGCTACATGGTCGAGCCTGGCAAGACGCTCGACGACACCTGGAACGCCATGGCCGACAACGCCGGTTCCTACGACCTCTGGGTGCTCGGCCCCAACGGCTTTCACCGGCATTTCCGGGGCGACCTGAGCAGCCTGCGCGCGGGCGATGCGGCCAACCCCGAGGTGCGCGTGTGCTACGACATCGCCAACGGCAATGTCTACCTGAGCATGCTCAACGGCGGCAAGAGCGCCTGCAAGTTCACGATCCGCGCCAAGGCCTACCGCAACGACGGCCCGTGGACTGCGACCGTGGCTGGGGGCAATGCGGCCGAGCAGCACTGGGACCTTGCAGCAAGCGGCGCCTGGTATGACTTCGACGTGACCTGCGATGCGGACACCAGCTTTCACCGCCGCTTCGCCGGCCGCGTGGAAACGGGCAAGCACTCGGTGAGCGACCCCGCGATGGGCATGCCCGATCTCTGAGCTCCGCTCTGTTCGATGACGAGGCGATGAGTGCGCGCAAGGCGTACCCGCGCCTTGTCACGCCCTCCCTTCAAGAATCATCAGGACCAGCAACGATGAACTCGCGTCGCAAATTCCTCACAGGCACCGCCACCACAGGCCTCGCCGCAGCCGCGCTCTCGGCCTTTCCGCCGGGCATCCGGCGCGCACTCGCCCTTCCCGCCAACAACAAGACCGGCACGATCCAGGACGTCGAGCACATCGTGATCCTGATGCAGGAGAACCGGTCGTTCGACCAGTACTTCGGCACCCTCAAGGGCGTACGCGGCTTCGGCGACCCACGTCCGATCGCGCTGCCCGATGGCAAGCCCGTCTGGTACCAGCCCAAGGGCAGCGGCTATGTGCTGCCCTACCACCCTGATGCAGGCAACCTCGGCTCGAAATTCATCTCCGGCCTGAATCACGGCTGGACCGACGGGCACAACGCGTGGAACAAGGGCAAGTACGACGGATGGGTGTCGGCAAAGAGCGTCCGCACGATGGCCTACATGACGCGCGAGGACATCCCCTTTCATTTCACGCTGGCCGACGCGTTCACGATCTGCGACGGCTATCACTGCTCGCTGCTGGGCCCCACCGATCCCAACCGGTACTACATGTTCAGCGGCTGCTGCGGCAACGATGGCACCAACGGCGCCACCGGCGGCCCGGACATCTCGAACGGAGAGACGGGCAACTACAGCTGGACAACCTATCCCGAGCGACTCGAGGCGGCAAACATCTCGTGGAAGATCTACCAGGACATCGGGACCGGGCTGGACGCAGGCGGCGGCTGGGGCTGGACGAGCGACGACAAGTTCATCGGAAACTACGGCGACAACTCGCTGCTTTATTTCAAGCAATACCGCAGCGCCAAGCCGGGCAATCCGCTGTATGACAAGGCCCGGACCGGAACCAACATCGCCGTCACCAAGGGGTCGCTCTTCGAGCAACTCAAGAACGACGTTGCCAGCGGCAATTTGCCGAAGGTGTCGTGGATTGCCGCGCCCGAGGCCTACACCGAGCACCCCGATTGGCCAGCGAATGGCGGCGCCTGGTACATCGACAACGTTCTGCAGGCACTGACCTCCAACGCTGAGGTGTGGAGCAAGACCGTGCTGCTGGTGACCTACGACGAGAACGACGGTTGGTTCGACCATGTGCCGCCGGCCTTCGCGCCCTTCTCCGCGGATCAGGGGCTGTCCACCGTCAGCACCCGGAACGAATACCACACCGACGGCCAGCCTTTCGGACTGGGCGTGCGTGTCCCGATGCTCGTGGTTTCGCCTTGGTCCAAGGGCGGTTGGGTCAATTCGCAGGTGTTCGACCACACGTCGATCATTCGATTCATCGAAGCCCGGTTTGGCGTACAGGAACCGAACATCTCGCCCTGGCGTCGCGCGGTCTGCGGCGACCTGACTTCGGCTTTCAACTTCGCCAATCCGGACCCGGTCATTCCCGCGCTCTCGCCCACAGCAGGCTATGTGCCGCCCACGGTGAATCCAGGCAGCTATACATCCACGCCACCGGTTGTGCAGACGCTGCCGAGGCAGGAGCCCGGTCAGCGCCCCGCTCGCGCGATCCCCTACGAACTGTTCGTGCATGGCAGGACCGATCGCGCCGCCGGCAGGTACTGGCTCGACTTCGGCAACACCGGCGGCGTGGCTGCGGTGTTCCAGGTCTACGCCGGCAACCGCACGGACGGTCCCTGGGTGTACACCGTCGAAGCGGGCAAGAAGCTCTCGGACTACTGGAGCGCCGTTGCCGTCACGCAAGGGATCTACGATTTCAGCGTCTACGGTGCCAATGGCTTCCTGCGCCAGTTCAAGGGAAATGTGTCGACCGCGACTGCTGCAGGGCATGCCAATCCGGAAGTCGCCGCCTGCTACGACATCACCAACCGCAACATCCAGCTGACGCTGAAGAACACCGGCGACGCGCCATGCCAAGTGACGGTGGTCAACAGCTATGGCAGCGCGGCGCCCCGCGACTTCACGTTGAACGCCGGTGCCAGCGTCGAGGACTACTGGGACCTGAGCACGAGCGACGGCTGGTACGACTTGTCGATCACGGCCAACACCGGAGACAGCTTCCTTCGGCGCTTTGCGGGCCATGTCGAGAACGGCCAAGCGAGCAAGTCCGACCCGAAGCTGGAGCTGGCACCGCCGCCGGTCATTCCTCCCGAAGCGACACCGCCCGCCGTGGCGCCGACGCTCACGGCTTTGAAAACCAGCATTGCGGCGGGGAGCACCATCGATTTCAGCTACAGCGTTCCGGACAAGGGCGTCGATGCGAAGAATTGGGTCGGTGTTTTCTCGTCGTCCCTCACGGAGCCGAAGTCACCCTCCCTCGCCTGGCAATATGCGCCCGAAGCCAACGGACAGGTCACGGTGAGGACGGAGACTCTCGCCGCCGGCTCCTACAAGGCATGGTTTCTGGCCAAGGACGGTTACGGCTATCTGGCGGGGCCGGTGGCGTTCACGGTGACTTGAAGCATTGCGGCCAGCGGTACGACTTCGTGGTGAGTGACCGCGCGCAAAATCCCGCCATGCTGATCCTCCAACACGCCGACATCCTCGTCACCATGGACGCCGCCCGGCGCGAAATCGCCGACGGCGCCGTGGTGACCGACGGCCCCGCGGTGGCCTGGACCGGCCCCACCGCCGAGCTGCCCACCGCCTACCTCGATGCCCTGCGCAACGGCCAAGCCGAGGCCATCGACATGCACGGCCACGTGGTGATGCCCGGCCTGGTCAACACGCACCACCACATGTACCAGAGCCTCACGCGCGCCGTGCCCGAGGCGCAGGATGCGGAGCTCTTCGGCTGGCTCACGAATCTTTATCTGCTGTGGGCGCGCATCACGCCCGAGATGATCCGCGTCTCGACGCAGACCGCGATGGCCGAGTTGATGCGCTCGGGCTGCACCACCACCAGCGACCATCTCTACCTGTTCCCCAACGGCTCGAAGCTCGACGATTCGATCGAGGCGGCCGACGCGATGGGCATGCGCTTCCATGCCGCGCGCGGCAGCATGAGCGTGGGCCGCAGCGCCGGCGGCCTGCCGCCCGACGAGGTGGTGGAAACCGAAGAGGCCATCCTGCGCGACAGCGAGCGGCTCATCGGCCGCTGGCACGATGCCTCGCGCCATTCGATGCGCCGCATCGTGCTCGCGCCCTGCTCGCCGTTCTCGGTCTCGCGCGACCTGATGCGGCTGTCGGCCGAGCTTGCGCGCGAGCGCGGCGTGTCGCTGCACACGCACCTGGCCGAGAACGACAACGACGTCGCCTATTCGCGCGAGAAGTTCGGCATGACGCCGGCCGAGTACGCCGAAGACCTGGGCTGGGTCGGCCGCGACGTGTGGCACGCGCACTGCGTGAAGCTCGACGAAGCCGGCATCGCGCTCTTCGGACGCACCGGCACAGGTGTCGCGCACTGCCCCTGCTCGAACATGCGGCTGGCCTCGGGCATCGCGCCCATCGGGGCGATGCGGCGCGCGGGTGTGCCGGTGGGCCTGGGCGTGGATGGCAGCGCATCGAACGACGGCGCGCACATGCTCGGCGAAGCCCGGCAAGCCATGCTGCTGCAGCGCGTGGGTTACGGCCCCGCGGCAATGACGGCACGCGAGGCGCTGGAGATCGCGACGCTCGGCGGTGCCCAGGTGCTCGGGCGCGACGACATCGGCGCGCTGGCACCGGGCATGTCGGCGGACATCGTGGCCTTCGACATGCGCGGCGTGGCGCATGCAGGTGCTTGGCATGACCCGGTGGCGGCGCTGGTGTTCTGTACGCCGGGGGAAGTTTCGTTGAGCGTGATCAACGGTGAGGTTCGCATTCGCGACGGGCGCTTCACGGGGCTGGAATTGACGCCGTTGCTGGCGAAGCATCGCGAGTTGGCGCGAACGCTGTATGAAAGCGCCCGGCATCCGCATGTGAACGCGCGATAGGACGGTCAGTTCAAGCGGACCATCGGGCAGGACAAGCTCCGTCGCTCCTCCAGCGGTGAGTTGCGCCAATCGGGCAATGCCCTGTTCATGTACGACGCCAGTGACTGGTACCCGTTGATGTTCCAGCCGTAGGTGCTGCTCCGTTCCGCTTCGAAGACTTCGTAAAGGCACTGGCGACTTCGCGACTCGATGCGCACCGCAATCCGCTGGCGGCCGGCCGTCGAATCCTTCTCCAGCACTTCGTACCGGCTCGGCTTGCAGATGCTGAAAGTCGATATCCACTCGACCGTTGTCTCGCGAATGTAGAAGCCGCCGGAACAAGCCCGCCCCGTTCCCTTGAATGCGCCGGTGAATGGCGCATCGGCCGCCATGGCTATGCCGGCAAAGAGCCACAAGGCCAGTCCCATCGCGCTCGCTCTCTGCATGCGGCCTCCATTGCCTGATGTCGTTGGATCGTGCGGTTTCATTCTCGTATGTGCACCTTCGCTTTACGCACGAACCCTCATTGCCAATCGGGGGGCCGCTCCGCAGAATCCGCCCACTAAATAGAACGGGCGTTCGATTTAGCAGGCCAACACCCCGACGGCCTCCCGAGATTCACAACAACGACAGGGACTCCCCGAATGAAGCGCAGAGACATCCTCAAGTGGTCCGCCTCGGCGGGCGGTCTCGGCCTGCTGGCCGGCAAGCCTTCCACCGCATCGGCCGCGCTGCCGGTGCTCAAGCCCACGCTGCCGCAGAAGATCGATCCGATCAGCGCCACGCTGCGACGGCTCGAGCTGGTCGGGCGGCAGGCCACCTACCTCTGGACCGAATCGCACATCAACCTCGCGGGTGTGCCGATGGGCGCGGTGGTGCCGGTGGGCGAGTTGCCGGCCGTGGAGCATCAGCTGAAAACGGTGGCAAAGGCAGTCGAGGCGGTGACCAACTTCGCGGCCTCGTTCGCCACCAGCGCGCTCGCCTCGGGCAGCCTGCAGTCGCTCGACAACCTCCGCACGCGCATCGCCGGGCTGCAGGCCACTTTCGATCAACTGGCCGCGCAGAACGCGGGCCTGCTCACGCTGCCGGCGGCGGTACTGGCGCTGCTGGGCACGCTCACGAGCAGCGTGGGCGACGTGGGCACGCAGCTCAAGCAGATCCACCACGACCTGCTCTCGCAAGGGCCGCTGGGCGCGCTGAACGGACCCAAGACGCTCGCGCAGTACGACGCGCTGTTCGTCACCATCGAGAGGCCGTCCATCTCGCAGATCCTGCGCGACAACGACCTGTTCGCGGCCATGCGCGTGGCCGGGCCGAACCCGATGCTGCTTCAGCGCGCAACATCGCTGCCGACCAAGTTTCCGTTGGGCAACGCACAGTACCAGCAGGTCATGGGCGCCAACGACAGCCTCGCCGATGCGGCCGCTGCGGGGCGGCTCTACCTGCTCGACTACGAAGGCCTCGGCGACATGGCGCCGCTCGGCCCCGTCGTGAAGCCGCTCACGGGCACGAGCTACGTCTACGCGCCCATCGCGCTGTTTGCGCGACCGAAGAACGGCCGCTCGCTCGTGCCGGTCGCCATCCAGTGCGGGCAGGACCCGCTGCAGAACCCGATCTTCCTGCGCGCCGACGACACCACCAATGCCGAGGCCTACTGGACCTGGCAGTCGGCCAAGACCGCGGTGCAGGTGGCCGACTTCAACTACCACGAGATGTTCGTGCACCTGGGCCGCACGCACCTGATGTCCGAAGCCTTCGCGATGGCCACGCAGCGCCAGCTCGCGACGGCGCATCCGCTCAGCCGCCTGCTCTCGCCGCACCTGGAAGGCGCGATGTTCATCAATGAGTTCGCCACGCTGATCATCATGGCGCCGCTGACCACGGGCGACGTGATCCTCACCGCGCCCATCGAGACGCTGCAGCGCGAATGCGGCCGCGACCGGCTGGCCTACGATTTCCACGACCGCATGATGCTGCCCAACGACCTGCGCACGCGCGGCGTGGACGACACGACGGCGCTGCCCGACTACCCCTACCGCGACGACGCGCTGCTGGTGTGGAACGCCATCGCGCAGTGGGTGGCCGACTACGTGGCCGTCTACTACCCGAGCGATAGCGACGTGACCGGCGACTACGAACTCGCGGCCTGGGCCACCGAGCTCGCCACGACCGGCAAGGTGAAGGGCTTTCGTGCGATCACCACGCGCGCGCAGCTGGTCGACGTGCTCACAGCGATCATCTTCAACACCAGCGCGCAGCATGCGGCGGTGAACTTCCCGCAGTATTCGGTGATGACCTATGCGCCCTTCAGCGCGGGCGCGGGCGGCACGCCGGCGCCCACCACGAGCGCGGGCCAGAACGAGGCGAGTTGGTCGCAGATGCTGCCTTCGCGGCTCGCGGCGCAGGAGCAGATCCTGCTGTTCCACATCCTCGGGGGCGTGTACTACCGGCCGCTCGGCGAATACAAGGACAACATCTTTCCGCACCTGCCGGTGCTGCTGGACCCGGCCGTCGCGGGGCCGGGCGGGCCGCTGGAACGGTTTCGCACGGCGCTGGCCGGCATCGAGAACACCATCCGCCAGCGCAACACCACGCGCGCGCGGCCTTACGAGCACCTGCTGCCGAGCCGCATTCCCTCGAGCACGAACATCTGAAGGCGAGCGCTCAGCGCCGCATGGTGTCGAGCTGCGTGACGGGCGCGCTGTCGTTGCCCCACGAGCCGCGGATATAGGTGAGCACGGCCGCCACTTCCGCCGCATCGAGCACCTGCCCGAACGGCGGCATGCCGTAGGGGCGCGGATTGCCCGCCGTCGATGGCAGGAAGCCGCCGTGCGAGACCACCTGGATGAGGTTCGTCGGCGGCGACATGTTCACCGCACGATTGCCCGCCAGCGGCGGGTAGGCGCCGGTCGCACCCTGGCCCTGGTCGCCATGGCAGTAGGCGCAGCGCTGGTCGTAGATCTTGCCGCCGCGCGCCATCGTGCCGGCATCGCGGCGGATGGGGACCGAGGTGCGTGCGGGCTCGTCGGGCTTGGGCACGTCGGGCAGGTCCTTCAGGTAGCCCGCCATCGCCGTGAGGTCGGCCTCGCTCAGGTGCTGCGTGCTGCGGAACACCACGTCGGCCATCGGCCCCATCACCGAGCCGCCCGGCGCGGTGCCGGTCTTGAGCAGCGCCACCACGTCGGCCGTGGGCCACGCGGCCACGCCGGCCTGGTGCCTGTCGGTGAGCGACGGCGCATACCAGTTCTCCACCGCGATGAGCCCGCCCGAGAGGCCGAGCTTGGTCTCGGTCGCGCCCAGCGAATTGCGGGCGCCGTGGCAGGCGATGCAATGGCCGAGGCCGTCGACGAGGTAGGCGCCGCGGTTCCATTCGGCCGGCTTGCCCGCGTTGGCTACGAAGGGCTCGGGCTTGAACGAGAGTGCGCGCCATACGGCCAACGCTGCCTGCGTGTCGTAGGGAAAGCGCAGCCGGTGCGCGAGGTTCGGCGCCGGTACGGGCGCCACGGTGCGCAGGTACGCGTAGATGGCGTCCGAGTCCTCGCGCGTCACCTTGGTGAAGTTAGGGTATGGGAACGCGGGGTAGAGCAGGCGCCCGTCCTTGCTGCGGCCGTTGTGCATCGCGCGCCAGAAATGCGCGCTGCTCCAGCCGCCGATGCCGGCCTTCGCATCGGATGTGAGGTTGCTCGAATAGATGGTGCCGAAGGGCGTCTCGATCGGCAGTCCGCCCGCATAGGGCTGGCCGCCGCGCGTGGTGTGGCAGCCCGCGCAGTTGCCGGCCAGTGCGAGGTAGCGGCCGCGCTCGACCTGCTGCGGCGTGGCCTCGAAGGCCTGGGCCTGCTCGGGCAGCGGGTCTTCGCCGCGCAGGTTCATCGCCACGAGCGCGCCGGCGCACACGGCCGCCAGCACGATCAGGGTCAGGAGGGTCCAGCCGAGGTGTCGCAGTTTCATCGGCAGCTCACTTCGGCATGCCGCCACAGGCGACAGGCAAGGGGGCCGGCAACGAAGCTGCGGGCTTGGTGTTCGCCGGCATCGGCTGCACGGCCAGCCAGCCCGCAACGGCGTTGATGTCGGCCGTGGTCATGTGGCGGCCGACATCGGCCATGCAGTCGGGTGCCATCGCATGCCGCTCGCTCGTGAGCCACGCGCCCAGCTGCGAGGACACATAGAGCCGCGGCAGCCCGAGCAGCCCCGGGATCGCCGGCTGCACGCCGGTGAGCGCGGCGCCGTGGCATTGCACGCAGGCCGGGATGCCGCGTGCCGCATCGCCTTCGAGCGCGAGCTTGCGGCCGCGCTGCAGTTGCGCGGGCGTGGCGTCGCTGTTGGGAGAGATCGGTGGGTACGGCAGGTCGAGCCCCGCGAAGTACTCGGCCATCTCGCGCAGGTAGGCGTCCGAGAGGTGCTGCACCATGTACGCCATGTCGGCATTGAAGCGGCGGGCGTCGCGAAAGCTCACGAGCTGGTTAAAGAGATAACCCGCAGGCTTGCCGGCCAGCCGCGGAAAGAAGCCCGCATTGGTGGTCGCGCCCTCGCGGCCGTGGCAGGCGATGCAGGCAGCCACGCGCTGCTCGATGGTGTCGGGCACGGTGGCCGGCGGCGCGGCGCTCGCAAGCCCCTGCACGAGGAACAGCAGCGCGAGCGCGAAGGAGCGAAGGCCGGCCGTCATGTGCCCGCCACGAAGCGCGCCAATGTGATCAGGCCCGCGACCAGCAACAGCACCACGACCAGCGCCACGCCGATCAGCGGCAGGATGCCGACCTGTGCGGTCCGCTTGTCGGCATCGGCGCGGCGCCCGCCCAGACCGACGAAGCTCCAGAGAACGGCGCGCACCGCGCGCATGAGATTGGACATGCACCGACTGTGCCCCAGAAAGCCCAGAAAAAACAGATGCAGATCCCGCCCGATTCACCGGTGCAGATAAAGTCCGTGCCAATGACGAACCACGCGCCATGAAACGTTATGAAGCCTTGGCCGCGGACATCGAGGCCTCGATCCGCAACGGCACCCTGAAGACCGGCGACCGCCTGCCCTCGGTGCGCCACACGGGCCAGAGCCGCGGGGTCAGCGCATCGACGGTGTTCCAGGCCTACTACCTGCTGGAAGCGCGCGGCCTCGTGCGGGCGCGCGACCGCTCGGGCTACTACGTCACCGGCGGGGGCCTGCGCGATGCGCCGCCCGAATCCACCCTCACCTCGCGCCCCGCGGAAGGGCCGATGTCGCTCGACGTGAGCGACCGGGTGTTCGACATCCTCGAAGCCAGCATGTCGCGCAAGGTCGTGCCTTTCGGCTCGGCGTTTCCGAGTCCGCTGCTTTTTCCGCTCGCGCGGCTCGGCCAGTTCATGGCCGCGAGCGCCAAATCGCTCGACCCGTGGAGCACGGTGGACGACCTCACGCCCGGCAGCGCAGCGCTGCGGCGGCAGATCGCGCTGCGGTACCTGGCCGACGGCATGCAGGTGCCGGCCGAAGAAATCGTCATCACCAACGGCGCGCTCGAGGCGCTCAACCTGTGCCTGGCGGCGGTCACGCGGCCGGGCGATGCGGTGATCGTCGAGTCGCCCACCTTCTATGCCGCGCTGCAGGCGCTGGAGCGCATGGGCCTGAAGGCGATCGAGGTGCCGACGCATCCGGGCGAAGGCATCGACCTCGGCGCGCTCGAGGAGGCCATCGCGGCGCACCAGCCCAAGGCCTGCTGGCTCATGACGACCTTCCAGAACCCGCTCGGCAGCCTGATGCCCGATGCGAAGAAGAAGGCATTGGTCGCGCTGCTCGCGCGCCACGACCTGCCGCTGATCGAGGACGACGTGTACGCCGAGCTCTACTTCGGCGAGCGCCGGCCCGCGCCGGCCAAGGCCTTCGACACGCAAGGGCTGGTGCTGCATTGCTCGTCGTTCTCGAAGTGCCTCGCACCGGGCTACCGCATCGGCTGGACCTCGGCGGGGCGGTTCGCGCGCAAGGTGGCGCGGCAGAAGCTGACGTCCACGCTCAGCACGTCGGCGCCCGCGCAGCTTGCGCTCGCGACGTACCTGGAAAAAGGCGGCCTCGACAAGCACCTGCGCAAGCTGCGCCAGACGCTCGCGATGCAGCAGGCGACCTTCGCGCAGGCGGTAGGGCATTACTTTCCCGAGGGCACGCGGGCCACGCGGCCGCTGGGCGGCTACTTCCTGTGGGTCGAACTGCCGGCGCAGGTGAACGCGCTGGACATCCATCGCCAGGCGCTGGCGCTCGGCATCAGCGTCGCGCCGGGGCCGATCTTTTCAGCGACGCGCGCATTCACCCATTGCCTGCGCCTGAACTACGGCCACGCGTGGAACGCGCAGAGCGAGAAGGCTATGCGGACACTGGGCCGCCTGGTGGCCGAAGCCGCAGGCGGTACAGCCTGACCAGCAGGAACGACGCGATGCAGAGGTTCAGCAGGTTCCAGCCGATGCCGTTGATGAAAGCCGCGTGGTAGCTGCCGGTCAGGTCGAACACCTTGCCCGACATCCATCCGCCCAGCGCCATGCCGAACAGCGAGAACATCAGCACCGTGCCCACGCGCGCACCGGCTTCTTTCGGCGGAAAGTGCTCGCGCACGATGATCGCGTAGGCCGGTACGAGGCCACCCTGGAAAAGCCCGAACAGCGCCGAGATCACATAGAGCGACACCAGCCCGTCGAACGGCAGGAACAGGAGCAGCGCGACGCACTGCAGCACGCCGCCCAGCAGCAGCGTGCGCAGGCCACCGATGCGGTCGCAGATCGCGCCCGACACCAGCCGGCTCACCACGCCGAAGCCCAGCATCAGCGACAGCATCAGCGCCCCCTGCGCGGGGCCGTAACCCAGGTCGCCGCAGTACGCCACGATGTGCACCTGCGGCATCGCCATCGCCACGCAGCAGGCCACGGCGGCAACGCACAGCAGGCCCTGCGCCGTTGTCATGCTCAGGCCGAAGGGGCGCGTCATGTCGCGCGGCGGCGCGGCATGGCTCGATGCGTTGCCGGACGGCGCCACGGCCACTGCCGGCGGCCGTGCGCGGAAGAAGAGCGCGAGCAGCGCCATCGCGATGCCGCAGAAGATGCCCATGCCGATGTAGGTCTGGCGCCAGCCGACCGTCTCGATGAAATGCTGCGCAATCGGCGGCCAGATGGCGCCGGCGACATAGTTGCCGCTCGCGCAGATCGCCACCGCAATGCCGCGCCGCTTGACGAACCAGAGCGAGGTGTCCGCCACCAGCGGCGCAAAGGCGGCCGAGCTGCCGAGCAGGCCGACCAGCAGGGCCTGCGCGATGGTGAACGAGAGGATGCCGCCCGACAGCCCCGTGGCGATGTAGCCCGCGGCGAGGAAGACCGAGCCCCCCAACAGCGGCCACATCACGCCGAAACGGTCGGCCAGCCTGCCCATGAGCACGCCGCCGAAACCGAAGCCGAGCATCAGCCAGGTGTAGGGCAGCGAGGCATCGGCGCGCGCGATGCCGAACTCGGTCTGCACCGCGGGCAGCATCACCGAGACCACGTACATGCCGCTGCTGCCGACCGTCATGATCAGCAGCGTGAGGCCCAGGCGGAGCATGGCGTAGCGTGAATCCGCCGCGTGGACGGTTGTCTCGGATGTCTTCATTTGTTTTCTTCTCCTCGCCGAGGATAACCCTCCGGCGCGAAGATCCGGGCGCGCAATGTCCGGCGACACGGGGCCGCCTTGGCGCGCGAGACGCGGATCAGCTCAACGACACGACCGGCAGCGTGACGATCGCCGAAGCCTTGGGCATCGGCCCACCCGGCTTTGGCTTGTCGTCGCAACCGGCCGCGAGGAGGCCGATGCAGAACAGAAGAGCGAGTGCTGTGCTTCTCATGCGGCGGATGCTAGGCCCGCCGCTTCGCGCGTCAAGTCGGACGCAATGCCGCACCGGTATCGGCGGTATCAGGCAAGTGTCGGCCGCTCGCCGCCTTGCAGTCGGCGTTCGATGTCCTCGAGCACGTTCGGGAGATCTGCCACGCTGTCGATCACGTAGTGCGCACCGGCGGCCTTGAGCTGGGCGGTCGCGGCTTCGCGGTATTGCTGCTGCGCCGCTTCGTCGAGCGTCGTCCACTCGGCCAGCGTGAGCCCCACCGAGTTGCCGCTGACCGCGAGGCCCACGGCCCAAGTGCCCGCATTGAGGCCTTCCTGCAGGCCCACGCCGGTGTCGTCGACCTTCACCACGGTGTGCGGCGGCCACACGCCGAGGTCGGCGAAGCAGCGGTACATCATGAGCGGCGACGGCCGGCCCTCGGCGAGGTCGCCGGCGCACACGAGGTTGTCGGGTGCGTAGCCGCCGGCTGCGGCGAGGGGCACGACCACTTCCATGATCGGGCGGTTGTAGCCGGTGGTCGAGCCGATCTTGAGGCCGCGTTCGCGCGCCGCGTTCACTGCTTCGATCGCGCCGGGAATGAAGTCGGCATGGTCGCGCACGCTCGCGGCATTCATCGGCGTGAACACTTCGTAGAGACGGTCCACGTCCGCATCATTGAAGGCATGGCCGTGCTTCGCCTCCCATTGCGACGCGATGCGCGGCAGCGTGCCGAGCGCCTTGATGTGGTCCCACTTGGCCATGCCCATCGGGCCGCGGGCCTCGGCGATGGTGATGTCCACGCCGAACTGTTCGAACAGCTTCACGAAGGCGCCCATGGGCGCGCAGGAGCCGAAGTCGAGGATGGTGCCGGCCCAGTCGAAGACGACGGCCTGGAGCTTGGAGTGGTTGTGGGCGTTCATGGCTGCAAAAGGGGTGAAGAAGATCGGGCGCAAGGCGGGCGCGGCGCGCGCATCACCAGGCGTTGAAGACGTCGTGCGCGATGCCGAACCCGGTGCTCGCGCCGCTGCCGCTGGTGACCAGCACCACGCGCGTGGCGTCGTCGGGCGCGTCGATCACGCAGGGTGTGGTCCTGGACGATGGGTAGACGCCGGTCCAGCGTTCGGTGACCTGCGCGGTCTCCAGGTTGAGCGTGCTGCGCAGGTGACGCAGGATGAGCTGGTCGACCTCTTCCATCGCGAAGGGCTCGGGCGCATCGCCGTAGTGGTGAGAGTCGCCGACCACGAGCGAGCCGTCGGCGCTCTGCACCACGATCAGGTGGATGCCGTGCGCGAGCGATGCCGTCTCTTCTTCCTGCAGCCGCGCGCGCAGCGCCGCGGCCTCGGGCAGCGTGCTGTAGCCCTCGTAGCGCACCAGGCTCAGGTCGGTCATCACCGAGCCCGGCAGGTGGAAGCCCGCCTCGGGCTTCACGCGCAGCATCTGCAGGCGGCACAGCGTGAGGTCATACGCGGCGATGCGGTCGGCGAACAGGCCGTGCAGGTCGGTGTTGGTGCACACCACCACACGCTCGCCGCGCAGCGTGCCGCGCGAGGTGCGCACGCGCGGCGCTTCCACCTCGTGCACGGTTTCGCCGAAGCGGAACACGACGCCATGCACTTCGGCCAGCCACTTCGTGAGCAGGCCGATGGCGGTGCGCGACTCGATGCGCAATTCGTGCGGGCTGAACAGCACCGAACGCGCATCGGCCAGGCTCAGCGCGGGCGCCTTGGCCTGTGCATCGTCTGCGTCGAGCAGTTCGCAGCCTTCGCCCATCGGCGTGCGCATGAAGGCTTCGAGCACGGCGTGCGCCTCGGGCCGGTAGGCCGCGAGCCAGAGGTTGCGGTGCACGATGTCGATGCCGGCCTGCGGCGCAACGCGCTGCCACACCTCGCGCGCATGCATCGCGCGGCGCCAGGTGTCGCCCGGCGCCTGGCCCGAGACGGTGATGAAGCCGAAGTTGCGGATCGATGCGCCGAGGCAGGCCGCATCGCGCTCGACCACGCAGACCTTGAGGCCGCGCTGCGCGGCGGTGTAGGCATGCGCCAGGCCGACGATGCCGGCGCCGACGACGATAAGGTCGAAATTCTCTTTGGGGGTTCCGGGCATCACCGGTTTCTCCAGGCCTGGGTGCGCTTGAGCGTCAAGTGCCCGGCCAGTGCGAACACGCCGCGGCCTACGGCGGCCGTAAGCATGATCAGCGAGGCCATGGCGGCCGCGGGCGCCACGTCGCCGGCATCGTCCATGTTGAGCACGGCGATCGCGGCCAACGTGGTCTGCGGCGAATAGAGGAACACGACGGCCGATACGGTGGTCATCGCGTTGACGAAGAAATAGCCGCCCACGTTGAGCACGGTCGGCAGCGCCACCGGCAGGTGCACGCGCCAGAGCGTGTGCCAGAACGGCACGCCCATCGACTCGGACACCAGTTCGTACTCGCGGTCGAGTTGACGCAGCGCGGTGAGCGAGGTGAGGTGCGCCACCGAGAAGAAGTGCGCCACGGTGCAGATGACGAGGATCGCCATGCCGCCGTACAGGCCGTTCAGTGGATTCGACGGCGAGATGAAGAAGAAGATGTAGCCCACGCCCAGCACCAGCCCCGGCACCGCGAGCGGCAGGTTGGCGAGCAGGTTGAGCAGTTCGCGCAGCAGGCCGAAGTGGCGCGGTTTCTCCACGAGGTAAGCCGAGACGAAGGTGACAAGCGCGCCCGCCACCGCGGCGCACAGCGCGAGCCGCAGCGAGTTGAAATAGCTGCCCCAGCCGCCGCCGTCCATGTTGCTGAAGTCGTAGTTCTTCAGCGACGGCGCGAGCTGATAGGGCCAGTAGGTGGCGAGCGATGCGAACACTGCCATGCCGATCATCACGAGGATGGCGCAGGCTGTGAGCACGCAGAACGCGAGCAGCGCACGGTCGCGTGACGCCACGGGTTCAGGCTGGTAAGGCGTGGCGCGTGCCGAGAGCGCTGACGCCTGCTTGCCGCGAACGTAGCGCTCGACCAGGAAGGACAGCACCGCCGGAATCAGCAGCACGAGCCCCACCACCGCGCCCATCTGAAAGTTCTGCTGCCCGACCACCTGCTTGTAGATGTCGGTCGCGAGCACGCCGGTCTGTCCGCCCACCACCTTGGGCACACCGAAGTCGGTGATCACCAGCACGAACACCACCATCGCGGCCACGATGAGGCCGTAGCGCGAAGCCGGCAGCGTCACCGTGCGAAAGATGCGCCAGCGCGAGGCGCCAAGCGTCTGCGCCGCTTCATAGAGACGACCGTCGGACGTGGCCATGGCGGTCGTGAGGATCAGCAGCGCATGCGGCAACGTCCAGAACACCGAACCGAGCACGATGCCCAGCGGCCCGTAGATCGAGGCATCGCCCATCAACCCCTTGAAGAGGCCCTGGTTGCCGAACAGGTAGACCAGGCTGATGGCCGGCAGCAGCGAAGGCGCGAGCAGCGGAATGAGCGCCACCGCGCGCAGCGCGCCCTTGGCCGGCATGCACGAGAGCGTGAGCGCATAGGCGTACACATAGGCGATGGCCGTGCAGATCACGGCGCTGATCGCCGCGAGCCACAGGCTGTTGAAGGCCGACTGCACGAGCGCCGGACTGTCGAGGTAGCGCGCGAAGTTCGCCAGGCCCACGAAGGCACCGGCGCGGTCGAAGAAGCTCTGGCCGACCAGCGCACCGACGGGCAGCGCGACGATCACGACCAGCAGCAGCACGACCAGCGCAACGGCCGCGCCCGTGAGCCAGCGCTCGCGGTCGAACGCGCTGCTGCGCGCTATCGCCACCGGCACGACGGCGATGGCGTCAGGGGTGCTGCTCATACCTTCTCAGTGCGCCAGGACCGACAGCGCATTCAGAGGCAGTTGGATATGCACCATGCTGCTGGGCACCAGCGGCTCTTCGCCGCCGCTGCGCGCATCGGCAGGCAGCTCGGCTTCGATCTCGATGCCCAGCGGTTCGCAGGCCAGCCGCGCCGAGGTGCGGTTGCCGAAGAATTCGGTGTCGAGCAGGCGCGCCGCGAAGCTGTTGGCGCCGAGTTCGGTGCCGAAGCGCTTGACCACCACGTGCTCGGGGCGGATGCCCACGGTGGCTTGCGAGCCCACGCTCAGGCTGCCAGGCGCGCAGAACAGTTCGCTGTCGCGCACGCGCACCTTGCCGTCAGCCAGCACGGTCGCGGGCAGCATGTTCATGCGGCCGACAAAACCGGCCACGAAGCGGGTGCGCGGCTGGCGGTACAGCTCGTCGGGCGTGCCGGCCTGCTCGATGCGGCCGTTGTGCATCAGCACCACGCGGTCGGCCATCGAGAGGGCTTCTTCCTGGTCGTGCGTGACCATGATGGTGACGATGCCCAGGCGCTTCTGCAGCGAACGGATCTCGCTGCGCAGGCTCGCGCGCACCTGCGCATCGAGCGCAGAGAGCGGTTCGTCGAGCAGCAGCAGGCGCGGGTTGGGCGCAAGGGCGCGAGCGAGCGCAATGCGCTGCTGCTGGCCGCCCGAGAGCTGCACCGGGTATTTGTCGGCGTGCGCGGTGAGGCCGACGAGGTCGAGCATCTCGCGCGAGCGCTTGGCCATCTCGCGTGCGAGCGCGCCGGTGGGATGCAGGCCGTAGGCGATGTTCTGCGCCGCCGTGAGGTTGGGGAACAGCGCATACGACTGGAACACCACGCCGAAGCCGCGCGCCGCGGGCGGCAGGCCCGCGATGTCCTGGCCGCCGAGCAGGATCTGCCCGCTGTCGGCGCGTTCGATGCCGCACACGATGCGCAGCAGCGTGGTCTTGCCGCAACCCGAGGGACCGAGCAGGCACACGAATTCGCCCGGCTCGATGTCCAGATCGATGCCGTCGAGCACGCGGGTGGCACCAAAGGACTTGCCGATGCCGCGGAGAGAAAGAAAGCTCGTCATGTACTGCTGTCCGGAAGCCCGATCACATCGGCTTCTTTTCCGACTTCGATTCGTAGCGCTTCGACCATTCGGTGAGGATGCGGTCGCGGTTCGCGGCAGCCCAGGTGAAGTCGTTCTTGGCGAGCAGCTTCTCGACGTCGCCCGGCACGAATTCGAGCTTCTCCTGGATGCCCGGCAGCGCGAGCACGGCGAAGTTCTTCGCGTAGAGCTCGTTGGCCTGCTTCGTCACGGCCCAGTCGGCCAGTGCCTTGGCGGCGTCCTGCTTCTTGCTGGTCTTGATGATGCCGGTGGCTTCCATGTCCCAGCCGAGGCCTTCCTTCGGCAGCACGATGTCGATTGGTGCGCCGTCGCGCTTGGTCTTGTTGGCGCGGTATTCGAAGGACATGCCGAGCGCGAACTCACCCGCGCCGGCCTGGCGGCAGGGCTTGCTGCCCGACTGGCTGTAGATGCCGATGTTCTGGTGCAGCGCGTCCATGTACTTCCACGCCTTGTCCTCGCCCATCATCTGGATCCAGCCCGACACCATCAGGTAGCCGGTGCCCGATGCCGCGGGGTTGGGCATGGTGATCTGGCCCTTGTAGACCGGGTTGGTGAGGTCGGCCCAGCTCGTGGGCTTGGGCAGGTTCTTCTTGGTCGCTTCGGCGGTGTTGAAGCAGATGGCCGAGGACCACACGTCCATGCCGACCCACTTGGGCGGGTTGGCCGGATCGCGCATGGTCGGCTTGATGGCGTCCAGGCCCTTGGGCGCGTACGGCTGGAGCATGCCTTCCTTGTCGAGCAGCATCAGTGAGGTGGCGGCCAGGCCCCACACCACGTCGGCCTGCGGGTTGGCCTTTTCGGCCAGGAGCTTGGCGGTGACGATGCCAGTGGAGTCGCGCACGAACTTCAGCTCGATGTTCGGGTTTTCCTTTTCGAACGCGGCCTTGTAGGCCTGCACCTGGTCGGCCTCGAGCGCCGTGTAGACCAGCAACTCGGTACGGCCTTGTGCGGAGGCGGCGAACGCCAGCGAGAACAAGGCGGCCGGCACGGCGGCACGACGGATGAAGCGAAGCAGCATGATGGGAAATCCCTCGGGAAGATTGAAATGACGCGGACAAAAGTACGCACGGCGTGGCCGTGAACGCGGCGATGCTCGCAGCGCCATGTGACAGGGGTTTGTCAGATGCGTCACACGGATGTCATGGCGTGCGGCGACGCTTCACAGGCTGTCGCACGCGCTTCGTTTCACTTCCATGACACTCGACCTTGCCGAGATCGCACGCCTGTTCGCCGAACGCGGCGGGGTTGCCTACGCAGGCGAGCCGGTGTCGCAACTGGAGCACGCGTTGCAGTGCGCATGGCTTGCCGAGCAGGCGGGTGCCAGCGATGCGCTCGTCACGGCCGCGCTGCTGCACGACCTCGGCCACTTGCTGATCGCCGAGCACCAGACGCTGTCGCAATCGCCCACCGAGCTGGGCATCGACGATCGTCATCAATACATCGCATTGCCGCTGCTGCGTGGCGCCTTCGATGTGGAAGTGCGCGAGCCGATCCGGCTGCATGTGGATGCCAAGCGCTACCTGTGCGCGACGCGGCCGGACTATTTCTCGAAGCTCTCGCCGGATTCGGTGCGCAGTCTTGCGTTGCAGGGCGGGGTGATGGACACCGAAGCGGCGGAGCGATTTGCCTCGCATCGCTGGTCCGGCGATGCCGTGCGGTTGCGGCTGTGGGATGAGGAGGCGAAGGCCGAGGGGCTGAAGACGCCGCCGCTGGCGCACTTCCTGGAGACTGCGGCGCGGGTCATGCTGCGCTGAGAAAGAAGAACCGGCTTTCTGCCCTTGGGCCGGTTTCAGCCCGGTTTAAGAAACATTTGTCTACTATGGTTTCCTCACGATGTACGGCGCGCCTGCGCGCAGCGAGGAAACCTGCATGTCTTCATCCGTCACGGCGCGCGCCGCCACGTTCGCCCAGGTTCTGAAGCGCGTCTTTGCGCTGTCTGCGCCTTACTTCAGGTCCGAGGAGAAATGGCGCGCCCGCGTCATGTTGCTGGGCATCGTCGCGCTGAACCTGCTGTATGTGTACGTGGCCGTGCTGGGCAACCAGTGGTATGGACGCTTCTACGACGCGCTGCAGAACAAGGATTCGGTGGTCTTCTGGCGCGAGGTGGGCGTCTTCGGCTGGATCGCCTTCTTCAACATCGCGGTGCAGGTGCTCAAGTTCTATGTGACGCAACTGCTGCAGTTGCGCTGGCGCAGCTGGATGACACGCGAGTACCTGTCGCGCTGGATGGCCAACCACACCTTCTATCACCTCGAGCTCGCGCGCTACGCGAACCAGGACGGCCGCGTACCCGATAACCCGGACCAGCGGATCCAGGAGGACATGCAGATGTTCACCAGCGCCACGATGTCGCTGTCGATGGGCCTGCTGAATGCGGTCGTCACCTTGGCGAGCTTCGTCGGCCTGCTCTGGGTGCTGTCGAGCAGCGTCTCGTTCACCGTCGCCGGCACGACCTACCAGGTCGTCGGCGCCATGGTGTGGATCGCGCTGGCCTACTCCGTCATCGGCACCGTCATCACGCATTTCATCGGCCGTCCGCTGATCAAGCTGAACTTCATGCAGCAGCGCTACGAAGCCGACTTCCGCCACCACCTGGTGCGCGTGCGCGAATACAGCGAGGCCATTGCACTGGACAAGGGAGAGAAGGTGGAGCGCGGACAGCTCGACCTGCGCTTCTCCAGCGTGCTGCGCAACTATCTGCAACTGATCAAGCAGCAAAAGAACCTGGTCACCTTCACCGCGTTCTTCGGCCAGGCGGCCGTGATCTTTCCGTTCATCGTCGCGGGATATCAGTACTTTGCCGGCGCGTTCCAGCTCGGCCACCTGATGCAGATCCGATCGGCTTTCGGCAGCGTGCAGGAAGCGCTGAGCTGGTTCGTCGACAACTACGACAGCCTGGCCGTGTGGCGAGCCGTCACGGACCGCCTCACCGGTTTCGACGACAGCATGGCCGCCCATGCCGCGCAAGAACAGGCCTTGCAGCGCACGCCCGCAGCCGCGCTGAATGCCGAAGACCTGGCGATCGCGCTGCCCAACGGAACACCGCTGCTCGCCGGCGCCGCGCTGGCCGTGAAGCCCGGAGACAGCGTGCTGCTGCAGGGTCCTTCGGGCAGCGGCAAGTCGACGCTGTTTCGCACCTTCGCGGGCATCTGGCCTTTCTCGAAAGGCCGCCTGCAAGTGCCCGACAACGTCGCCTTCATGCCGCAACGCCCCTACGTGCCCGACGGCAAGCTGCGCGACGCGCTGACCTACCCGAACCCCGCCGCCGACTTCACCGACGACCAACTCCGCCAGGCCCTGACCGATGCCCTGCTCCCCGACCTGGCCAGCCGCCTCGACGACAGCGATTCATGGAGCCAGAAGCTCTCGGGCGGCGAGCAGCAGCGCCTGGCCATCGCACGCGTGCTGCTGAAAAAACCGGCATGGCTGTTCGCCGACGAGATCACCAGCGCCCTCGATGCGAAGGCCGAAGGCGAGCTCTACAAGCGGTTGTCGGACACGGTGCATGCGGCAGGCGGCGCGATGGTGTCGATCGCGCACCGCGCAGCCGTCGGCGATTTCCACAACCAGCGCTGGACGCTGGTGCCTCAGGAAGAAGGAACAGCAGGCGGTGCGCGCTACCGGCTGAACACCTCGGCGGCTCAGCCCGCCGCGGCCTGACCGGAATAACGCTCCCAGCCCTTCTTGCGCAGATCGCAGGCGGGGCATTCGCCGCACCCATAGCCCCAGGCCTGGCGGTGCACGCGGTCGCCGAGGTAGCAGGTGTGGGTCTCTTCCACGATCAGGTCGACCAGCGGCTCGCCGCCCAGGCGGTGCGCCATCTGCCAGGTCTCGGCCTTGTCGATCCACATGAGCGGGGTCTCGATGACGAGGCGCCGCTCCAGCCCGAGCGAGAGCGCCAGCTGCATCGCCTTCATGGCGTCGTCGCGGCAGTCGGGGTAGCCGGAGAAATCGGTCTCGCACACGCCGGTGACGATCACCTGCAGCCCGCGGCGGTAGGCCAGCGCGCCGGCCAGCGTGAGGAACAGCAGGTTGCGCCCGGGCACGAAGGTGTTGGGCAGGCCGTCGGCCTGCATCGCGAAGGCGACCTCTTCGGTGAGCGAGGAGCCGCCGAGCTGCGCCAGCGCCGCGAGCGTGAGCACATGGTCTTCGCCCAGGCGCGGTGCCCAGTCGGGAAAGCGCTCGCGAATCTGCGCAAGGATGGTGCCGCGCACGTCGAGCTCGACACGGTGGCGCTGCCCGTAGTCGAAGCCCAGCGTCTCGACGCGCTGGTACTTCGAGAGCGCGTCGGCCAGGCAGGTGGTCGAGTCCTGGCCGCCGGAGAACAGAACGAGGGCGGTGGTGTGCAGGGGCATGTCCGTCAGCGGGGCCGTTGTAGTCCAAAGACGCGATTTTCGCAGGCCCGGCGGGGCCGCGGATACGATCCCGCGGATGAGCACCAAACACCTCGTCGCATGGGCCGCCACCTTCATCGTGCTGCTGGTGATCGACATGCTCTGGCTCGGCGTCGTCGCCAAGAACATGTACCAGGAGGCCATGGGCGACCTGATGTCGCCACAGCCCCGGCTGGCCTTCGCGGCCGTGTTCTATCTGCTGTATCCCATTGGCCTCCTGATCTTCGCGATCCTGCCGGGCATCGATGCGCAGAGCGTGACGCGGGCGGCGGTGCTGGGCGGGCTCTTCGGGCTCTTCTGCTACGCCACCTACGACCTGACCAACCTGGCGGTGATCCGCAACTGGCCGCTGGCCCTGTCGTTCATCGACATCGCCTGGGGCACGCTGGTGAGCGGGGTCGCCGCGGCGGCCGGCGCGCTGGCTTTGCGCTGGTTCGCCGCGCGTTGACTCCACGCCACACTATGACTTTCGACAGGGGCGCCGAAGCACCCTGCCGGTGCAAAATCCTGCACGAACGATGCAGGGGACAAAAAAGATGGGCGAGCGCGGCACCGCGATCAGCTTCGAAGACTTTCAGGGCACACGCAATTTCGCAGCACTCGATGGCCTGCGGGCCGTCTCCGTCTTCCTCGTCTTCAGTGACCATTTCGGCGGCATCGGCTGGACGCGTTTCTCGGGCTGGCTCGGCGTTCACGCCTTCTTCGTCCTCTCCGGCTTCCTAATCACCACGCTGCTGCTGCGCGAGCGCGACAGCACCGGCAGCGTGTCGCTCAAGGCGTTCTACATCCGCCGAGCCACCCGCCTGTTGCCGCTCTACCTGCTGGTCTTCCTGGCCGTGCTGGGCCTGAGCCATGTCGCGCAAGACGGCACCTGGGAGCAGATGAAGGCGGCCACGCCCTACTACCTGACGCTGCTCAACGAGCTGGCCGACATGGCGCCCCTGCACATGACCTGGACTCTGGGCGTGGAGTGGAAGTACTACCTGGTCTGGCCCACGCTGCTCGTGGTCTTCGGCACGACGCTCCGGTCGGGCCTTGCCACCGTCGGTTTCTGCCTCGCGGCGCTGGCCATGCTCGGCATCGGCGAGTTCCAGTGGAGGCTGCTGCTGCCGCAGAACTACGTCGGCATGCTGTTCGGCTCGGGGCTGGCCATTTTGATGAATTCGCGCCGCACCTTCGGGCTGGTTCGCTGCCTCATGAGCCATGGCGCGACCATCGCGCTCGTGCTGGCGCTGCTGGTGGTGCACCGGCGCTTTCCGGTGATTGCCGGGCGCATCGGCGATGCCTCGGCCATCGCGGTGTACAGCCTGCTGATCGCGATGCTGATCCCGGCGCTCATCGCCGCCCGCACCTGGGTCGCCCGGGCGCTGGCGTCGAAGCCGCTGGTGTTCGTCGGCCACCGCTCGTATGCGATGTACCTGGTGCAGTACACCGCCGCGCACGCAGTAATCGCGGTGCTGCCGGGCCCCACCATCGTCGGCGGCACCCTGCTCTTTCTTTCCTTCGCCCTGGCGCTGGTGCTCTCGGACCAGCTCTACCGCTGGTTCGAGAAGCCGATCACCGACTGGGGCCACCGCTGGGCCAAGGCGGTGAAGCAGGCGGCGTTGTCGAAGACGCCGCTGCCGGGCTGCGACGCCGCTGGCGCGTTGCGACCAGGCCGCAACCGCAGCCCGCTCTGAATCAGCGCTAGAGGAACCGTTCGAGCAGCTTGCGCGAAGGCCGGTCCAGCGCCTTCGCATCGGCAATGCGGAACTGCACGCCGTGCGCGCTCGCGATCAGCAGCGCGCCGCCTTCGAGCCGGCGGATGTCTTCCTCGGCCTTGAGCACGAAGCTGGTGTCGCCGCGGTCGGTGCTCACGGTCCAGGTGCTGGGCACGCCGAAGCTGGAGACCTTGTGCAGCTTCAGCAGCGTGGGTGCGAAGTCGCGCACCGCGAGTTCTTCTTCGAGCAGCGCCCGGGTCTGCGGCGGCAGCGTCTCGACGCGGTCGATCCAGACCAGCTCGCGGCCGTCGCCGCCGACCAGCGAGATGCCCTCGCCAGGCGCAGTGAGCGGAAAGGCGCGCACGGGCGTGATGCCCACATGGCGCTCGCCCTGGGCGTCGGTCAGCACGAGGCGGCCGAAGGTGTCTCGCTCCATGGCAAAGGTGATGGTGTTGTCGGATGTCATGCGTCACCTGCCGGATGTGCTGCGTGGCTGATGAGCGGCAACTGTGCGCCGGCGCGTTCGTCGACGGCACCTTCGCTCGCATCGTCGTCGGCCTGGCGCAACTGCGCCTGGTAGAGCCGCCAGTAGGCGCCCTGCTTGGCCATGAGCGCGTCGTGCGGCCCGACCTCGACGACCTCGCCGCGGTCCATGACCACGAGCCGGTCGGCCTTGCGCAGCGTCGACAGCCGGTGGGCGATGGCGATGGTGGTGCGGCCCTGCACGAGGTTGTCGAGTGCCTTCTGGATTTCCTTCTCGGTCTCGGTGTCCACCGCCGAGGTGGCCTCGTCAAGGATCAGGATGCGCGGGTCGATCAGCAGTGCGCGCGCAATGCTGATGCGCTGGCGCTCGCCGCCCGAAAGCCCCTGGCCGCGCTCGCCGACCAGCGAGTCGTAGCCATGCGGCAGGCGCAGGATGAAGTCGTGCGCATGCGCTGCGCGGGCCGCGGCCACCACTTCTTCGCGCGTGGCGTCGGGCTTGCCGTAGGCGATGTTCTGCGCGATGGTGCCGAAGAACAGGAACGGCTCCTGCAGCACCAGCCCCACATGGCGCCGGTAGTCGGCCACGGCGAAGCGGCGGATGTCGGTGCCGTCGACCTTGATGGCGCCGTCGGTCACGTCGTAGAAGCGGCAGATCAAATTGACCAGCGTGCTCTTGCCCGAGCCGCTGTGGCCCACCAAGCCGATCATCTCGCCGGGCTCGATCACGAGGTCGAGGTTGTGGATCACCGCGCGCGAGCCGTAGCGGAAACCCAGCCCGCTCATCTCGATGCGGCCCTGCACGCGCTCCACCTTCACCGGGTTCACCGGTTCGGGCACGTTGCTCACATGGTCGAGGATGTCGAAGATGCGCTTGGCGCCGGCCGCGGCCTTCTGCGTGACCGAGACGATGCGGCTCATCGAATCCATCCGCGTATAGAAACGGCCGATGTAGGCGATGAAGGCGGTGAGCACACCCACCGTGATGCTGCCGCGCGAGACCTGCCAGATGCCGAAGCCCCACACCACGAGCAACCCGATTTCGGTCAGCAGCGAAACGGTGGGCGTGAATACCGACCAGGTGCGGTTGAGCTTGTCGTTGACCTGCAGGTTGTAGGCGTTGGCGGTGCGGAAGCGATCGGCTTCGCGGCGTTCCTGCGCGAAGGCCTTGACCACGCGGATGCCGGGAATGGTGTCGGCCAGCACGTTGGTCACTTCCGACCAGACGCGGTCGATCTTCTCGAAGCCGGTGCGCAGGCGATCGCGCACCACATGGATCATCCAGGCGATGAAGGGCAGCGGCACCAGCGTGACCACCGCCAGCAGCGGGTTGATGGAGATCAGGATGGCCGCCGTCATGACGATCATCAGCACGTCGTTGGCGAAATCGAGCGCATGCAGCGACAGGAAGACGTTGATGCGGTCAGTTTCCGAGCCGATGCGCGACATCAAGTCGCCGGTGCGCTTGCCGCCGAAATAGTCGAGCGGCAGGGTCAGCAAGTGTTCGTAGGTGCTGGTGCGGAGATCAGCGCCGATGCGCTCGGACACCAGCGCCAGCAGATAAGTGCGGGCCCAGCCCAGGCCCCAGCCGAGCAGCGCGGCGCCGAGCAGGCCGCCCAGGTAGAGGCCCACCAGGCCCGGATCGATCTGCTTGCCGTTCTGGAACGGGATCAGGATGTCGTCCATCAGCGGGATGGTCAGGTACGGCGGCACCAGCGTGGCGGCGGTCGAGAGCAGGGTCAGGAAAAACCCCAGGAAAAGCTGCTTGCGGTAAGGCTTGGCGAAACGGCCCAGGCGCAGCAGCACCCAGGTCGAGGGCGGCGTCTGGAGTTCGGTGTCGGCCGGTTCGTCGCCGTCGACGACCTCGGGTGTCGCCTCCGCGACATCGGCCGCGCGCTGGCCGAACAGCTTGAGCAGGCGCAGCGCATGGGCCTGGCTGGCCAGCGTGTAGCGCCAGCGCGCCAGGCGGCCGTCGGGGCCGATCAGGTCGAGCGTGCCGACGCCCGAATGGTCGGCCAACTGCAGTTGAAGCGCCGGTTCTGTGAGTGGCCACTCACGCCATTCGCCACCCGGTTCCAGCGCAATCAGGCGCTGGTCAGTCAGGGCAACTAAGCCGGAAGAGAAACGAAGTTCGTAATCGAGGTCAACCGGCAGTGTTACCAGAACGTTTTCCGCGACTGCGAGCCGGTTTTTCAGCGCGCCTGAAGCCGCCTCGATTTCGCCCTCCCGGGTGCCGACTGGATCGTGATGTTGCATTGTGTTTCTTTGACTCTTGCCCGTCGCGGGCCGCAGGGACCGCGTCATGGCGTCCTTTGTCGGGCGCCGATTCTGACTGATTGCCATGGGCGCGCTTGAAGGCGCCGTGGTGCTCGGCCAAAGCACATCGAACGTTTTCATGACCCGTTTCGACGACATCCGCCTGCTGCGCATCAACTATTTGCGCGGTCCCAACCTCTGGACCTACCGTCCGGTGCTCGAAGTCTGGCTCGACCTGGGCCAACTGGAAGACTTCCCCTCCAACAAGATCGACGGTTTCACCGACCGCCTGACCGGCCTGCTGCCGGCGCTCATCGAGCACCACTGCGGCGTGGGCGAGCGCGGCGGCTTCATCCAGCGGCTGACCGAAGGCACCTGGTCGGGCCACGTGCTTGAGCACGTCGTCATCGAGCTTTTGAACCTGGCCGGCATGCCGACCGGATTCGGGCAAACCCGCAGTACCTCGGAGCACGGCGTCTACCGCATGGTGTTCCGGGCGCGCGACGAGCAGGTCGCCCGGGTGGCGCTGGCCGAGGGCCACAAGCTCCTGATGGCCGCCATCAACAACGACCCGTTCAGCGCCGGCGACGTGCAGAAGGCCGTCGACGCGGTCAAGGCCAAGGTCGAGGACTGCTACCTCGGCCCGAGCACCGCCGCCATCGTCTCCGCCGCCACCGACCGCGGCATCCCGCACATGCGGCTGAACAGCGGCAACCTCGTGCAACTGGGTTATGGCGCCAACCAGCAGCGCATCTGGACCGCCGAGACCGACTACACCAGCGCCATCGGCGAATCGATCGCCAGCGACAAGGAACTGACCAAGTCCCTGCTCGCGAGCTGCGGCGTGCCGGTGCCCGAAGGCCAGATCGTCGCCAGCGCCGAAGAAGCCTGGGAAGCCGCCGAAGACATCGGCCTGCCGGTGGTCGTGAAGCCCTCGGACGCCAACCACGGCCGCGGCGTGTCGCTCGAACTGACCACGCGCGAAGAAGTCATGGCCGCCTTCGCGGTCGCCGAGCCCGAAGGCAGCGACGTGATGGTCGAGCGCTTCATCCGCGGCCACGAACACCGCCTGCTGGTGGTGGGCGGCGAAGTGGTGGCGGCCGCGCGCGGCGAGATCATCACCGTGACCGGCGACGGCAAGCTGAGCGTGGCCGAACTCATCGAGAAGCAGCTCAACAGCGACCCGCGCCGCGGCGCCGAAGAGGAATACCCGCTCGACCTGATCGTGCTGGCCACCGACGCCAAGCTGCAGCTCGAACTCAAGCGCCAGGAACTCGATGGCGCCTCGGTGCCGGCCGCCGGCCGCGTGGTGACGATCCAGCGCAACGGCAACATGGCCAACGACTGCACCGACCAGGTCCACCCCGAAGTCGCGCACGCCGCCGTGCTGGCCGCGCGCGTCGTGGGCCTCGACATCGCGGGCATCGACCTCGTGGCGCTGGACATCTCCAAGCCGCTCGGCCCGCAGCGCGGCGCGATCGTCGAAGTCAACGCCGGCCCCGGTCTCCTGATGCACCTGAAGCCGGCCGTCGGCTCGCCGCGCCCGGTGGGCCGCGCGATCTGCGACCACCTGTTCCCCAACGACGCGCCCGGCCGCATTCCCGTGGTCGGCGTGGCTGGCTCGCAGGACACCGGTGTGCTCGCGCGCCTTGTCGCCTGGCTCATCAACCTGGGCGGGCGCCACACGGGCCTGGCCTGCCGCGACGGCCTGTTCCTCGAGCGCCGCCGCGTCGATGCGCGCAACAGCGCCAACTGGGAAGCCGGCCACCGCCTGCTCGTGAACCGCGCCGTGCAGGCCGTGGTGATCGAGAACGGCGCCGAAACCATCCTGCGCGACGGCCTGGCCTACGACCGCTGCGAAGTCGGCATCGTGACCGACCTCGAAGGCGCCGAAGCGCTCGCCGACTACGACATCACCGAGAGCGACCAGATGGTCAAGGTGCTGCGCACGCAGGTCGACGTGGTGCTCGGCGAAGGCACGGCCGTGCTGAACGCGGCCGATGCGCGCGTGGCCGGCCTCGCGCCGCTGTGCGATGGCGCCGTCATCCTCTATTCGGCCGACCCGCAGGCCGCCGCGCTCACCGCGCACCAGACCGCCGGCGGCAAGGCCGTGCTCGTGCGCCAGGACCGCGTGGTGCTGGCCAACGGCAGCAGCGAATCGTTCCTGCCGGGCCTGGGACGCCTGACGATCTGGCGCGCCACCCACGCCGGCGTGACCCTCGAAAGCCTGCTGGCCGCCGTGGCCGCCGCCTGGGCCATGGGCATTCCACTGAACCTGATCGGCGCCGGCGTGGAGGCTTTCGAAGCCGACCTGCAGGCTGCCCTGGCTTCGCTGCAACTCTCGCAAACGCAGCCCCTTCAACCTCAATTCGCCTGAGGCCTCGTGCCACTCGCCAGATTGCAAGCCTTCGTCGCCCCATGAAAGTCACCCGCATCCGAGCCCTTCGCGGGCCCAATCTCTGGAGCCGCCACACCGCCATCGAAGCGGTCGTGGCCTGCGAAGGCGATGAAAACGCCATCAGCAAGCTCGCCGGTTTCGAAGCGCGCCTGCGCGCCCGCTTCCCGACCATCGGCGAACTGCACCCGATGGTGCTGGGCCAGCCGCTGGCGCTCGCCCACGTGCTGGAAAACGCGGCCGTGGCGCTGCAGGCGCAGGCCGGCTGCGCGGTCAACTTCGGCCACACCGCGCCGACGGTGGAAGACGGGGTCTACCAGGTCGTCTTTCAATACAGCGAAGAAGCCGTGGGCCGCCGCGCGATCGAGCTGGCCGACCAGCTGATCGCCGCCGCGCAGGCCGACACGCCCTTCGATGCCACCGCCGCCATCACCGAGCTGCGCGACCTCGACGAATCCGAGCGCCTCGGCCCGAGCACCGGCTCCATCGTCGATGCCGCCGTGGCGCGCGGCATTCCGTACCGCCGCCTCACGAGCGGCAGCCTGGTGCAGTTCGGCTGGGGTTCCAAGCAGCGCCGCATCCAGGCCGCCGAAGTCGACAGCACCAGCGGCGTGGCCGAGTCGATCGCGCAGGACAAGGAACTGACCAAGCAGCTGCTCAACGCCGCCGGCGTGCCGGTGCCGCTGGGCCGCCCCGTCTCCAGCGCCGAAGACGGCTGGGTGGCGGCCGGTGAAATCGGCCTGCCGGTCGTGGTCAAGCCGCAGGACGGCAACCAGGGCAAGGGCGTCACCGTCAACATCACCACCAAGGAGCAACTGACCTCGGCCTACGACTCGGCCGCCGTCTACGGCGAGGTGATGGTCGAGAAATTCCTGCCGGGCTTCGACTTCCGCCTGCTGGTGGTCGGCGACCGGCTCGTGGCCGCCGCACGGCGCGATCCGCCGCAGGTGATCGGCGACGGCCAGCTCACCGTGCGCCAGCTCGTGGACGCGGTGAACCTCGACCCGCGCCGCGGCGAGGGCCACGCCACCTCGCTCACCAAGATCCGCCTCGACGACATCGCCATCGGCCGGCTCGAATCGCAGGGCCTCACGCCCGAGAGCGTGCCCGAGCGCGGCCAGCGCGTGGTGCTGCGCAACAACGCGAACCTTTCCACCGGCGGCACCGCCACCGACGTGACCGACACCGTGCACCCCGAAGTGGCCGCGCGCGCGGTCGATGCGGCGCAAATGGTCGGGCTGCACATCTGCGGCGTCGACATGGTCTGCGAGAACGTGCTGCGCCCGCTCGAGGAGCAGCACGGCGGCGTGGTCGAAGTGAATGCCGCCCCGGGCCTTCGCATGCACATCTCGCCCTCGTTCGGCCGCGGCCGCGCGGTCGGCGAAGCGGTGATGGACACCATGTTCGCGCACGGCGACGACGGCCGCATTCCGGTGGTCGCGGTCACCGGCACCAACGGCAAGACGACCACCGCGCGCCTCATCAACCACCTGCTCGCTTCGAGCGGCCTGCGCACCGGCATGACCAACACCGACGGCGTGTACGTCGACGGCCGCCAGACCGACGGCGGCGACTGCAGCGGCCCGAAGAGCGCACGCAACGTGCTGATGCATCCCGACGTCGATGCGGCCGTGTTCGAAGTGGCCCGCGGCGGCGTGCTGCGCGAGGGCCTCGGCTTCGACCGCTGCCAGGTGGCCGTGGTCACCAACATCGGCAGCGGCGACCACCTGGGGCTGAACTACATCACCACCGTCGAAGACCTCGCGGTGTTGAAGCGCGTGATCGTGCGCAACGTGGCGGCCGACGGCTACGCGGTGCTCAACGCGGCCGACGTGAACGTTGCCGCGATGGCGGCCGGCTGCCCCGGCCATGTGATCTTCTTCACCGCCGACCGCATGCACCCGGTGATGGCCACGCACCGCGCGCAGGGCAAGCGCACCGTGTACGTCGACCAGGACACGCTGGTCGCCGCCGAAGGCTCGTGGCGCGAGCGCATTCCGCTGCGCGACGTGCCGATCACGCGCAACGGCACCATCGGCTTCCAGGTCGACAACGTGATGGCCTCGGTGGCCGCGGCCTGGGCCGTGGGCCTGGACTGGGACACCATCCGCAGCGGCCTCGCGAGCTTCATGAACGACGCGGCCGGCGTGCCCGGGCGCTTCAACGTCATGGACTACCGCGGCGCCACCGTGATCGCCGACTACGGCCACAACACCGACGCGATGCGCGCATTGGTCTCGGCCGTGGACACGATGCCTGCCAACAAGCGCTCGGTGGTGATCAGCGGCGCGGGCGACCGGCGCGATTCGGACATCCGCGACCAGACGGCCATCCTCGGCGAAGCCTTCGACGACGTGATCCTTTATCAGGACGCGGCGCAAAGGGGCCGTGCCGACGGCGAAGTCATGGCGCTGCTGCGCCAGGGCCTGCAGGGCGCGGGCCGCACGCGCTACATCGACGAGATCCGCGGCGAATTCGTGGCGATCGACACGGCGCTGGCCCGGCTGCAGCCAGGCGACCTGTCGCTGATCCTTGTCGACCAGGTCGAAGAAGCGCTCGCTCACCTCGCGCAACGCATCGCAGCAGGCTGACACACGGGTTGACGGACATGTCCCACACACAGGGGCGTGTCCGGCCCGCCCGCTGAACGGGGCTGTCCCACAGACGCCGCACCCCGGCGAGCAGCAGACTGAGGCTCCGGTCGCGCACCTCTCGGAGGACGCGCCCCAACCAGGAGCCCGCATGACAACAACAGTTCGTTCCATCCTTTCCGCCACGGCCTTCTTCGCCGCCAGCGGCTTCATCGTCTTCGGCGCACAGACCGCGAGCGCGCAGGCGCCCGGCACCGACGCCCGCGCACAGAAGGAACGCGCCGTCTGCGACGGCGTGCAGCAAGACCGTGCGGCGTGCCTGCGTGAAGCCGGCGCCGCGAAACAGGAAGCCGGCCGCGCCGGCCTCACCACGCCGAGTCCGGCACGGGGCCAGGTCAATTCCCTGGCGCGCTGTGCCGAACAACCCGCGGCCGACCAGGCCGACTGCGAAGCCCGCATCAAGGGCGGCGCGCGCACCACCACCGAAGGCAGCGTGATGGGCGGCGGCGTGATCCGCGAAACCGTGACACCCCTGCCGGCCCAACCCGCGCCGGCGCGTTGATTTGCTGACTGACTGACTACGCCAAGGAGCACATCATGAAAAGCAACACCCGTTCGATCGTCCTCGCCCTGCTCGCCGTCGGCGGCATGGCCAGCGCCACCCTGGCCACTGCCCAAAGTGGCCGCGGCGGCATCTACCAGCAGGAACTCTCGGTCTGCGGTCACAACCAGCAGGACCGCGCCGCCTGCATCCGCGAAGCCGGCGCCGCCCGCCAGGAAGCCGCCCGCGGCGGCCTGACCGGCGCACCCGACTACCGCGCCAATGCGCTCGCACGCTGCGGCCTGCAGCAATCGCCCGGTGACCGCAGGGATTGCGAAGCCCGCGTGCTCGGCGGCGAGGGCAACACCAGCGCCAGCGTCGAAGGCAGCGTGATGGGCGGCGGCGTGATCCGCGAATCGGTCACGACCGTGGTGATGCCGGCGCCGATGCCCATGGAGCGCGCGCCCGAACCGATCATGGCGCCGCGTCCGATGCCGATGCCGGCACCCATCCGCTGAATCGGCGCGGAAACGAAACCACAGGTACTCGCTTTGGAGGAGGGAGGCCCCGGCCTCCGGGCGATGGCCCTGATTGTCACAAGACTGTCATAAAAGGCAGTCGCGTGCTAGCTATAGTTCTCGGTCCCTGCCCACCGAGGAACTCTTTCCCATGAATGCCATCAAGGTCGCTCGCCGATTCATAGAAACGGACCCGGCCAACGACTCGGCCAAGATCCTGGCCCAACTCGTGTTGGCCCTGGAGTCCGAACACAGCTTCGAGCTGGTCACGCTCTATTCCCTCGACTACAAGAGCTTCCAGCTCGCCATGGACATCCTCAAGGAATGGCGGCTCGACCGCTACTACGCCAGCAAGTCCAAGCTCTTCGACCTGTCCCTGCAAGTCACCGAACTCGAGAAAAGCTGAGCGCATCTGCCGCTCAGGGGCTGCTCAGACGAGCATCCCGCCCGACACCTCGATGCGCTGGGCATTCACCCAGCGATTCCCCTCCCCGAGCAAGCCCGCGATCGCACCGCCGATGTCGTCGGGCTTGCCCGCGCGTCCGAGCGCGGTGAAGCCCGCGACCATCGCGTTCACCTGTGCGTTGTCGCGCACCACGCCCCCGCTGAAGTCGGTCTCGATCGCACCCGGCGCGATCGTGTTCGCCGCGATGCCGCGTTTGCCGAGTTCCTTGGCGAGGTAGCGCGTCAGCACTTCCACGGCGCCCTTCATCGCGGCATAGGCCGAAGTGCCCTCCATGGCAAAGCGCGTGAGCCCCGTCGACACATTGACGATGCGCCCCCCGTCGTTGATCAGCGGCAGCATCTTCTGGGTGAGGAAGTACGTGCCTTTGAAGTGGATGTTGTAGAGCGTGTCGAACTGCGCTTCGGTCGTGTCCTCGAAGTTCACATGCAGGCCCACGCCGGCGTTGTTCACCAGGAAGTCGAAGCGCTCGCGCTGCCAGGTGGCGGCCAGCGCCGTCCTCACCGAATCGGCGAATGCGGCGAAGGTCCTGCTGTCGCCGACGTCGAGCCCGAGCGCGACGGCGCGGCGCCCTTTCGCTTCGATCTCCGACACCACCGCCTGCGCGGCGGCTTCGTTGGACACATAGGTCAGGATCACATCGACACCATCCGCAGCGAGCGCCAGCGCGGCGCTGCGGCCGAGGCCCCGGCCGCCGCCGGTGATGAGTGCGATGCGGGAGGCATTGGGGTTGCTGGAAGCGGTCATTTCAAAGTCCTCGATGAGTGGATGGGTGGACTTTAAAAATTACCGGCAGCAAGATAAATCCCGCCAGGCGTTGCACACTGTTATCCAACAAGGAAACAATCCGCCCCCATGAACATCGACGAACTGCGCATCTTCTCCAGGGTCGCCGAGCTCGCGAGCTTCAGCCGCGCGGCGGACCAGCTCGGTCTGACACGCGCCCGCGTCTCGGTGGCGGTGCAGCAACTGGAAGAG
Organism: Variovorax sp. RKNM96; assembly: GCF_017161115.1. Taxonomy (GTDB): domain Bacteria; phylum Pseudomonadota; class Gammaproteobacteria; order Burkholderiales; family Burkholderiaceae_C; genus Variovorax. The sequence goes on along the minus strand of NZ_CP046508.1, from coordinate 1,213,257 downwards.
CGGCTGGGCACGCGGCTGCTGCAGCGCACCACGCGCAGCGTGCGCCTGACCGAGGACGGCGAGCGCTTTCTCGAGCGGTGCAAGGACTACCTGTCCGAAGGCGAACAGCTCGCCACCATGTTCCGCGCGAACACCGGCGGCCTCACAGGGCGCCTGCGCATCGACCTGCCGGCCACCGTGGCGCGCGACCTCGTCATTCCGCGCCTGCCCGAGTTCCTTGCGCGGCATCCCGCACTGGAGATCGGCATCAGCACCACCGACCGCCGCGTCGACCTCGTGAACGAGGGCTTCGACTGCGTGCTGCGCGTGGGTGTGCTGGGCGATTCCGAACTCGTCGCGCGGCCGCTCGGTTTCATGCGGATGGCCAACGCCGCCAGCCCGGCCTACCTGCAGGCGCACGGCACGCCGCAAGCGCTGGCCGACCTCGCGCAGCACCGCATCGTGCATTTCGCGCAGACCCTCTCGCCGAACGACGCGGGTTGGGAATACTTCGACGCGGCCCAGGGCCGCTACCGGATGCAGCCGGTGCGCGCCACCGTCACGGTGAACGGCACCGACGCCTACAACGCCGCTGCAGTTGCGGGCCTCGGGCTGATCCAGGCGCCCGTCGGCGGCCTCCTGCCCTGCTTTGCGGCCGGCTCGCTCGTGCAGGTGATGCCGGCCTTCACCGCGCGGCCGATGCCGGTGTCGCTGGTGTACGTCAACCGGCGCCAGCTCGCGCCGCGCGTGCTCGCAGTGATGAACTGGCTGACCGAGATCCTCGCGCCCTACTTCGTCGAGGACAGCGAACTGGCTATCGCCCCCAGCGCAGCACCAGCGGATCGAGTCGTTTCGCCGTCTCGATCAGGCCGGCGCGCGTATCGGGATGCATTGCCGGCAGCGGATGCCGCGGCGCCTCGCAAGCGATCACACCGCCCTCCTTCATGAGCGACTTGCAGGCCAAGAGGCCCGCCTGACGGTTCTCGTAGTTGATGAGCGGCAGCCACTGCTGGTAGAGCGCAAAGGCCTTGTCGCGGTCACCCGCACGGTGCGCCTCGATGATCGGGCGGATGCCATCGGGATAGCCGCCGCCGGTCATCGAACCGGTCGCACCGGCATCGAGGTCGGGCATCAGCGTGATGGCCTCTTCGCCATCCCACGGGCCTTCGATGGCATCGCCGCCGAGGCGGATCAGCTCGCGCAGCTTCGCAGCCGCACCGGCGGTCTCGATCTTGAAGTACGCGACGTGTTCGATCTCCTTCGCCATGCGCGCGAGGAACGTCGCCGAGAGCACCGTGCCGCTCGCGGGCGCGTCCTGGATCATGATCGGAATGCCGACCGCATCGGAGAGCCGCGCGTAGAACTCGAAGATCTGCGGCTCCGGCACGCGGAAGGTCGCGCCGTGATACGGCGGCATCACCATCAGCATCGCCGCGCCCATGTCCTGTGCGCGGCGGCTGCGCTCGGCGCACACCTTGGTGCTGTAGTGCGTGGTGGTCACGATCACCGGCACGCGGCCTTTCACGTGTTCGAGCATCGTGCGCGTGAGCACCTCGCGCTCTTCGTCGGACAGCACGAACTGCTCCGAGAAATTCGCGAGGATGCAAAGCCCGTCGGAGCCCGCATCGATCATGAAATCGACGCAGCGCTTCTGGCTTTCGAGATCGAGCCCGCCCTGTTCGGTGAAGGTGGTCGGCACCACCGGGAAGATGCCGCGGTATCTGGGGGTCATGGTGTGTGATCAGTGTGAATGGCGTGGAACGGCGGAGCCTCTGCAGCCCACCAGAAAGTCGAAGTCGCAGCCTTCATCGGCCTGCAGCACGTGGTTGACGTAGAGCTTCTGGTAGCCGCCGCCGCGCGTGCTCATCGGTTGCGCATCGGATGCGGACAGCGACGCGAGGCGCGATGCGAGTTCCTCGTCGCTGATGTCGAGGTGCAGGCGCCCCGCATCGCAATCGAGCTCGATCCAGTCGCCATCGCGCACCGCGGCAAGCGGCCCGCCATCCGCGGCTTCGGGCGCGACGTGCAGCACCACCGTGCCATAGGCCGTGCCGCTCATGCGTGCGTCCGAGATGCGCACCATGTCCTTCACGCCCTGGCGCAGCAGCTTCGGCGGCAGGCCCATGTTGCCGACCTCGGCCATGCCGGGGTAGCCCTTGGGGCCGCAGTTCTTCAGCACCATCACGCAGCTCGCATCGATGTCGAGCGACTCGTCGACGATGCGCTCCTTGTAGTGCTCCAGGTTCTCGAACACCACGGCGCGGCCGCGGTGCTTGAGCAGTTCGGGCGTTGCCGCCGAGGGCTTGAGCACCGCGCCGCGCGGCGAGAGATTGCCGCGCAGGATGCGGATGCCGCCATCGGCGATCAGCGGGTTGTCGAGCGGGCGGATCACCTCGTCATTGAGGCTCGGCGCCTCGCGCACGTTGTCCCAGATCGACTGGCCGTTGACGGTGAGCGCGCCGGGGTGCGGCAGCAATCCGTTTTCGCCGAGCCGGCGCAGCACCGCGGGCAAACCGCCTGCGTAATAGAACTCCTCCATCAGGAAGCGCCCCGAAGGCATCAGGTCCACGATGGTCGGCGTGTGGCTGCCGATGCGCGTCCAGTCTTCCAGTTCGAGATCGACGCCGATGCGGCCCGCAATCGCCTTCAGGTGAATCACCGCATTGGTCGATCCGCCGATGGCCGCGTTCACGCGAATCGCGTTCTCGAAAGCCTCGCGCGTGAGGATCTTCGAGAGCGTGAGCCCTTCCTTGGCCATCTGCACCGCGCGCATGCCCGACATCTGCGCGAGCACGTAGCGCCGCGCATCGACCGCCGGAATCGCCGCGTTGTGCGGCAGCGAGGTGCCCAGCGCCTCGGCCATGCAGGCCATCGTCGAGGCCGTGCCCATCGTGTTGCAGGTGCCCGCCGAGCGCGACATGCCGCCCTCGGCCGAGAGGAACTGGTGCAGGTTGATCTCGCCCGCCTTCAGCGATTCGTGTAGTTGCCACACGGCCGTGCCCGAGCCGATGTCCTTGCCGTCGAGCTTGCCGTTGAGCATCGGCCCGCCGGTCACCACGATGGCCGGGATGTCGCAGCTTGCCGCGCCCATCAAAAGCGCGGGCGTGGTCTTGTCGCAGCCGGTGAGCAGCACCACCGCATCGACCGGGTTGCCGCGAATCGCTTCTTCCACGTCCATGCTCGCGAGGTTGCGCGTGAGCATCGCGGTCGGCCGCAGGTTCGATTCGCCATTGGAGAACACCGGGAACTCGACCGGGAAGCCGCCTGCTTCGGAGATGCCGCGCTTCACGTGCTCCGCGATCTTGCGAAAGTGCGCGTTGCAGGGCGTGAGCTCCGACCAGGTGTTGCAGATGCCCACGATCGGCCGGCCGTCGAACTCATGGTCCGGAATGCCCTGGTTCTTCATCCAGCTGCGGTACATGAAGCCGTTCTTGTCGGCCGAGCCGAACCATTCGGTCGAGCGCAGTTTCTTCGGAGGGGTGTCCGGCATGCGAAGGTGTCCTGAGAGAAAGGAGAGAGAGAGAGAAAAAAAAAGAGAACGTCAGCGCCGGGGTGCGCGCGAGGTGAAGAAGCGCTGCAGCAGGCAGAACACGAAGAGCAGCGCGCCGACGACGATGCGCGTCCACCATGAGCTGAGCGTGCCGTCGAAGGAAATCAGCGTCTGGATGATCCCGAGCATCAGCACGCCGAAGAGCGTGCCCGCCACATAGCCCACGCCGCCGGTGAGCAGCGTGCCGCCGATCACCACCGCCGCGATGGCGTCGAGCTCCAGCCCGAGCGCATGCAGGCCGTAGCCCGAGAGCATGTAGAAGGTGAATATCACGCCCGCCAGCGCCGAGCAGAAGCCCGAGAGCGTGTACACGCCCACGAGCGTGCGGCGCACCGGCAGGCCCATCAGCATCGCCGAGTGCTCGCTGCCGCCGATGGCGTACACCGCGCGGCCGAAGGGCGTGCAATGCGCGATGAACACTGCGGCCAGCAGCACCACGATGGCGATCACCGCGCTGATCGAGACCGAGGCCTCGCCCCAGATCGGAATGCGGATCTGCGAGACCTCCGAATAGAACTCGTTGGTGATGCTGATCGAATCGATGCTGATGAGATAGCAGAGACCGCGCGCGAGAAACATGCCCGCGAGCGTGACGATGAAGGGCTGCAGCCGGAAGCGCTCGATGAGCAGGCCCATGAACGCGCCGAACGCAGTGCCCATCACCAACACCAGCGGAATCACGATGGCCGGGCTCCAGCCATGCTTTTCGACCAGCGAGGCCGACACCATCGTCGTGAGCGCGATCACCGAGCCCACCGAGAGGTCGATGCCGCCCGAGAGAATCACGAAGGTCATGCCGACCGCGACGACGATCAGGAAGGCGTTGTCGATCAGCAGGTTGAGGAACACCTGCGCCGAGAAGAAGCCGTCGTAGAACACCGAGCCCAGCGTCGCCATCAACATGAACAGCGAGATGGTCGCCGTGAGCGGCAGGTACTTCGGATTGAGCCCTGCCTTCCGCCCTCTCCCGCGCGCGGGAGAGGGTTGGGGTGAGGGTGCAGCGCTGGTCTCGATCACCGCGCTCATGCCCGTCCCCCTTCATGCGCCGGTCGCTGGACGAGCGACCGCACCTCCGCCCTGAACTCCGGCGACTGCAACAGCATCACCACGAACACCACCACCGCCTTCACCACGAGGTTGATCTCGGGCGGCACGCCCAGCGAATAGATCGCATAGGTCAGCGTCTGGATGATCAGCGCGCCGATCACGCTGCCCACGAGGCTGAAGCGCCCGCCCGTGAGCGCCGTGCCGCCGAGCGTGACCGCAAGGATCGCGTCGAGCTCCAGCAACTGGCCGGCGTTGTTGCCGTCCGCGCTCTTGACGTTCGAGCTGATCAGCAAACCTGCTACGCCAGCGCAGGCACCGCAGAACGCATACGCACCGACGACGAGCCTTCGCGCCTGGATGCCCGCGACCCGCGCCGCCGTCGGGTTGATCCCCACCGCCTGAATGAAAAGCCCGAGCGCCGTGCGCGTGATCGCGAGATACAGCAGCACGAACACCGCCGCCACGATGAACAACGAGAACGGCAGGCCCAGCAGGTAGCCGCTGCCGAGGAAGAAGAACGGCTTGTAGTAGATCGTGATGATCTGCCCGTCCGCAATGAGCTGCGCGATGCCGCGCCCCGCCACCATGAGGATCAGCGTCGCGATGATCGGCTGCATGCCGACCTTGGCGACCAGGAGCCCGTTCCACAGCCCGCACAGCAATGCGACACCGATGGCCGCGAGGATCGCGAGCGACATCGGGAAGCGGCTCACATCGCTGGACACCGAGCCGCCGATCATCCAGGCCGCAACCGATGCCGCGATCGCCACCACCGCCCCGACCGAGATGTCGATGCCGCGCGTGGCGATTACCAGCGTCATGCCAAGCGAGACCAGCACCAACGGCGCCGCGCGGTTCAGGATGTCGATCAGGCTGCCGTAGAGATGGCCCTCGCGCCATTCGAGGTGCAGGAAGCTCGCGTTGAATGCGGTGTTGATTGCGAGCAACAAGAGCAATGTGACGATGGGCCAGGCAAGGCGGTGGCCCATGAGGGAAGAGAGGCGCGTCATGTCTTCTGCCTTGCTCCTTCCCCTTCCGTGGGAAGGTTGGGATGGGGGCATGCGGCCTCGAACACTGCGCGACGGTGAAGGCCGCGTGCCCCCACCCCGGCCCTCCCCCGGAAGGGGAGGGAGAAAGACAGGAAAGGCGAGTGGCTCATGCTGCAGCAATCATTTCGTAGACCTCGTCCTCGGTCGAGCCACCCGGAAGCTCACCCACCTTCTGCCGGTCCCGCAGCACCACGATGCGATGCGCCACGCGCACCACCTCGCTCATCTCCGACGAGATGAAGATCACCGCCATGCCCGCGCGCGCAAGCCGCAGGATCTCTTCCATGATTTCCTGCTTGGCCGCGACGTCGATGCCGCGCGTGGGCTCGTCGAGGATCAACAGGCGCGGCTCGGTGGCGAGCCAGCGCGCGATCATGGCTTTCTGCTGGTTGCCGCCCGAGAGCAGGCCGATCGGCGTTTCGACGCTCGCCGTCTTGATGCCCAGCGAAGCGACGAAGCGCTCGGCCATCGCGGTCTGCTCCGCATGCGAGAGAAATTTCCGCGTGCCCAGGCGGGCCTGCAGCGCGAGCGCGATGTTCTCGCGCACCGACAGCTCGGCCACGATGCCATCGGTCTTGCGCTCTTCAGGGCACAGCGCGAGGCCTTCGCGGATCGCATCGGCCGGATTCGAGAAAGTGACGGAGCGACCGTCGATTTTCAACACGCCACGGTCGGGCGATTCAAGGCCGAACAGGAGGCGGGCTAGCTCAGTGCGGCCGGCACCGAGCAGCCCCGCGATGCCAACGACCTCGCCGGCACGCACGCGTAAATCGGTCGCCTGCAATTGCCCCGCTTGGCCCAGCCCTTCGGTCTGCAGCAAGGCGGGCGCGGCTTCATCGAATGCGGGCAGTGCGGCAGGCCGTGCCGACTGCGCGGCCAGTTCGCGCCCGAGCATCGCCGCGATCAACGCCTGCGGGCCGAGGTCCGCCGCTTTCCATTCGCCCACCCAGTTGCCATTGCGCAGCACGGTGATGCGATCCGACACCGCATACATCTGGTTCAGGAAGTGCGTCACGAAGACGATCGCGAGCCCTTCGCCGCGCAAGCGCCGCAGCACCTCGAACAGCTTTTCCACTTCGTCGTCGTCCAGGCTCGATGTCGGCTCGTCGAGGATCAGCACCTTCGACGACACACCGAGCGCCCGCGCGATCGCCACCATCTGCTGCACCGCGACCGAATAGCTCGACAGCAGCCGCGTCACGTCGATATCGAGACCGATGCGCGCCAGCAACTCCTCTGCCCGGCGATTCACCGCCGCCCAGTCGATGCGAAAGCCCTGCATCGCACCGCAGCGCGGATAGCGCCCCGCGAACACGTTCTCCGCCACCGAGAGGTTCGGGCACAGGTTCACTTCCTGGTAGACCGTGCTGATGCCCAGCTTCTGCGCCTCCAGCGGCGAGCCAGGCCGGATGGCCTGGCCATCGAGGAACATCTCGCCGCCGCTCGACGGCAGCACACCCGTCAGCACCTTGATGAGCGTCGACTTGCCCGCGCCGTTCTGTCCCATCAGCGCATGGATCTCGCCCGGGTAGAGCTTCAGCTGCACATCGTTCAGCACGGAGATGCCGCCGAACTGCTTGTGGATGCCCCGCAGTTCCAGCACGGGGGAGGCAGTGCTCTGGCTCATGCGCCTACTTGTTCTTGTTGTAGACGTCGATGAACACCGCCGCCAGCAGCACCAGCCCCTTGATGACCTGCTGGTAGTCGATGCCGATGCCGAGGATCGACATGCCGTTGTTCATCACGCCCATGATGAAGGCGCCGATCACCGCGCCCATCACCCGGCCCACGCCGCCCGAGGCCGAGGCGCCGCCGATGAAGCAGGCCGCGATCACATCGAGCTCGAAACCCAGGCCCGCCTTGGGCGTGGCCGTGTTCAGGCGCGCCGCGAACACCAGGCCCGCCAATGCAGCCAGCGCGCCCATGTTCACGAAGGTGAGGAACGCGAGCCGCTGCGTCTTCACGCCCGACAGCCGCGCCGCCTTCTCGTTGCCGCCCAGCGCATAGATGCGCCGGCCGATGGTGGTGCGGTTGGTGACGAAGTCGTACACCACGATCAGCACCGCCATCACCACCAGCACGTTGGGCAGGCCCTTGTAGGTGGAGAGCAGGTAGCTGAAGAAAAGGATGATGGCCGCGAAGAACAGGTTCTTCACGAGGAAGAAGGCATACGGCTCCTGCTCCATGCCGTGCGCCTTGAGCTTGGCGCGCCCGCGCAGCTTGAAGAACACCAGCGCCGCAGCCGCGAGCGCACCCACGATCAGCGAGGTGGTGCGCAGCGTGTCGCCGCCCAATGGATCGGGAATGAAGCCCGAACTCAACCGCTGGAACTCCACCGGAAACGGCCCCACCGACTGCCCCGCGAGCAGCGCCAGCGTGAGCCCCTTGAACACCAGCATGCCCGCGAGCGTGACGATGAACGACGGGATCTTTCGGAACGCCACGAACCAGCCCTGCGCGGCGCCGATCACCGCGCCGGCCGCGATGCTGACGATGGCGGTGGGCACGAAGTGCCATTCGTACTCCACCATCAGCACTGCCGCGAGCGCGCCGATGAAGCCGCAGACCGAGCCCACCGACAGGTCGATGTGCCCCGCCACGATCACCAGCAGCATGCCCAGCGCCATGATGACCACGTAGCTGTTCTGCAGCAGCAGGTTGGTGAGGTTCAGCGGCCGCAGCAGCGTGCCGTCGGTCAGCACCTGGAACAGCACCATGATCGCGACCAGCGAGATCAGCATGCCGTACTCGCGCAGGTTGTTCTTCAGGAAGCCCACATGGAGCTTCGCGGCGACCGGGGTTGTGGGTGCGGCGCCTTGCACCGCATTCGCTTCAGGCTGCGACATGCACGCTGCTCCCTGCGCTCACGATCGCATGCATGATGCGCTCCTGCGAAGCCTCGGCCGCGGTGAACTCGGCCACGAAGCGACCCTCGTTCATCACGTAGATGCGGTCGCACATGCCGAGCAACTCCGGCAGTTCGGAAGAAATCATGAGAATGCCTTTGCCCTCGCTCGCGAGCTGGTCGATGATGGTGTAGATCTCGTACTTGGCGCCCACGTCGATGCCGCGCGTGGGTTCGTCCAGGATCAGCAGTTCGGGCTTGGTGAAGAGCCACTTGCTCAACACCACCTTCTGCTGGTTGCCGCCCGACAGGTTGACCACCAGCTGCTCGACACCCGAGCAGCGGATGTTCAGCGCCTTCTTGTAGTCGTTGGCGACCTTGAATTCGCGGCCGTCGTCGATCACCGAGCGCTCGGAAATCGCATCGAGGTTCGCGAGGCTGATGTTCTTGCGGATGCCTTCCTCCAGCACCAGCCCGAGGCCCTTGCGGTCTTCGGTGACATAGGCGATGCCGTGGTCGATGGCCTTGCGCACGGTGCTCACGTCCACCGGCTTGCCGTGCATGAGCACCGAGCCGCTGATGCGCTGTCCGTACGACTTGCCGAACACGCTCATCGCGAGTTCGGTGCGGCCCGCGCCCATGAGGCCCGCGATGCCGACGATCTCGCCCTGGCGCACATGCAGGTTCACGCCCTTGATCTGCTCGCGGTCGGCATGCAGCGCGTGGTGCACGCGCCAGTCGCGCACCTCCAGCACCGTCTCGCCGATCTTGGGCGAGCGCTGCGGGTAGCGATGCTCCATGTCGCGGCCGACCATGCCGCGGATGATGCGGTCTTCGCTGATCGGGTCGCTGCGGCAGTCGATGGTCTCCACCGTCGCGCCATCGCGCAGCACGGTGATCGAATCGGCCACCTTGGCGATCTCGTTGAGCTTGTGCGAGATGAGGATCGATGCGATGCCCTGGCGCTTGAGTTCGAGCAGCAGCGCGAGGAGCGCATCGCTGTCGTTCTCGTTGAGGCTCGCGGTGGGCTCGTCGAGGATCAGGAGCTTCACTTCCTTCGCGAGCGCCTTGGCGATCTCCACCAACTGCTGCTTGCCGACACCCAGGTCAGTCACCAGCGTGGTGGGCAGTTCCTTCAGGCCCACCTTCGCGAGCAGCTCGCGCGTCTTCGCATAGGCGGCGAACCAGTCGATCACGCCGCCGGTGGCGATCTCGTTGCCGAGAAACAGGTTCTCGGCAATCGAGAGCAGCGGCACCAGCGCCAGCTCCTGGTGGATGATGATGATGCCGAGCTTCTCGCTGTCGGCGATGCCCTTGAAGCGGCGAAGCTCGCCCTCGAAATGGATCTCCCCGGTGTACGAGTCGCACGGGTAGACGCCGCTCAGCACCTTCATGAGCGTCGACTTGCCCGCGCCGTTCTCGCCGACCACCGCGTGGATCTCCCCCGCGCGCACGGCGAGGTTGACGTTGCTCAGGGCCTTCACGCCCGGAAACGTCTTGGTGATCCCGCGCATCTCGAGGATCGTGCGTTCGCCTCCGTTCACTTGACCTGGCTTTCCTTGTAGTAGCCGCTGTCCACCAGCACCTGCTTCCAGTTCGAGGCGTCCACGCTCACGGGCTTGAGCAGGTACGAGGGCACGACCTTGATGCCGTTGTTGTAGGTCTTGGTGTCGTTCACCTCGGGCGTCTTGCCCGAGAGCATGGCGTCGACCATCGCGACCGTCACCTTGGCCAGCTCGCGCGTGTCCTTGAACACGGTGGAGGTCTGTTCCTTGCGCAGGATCGACTTGACCGACGGCACCTCTGCGTCCTGGCCCGAGACGATGGGCATCGGCTGCGAACCCGAGCCGTAGCCCACGCCCTTGAGCGACGAGAGGATGCCGATCGAAAGGCCGTCGTACGGCGACAGCACCGCATCCACGCGGTCCTTCGTGTAGTAGGCCGACAGCAGGTTGTCCATGCGCGCCTGCGCCACCGCGCCGTCCCAGCGCAGCGTGCCGACCTTGTCCATGCCCATCTGCTTGCTGCGCACCACGAGCTTGCCGCTCTTGATGTAGGGCTCCAGCACCGACATCGCGCCGTTGTAGAAGAAGAAGGCGTTGTTGTCGTCGGGCGAGCCGCCGAACAGCTCGATGTTGAACGGGCCCTTGCCGCTCTTGAGGCCCAGCGCCGCTTCGATGGACTGCGCCTGCAGCACGCCGACCTGGAAGTTGTCGAAGGTGGCGTAGTAGTCGACGTTCTTCGAGCCCTTGATGAGCCGGTCGTACGCGATGACCTTCACGCCCTTGTCAGCCGCCTTCTGCAGCACGTCCGAGAGCGTGGTGCCGTCGATGGCCGCGATCACCAGCACCTTGGAGCCCTTGGTCACCATGTTCTCGATCTGCGCGAGCTGGTTCGGGATGTCGTCGTCCGCGTACTGCAGGTCGGTCTTGTAGCCCTTGTCCTTGAAGTACTTGACCATGTTCGCGCCGTCGGCGATCCAGCGGGCCGACGACTTGGTGGGCATCGAGATGGCGATCAGGCCCTTGTCCTGCGCGTTGGCCAACGGCGTGAAGCCCACGACGGCGAAAGCCAGGCCGGCGAGCGAGGCCTTGAGGAAGTTGCGTTTCATGTGTGCGTGCTCTTCTTAGTACTTGCGGTTCGGGAATTCCTTGGCGGCGACTTCCATGGGGAAGATGCCTTCTTCGGTCACGATGCGCTTGGGCAGTGTCTTGCCGGCCTTGATGTCCTTCACGGCGCTCATCAGTTGCGGGCCGAGCAGCGGGCTGCATTCCACCGACACATTGAGCTTGCCGGCGATCATGGCTTCGAAGGCGCCCTTCACCCCGTCGATCGAGATGATGGTGATGTCCTTCGCGGGCTTCATGCCGGCTTCCTCGATGGCCTGGATCGCGCCGATGGCCATGTCGTCGTTGTGCGCGAAGAGCACGTTGATCTTCTTGCCATCGGCCTTGAGGAAGGCCTCCATCACTTCCTTGCCCTTGGCGCGGGTGAAGTCGCCGGTCTGCGAGCGGATGATCTTGAACTTCGGATCGGCCTTGATGATTTCCTCGAAGCCCTTCTTGCGGTCGATGGCCGGGGCGGAGCCCACGGTGCCCTGCAGCTCGACGATGTTCACCTCGCCCTTCTGGTCCTTCATCTTCTCGACGAGCCAGCGGCCGGCCTTGCGGCCTTCCTCGACGAAGTCGGAACCCATGAAGGTCACGTAGAGCGTGTCGTCCTTGGTGTTCACCGAGCGGTCGGTCAGCACCACCGGGATCTTGGCGGCCTTGGCTTCGCGCAGCACGGTTTCCCAGCCCGACTCGACCACGGGCGAGAACGCGATCACGTCGACCTTCTGCGCGATGTACGAGCGAATCGCCTTGATCTGGTTCTCCTGCTTTTGCTGCGCATCGGAGAACTTGAGCTCGATGCCCGCTTCCTTGGCCGAGGACTTGATCGACTCGGTGTTGGCGGTGCGCCATTCGCTCTCGGCGCCCACCTGTGCAAAGCCCAGCACGAGCTTCTTCTGCGCGAAGGCGGAGGCGGGCAGCAGGCTGCCCAGGGACGCTGCGGCGAGCGCGATGTTGAGGGTGCGGCGATTCATGGTCATGGGATGTCTCCTTCTTGATGTCTCGAGGACTTTGCTGTTGGTGTGGTGAACGAAACCCGGTTGGTCAGGCCAGCATGTAGCCGGTCTTGACCGTCGTGTAGAACTCCGCGGCGTGGCGCCCTTGTTCGCGCGGCCCGTAGCCCGACCCCTTGCGGCCGCCGAAGGGCACGTGGAAGTCCACCCCCGCGGTCGGCAGATTGACCATCGTCATGCCGACCACGGCATGGCGCCTGAAATGCATCGCGTGCTTGAGCGAGTTGGTGCAGATGCCCGCGCACAGGCCGAAGGGCGTGTCGTTGCACAGCGCCAGCGCCTCGTCGTAGTCGTCGGCGCGCAGCACGCAGGCGAGCGGCCCGAAGATCTCCTCGCGCGCAATGCGGTGCGAAGGCTTGGCCAGGAACAGCGCGGGGCTCATGTAGTAGCCCGGCGTCGAACGCTCGAGCGCCTCGCCGCCCCACACATGCTCGGCGCCCTCCTCGCGCGCGATGTCGACCCATGCGAGGTTCATCGCAAGCCGCTCTTCGTCGGCCACCGGGCCGATGTCGATGCCGCGTTCGAGGGCGTGGCCGATCTTCAACGTCTTCAGGCGCTGTCGCAGCTTCGCCACGAAGGCGTCGTGCACCGCCGCTTCGACGATGAGCCGGCTCGACGCCGTGCAGCGCTGCCCCGCGGAAAAGTAGGCGCCCTGCACCGCGCAATCGACGGCGCGGTCGAGGTCGGCATCGGCCAGCACGACGAGCGCGTTCTTGCCGCCCGTCTCCAGCTGCACCTTCGCGCGCCGGGTGGCTGCTGCCTGCAGCACGCGCTCGCCGTTGGCGGCGGAGCCGGTGAAGCTCAGCGCATCGACCAGTGCGCTGTCGACCAGCGCCTGACCCACTTCGCGGCCGCTGCCCATCACGAGGTTGAAGGCGCCCGCCGGCAGGCCGGCGCGGCTGATGATTTCGGCCAGCGCGCCGCCGCAGGCCGGCACCAGCTCGGCCGGCTTGAACACCACGCTGTTGCCATGGGCGAGTGCCGGCGCGATCTTCCAGGCGGGAATCACGAAGGGGGCGTTCCATGGCGTGATGAGCCCGGTCACGCCGACCGCCTCGCGCGTCACGTCGACCTGCACGCCGGCCCGCGTCGAGGCCATGTTCTCGCCACCGCCGCCGCGCAGCGCTTCGCCCGCGAAGAACTTGAAGACCTGCCCTGCCCGCGCTGTCTCGGCGACGGCCTCGGGCAGCGTCTTGCCCTGCTCGCGCGCCAGCAGCAGGCCCAGTTCGTCCTTGCGCGCCAGGAGCTCGGCGCCGATGCGGTCGAGCACGTCGGCGCGGCGCTGCGGGGTGCTGTGGCTCCAGTGCGGAAAGGCCTCGGTGGCCGCGCGGATGGCGGCCTCGGCCTGGCGGCGATCGGCGCGTGCGTACTCGGCGACCACCTCGCTGGTGTCCGACGGATTGGCGCTCACACCGGTGGTCGCGCTGGTTTCCCAGCGGCCGTTGATGTACTGCCGCACGTTCTGATGGATCTCACCGTGGATCACGAGGGCGCCGATCTTTGTCTCTTGTTTTGAATTGGCGTGAGTCTAGGAACAGAATTGATATCGATCCAATCGTTTTTTCGACAAAATGCATATCGATCGCCGGATTCTGGAAAACCCGATAAGCCCTTAGTTCCACGAAGTCATGACCAACTACAACCACTGGTTTATTCGCGCGCGGCTCAAGACACGGCAACTGCTGTTGCTGGTCGCGCTGGCGGAGGAAGGCAACATCCATCGCGCGGCGCAGGTGCTCAACATGACGCAGCCCGCAGCGTCGAAATTGCTGAAAGACCTGGAAGACGTGCTGGAGGTGCCGCTGTTCGACCGCCTGCCGCGCGGCATGCGGCCCACCTGGTACGGCGAGACGATGATCCGCCACGCCCGCGTCGCGCTCGCGAGCCTGAACCAGGCGCACGACGAACTCACCGCGCTCAAGGCGGGACGCTTCGGGCAGGTGAGCGTGGGCGCCATCACCGCGCCGGGGCTGGCGCTGCTGCCGCCGGCCGTCGCGATGGTCAAGCGCGAGCAGCCCGACCTGCGCGTGTCACTGGAAATCGAAACCAGCCCGGTGCTGATCGAGCGGCTCGAGCAGGGCAAGCTCGACATCCTCGTGGCCCGGCTCTTCGCCGAGCACGACAAGTCGCAACTGCGCTACGAGGCCCTGAGCGAAGAGCCGGTGTGCGCGCTGGTGCGGCCGGGCCATCCCATGCTCGGCGAGAGCGGGCTCACGCTGCGCGACGTGGTCGGCGCCGGCTGGATCGTGCCGCCCGCGGGCAGCGTGCTGCGCCACCGCTTCGAGCTGATGTTCCAGGAAGAAGGGCTCGCGCCGCCGGCCAACACCATCGAGAGCTCGGCCCTGCTCTTCATCACGCGGATGCTGCAGCAGAGCGACATGGTGGCCGTGCTCGCAACCGACGTGGCGCGCTACTACGCGGCGCACGGCATCGTGTCGCTGCTGCCGCTCGACATGCCCTGCCACATGGACCAGTTCGGCATCATCACGCGCACCGACCGGCTGCTGTCGCCTGCGGCGCGGGTGATGATGAAGGCGCTCAAGACCGCCAGCATGAGCGTCTACGGACGCAAGCTGGAAATGGACTGATCAGGTCCAGCCCGCGTCCACCGTGAACTCCTGCGCGGTGCACATCTTCGCGTCGTCGGATGCCAGGAACAGCACCATGCGCGCGATGTCTTCCGGCATCAGCTTGTCGGGCAGGCACTGGTTGCGCTTCAGGGCCTGCTCGCCCTCTTCATCGAGCCACAGCTTCACCTGCCGCTCCGTCATCACCCAGCCCGGCGACACGGTGTTGATGCGGATGCGGTCCTTGCCCAGATCGACCGCGAGCCCGCGCGTGAGCCCGTTCACCGACGACTTCGCAATGGCATAGCAGGGATAGCCCGAGCCCTTTGTCTGCCAACCCGTGGAGCCGAGGTTGACCACCGAGCCGAAGCCCAGCCGCTTCATGCCCGGCACCACGGACTGGATCGCGAACAGCGCCGGCCGCTCGTTGATCGCCATGCGGTTGTCGTAGTACGCGGGCGTGACCGATTCGAGCGTGTGGCGGTCGTCGCTCGCCACGTTGTTGACCAGCACCGCGAAGTCGCCGCACTCGGCGGCCGCATCGGCGATGGCGGCTTGCAGCGCGCCGATGTCGCGCACGTCGCAGGCGCGCCACCAGGGCGCGTCATGGCCGGCTGCGACGATCTGCTGCGCGAGCGCGGCGCTGGCGCTTTCGGCGATGTCGACGAAGGCCACCCGCGCACCCTGCGCGGCGAAAGCGGCGACGATGGCCGCGCCGATGCCGCTGCCGCCACCGGTGACGAACACGGTGCGGCCTTTCAGGCTCGGATGGATCGAAAGATTCGGTGAATTCAAGAAGCGTCTCCAGTGAGGCTGGAAAGTGACATTGCAAAATGCATATCGATCTATTCCATATTGTTTGATTTCAATTATCAATATGCCTTGATACGATCCGCCGCGTCAAGGAGACATGACAAGGAAAACAATGACGAGCTACACCGCACCCGTGATCGAGGGAACCCCCGAATGCATCTGGCCCGCCGAGGCGAACCTCGGCGAGGGCACGCTCTGGTCACAGCGCGAGCAGGCGCTCTACTGGATCGACATCCTCACGCCGCGCCTGTTCTGGTTCCGCCCTTCGGACGGCGCGCGGCGCGCCTGGCTGTTCGATGAAGAGATCACCGCGATCTCGGAACGCGCGAACGCGCCGGGCCTCGTCATCACGCTGCGCCGCGGCTTCGCGCTCTTCGACACCGCGCAGCTGCCGGGCACCGACCCGCGCCCGCGCTACCTGCACCAACCCGAACCCGAGCGCGCGAACAACCGCTTCAACGACGGCAAGTGCGACAGCCGCGGCCGCTTCTGGGGCGGCAGCATGGACTTCGACTGCAAGGCGCCGACCGGCGCGCTCTACCGCTACGACGCCGACGGCCGCTGCACCAGGCACGACGATGGCTTCGAGGTGACCAATGGGCCGACGTGGTCGGCGGACGGCCGCACCATGTACTTCAACAACACGGTGCTCAACAAGCTCTACGCCTACGACTTCGACATGGAAGCGGGCACCGTGTCGAACCGCCGCGTGTGGCATCGCTTCCCCAAGCCGGACGGCCTGCCCGACGGCATGACCACCGACGCGGCCGGGCGCCTCTGGATCGCGCATTGGGACGGCGCCTGCGTCACCTGCCACGATCCGGTGACCGCGGCGGAACTCGGCCGCATCGTGCTGCCCGCGAGCAACGTCACCGACTGCGCCTTCGGCGGCGCGGACATGCAGACGCTCTACATCACGACGGCGCGCAACGGCCGCACCGAAGAGCAGTTGAAAGACGAGCCGCTGGCCGGCGGGCTCTTCGCGGTGCGCATCGGCAGCCCCGGCGTGCCGGCCGCCTTGTTCGCCGGCTGACGCAAGGCTTCAGCCGACGACGCTGAAGCGGTGTTCCGTCGTGCTGCGGAACACCTCGCCCGGCCGCAGCACGGTCGATGGAAAGCCCGGCTGGTTCGGCGAATCCGGGTAGTGCTGCGTCTCGAGGCAGAGGCCGTCGCCCTGGCGCAGGCTCGCACCCTGCGATCCCATGAGGCTGCCGTCGAGGAAGTTGCCCGAATAGAACTGCACACCGGGCTCGGTCGTGTGCACTTCCATCACGCGGCCCGAGGCTTCGTGCGCGACGCGCGCGGCAATGGCGAGGCCGTCGAGGCCGTCGAGGCTGTCGAGGCCGTCGTCCTTGCGATCCAGCACCCAGTTGTGGTCGTAGCCATGCGCGCGCAGCAGTTGCTCGTGCCCTTCGCGGATGCGCTCGCCGATGCGCGTCGGCGTGCGGAAATCGAAAGGCGTCGCGCCCACCTCCCCCAATCCGACCGGAATCAGCGTCGCATCCACCGGGCAATAGCGGCTCGCGGCAAGCGTCAGCACATGGTCCATCACATCGCCGCTGCCCGCGAGGTTGAAGTAGTCGTGGTGGCTCAGGTTCAGCACCGTCGGCTTGTCGGTCTCGGCGCGGTAGTCGATGCGCCATGTGTTCTGCGTTGCAGAGAGCGTGTAGCGCACCGTGAGCTTCACCTCGCCGGGATAGCCCTCTTCGCCATCCGCGCTCGTGTAGCGCAGCTCGATGGCGACGTCGCCGCGCGCGTCTTCCGCGGACACCGGCGCGATCTCCCAGAAGCGCGTGCCGAAACCCTTTGCGCCACCATGCAGCGAATTCGCGCCGTCGTTCAGGCCCACCTGGTGCGCGGTGCCATCGAGCGTGAAGCGCCCCGCCGCGATGCGGTTCGCATAGCGGCCGACGATGGTGCCGAAATGCGGATGCGGCTTCAGGTAGTCATCGAGCGACGGCAAGCCCAGCACGATGTTCGCGCCGTTCCCGTGCCGGTCGGGCACGTGCAGTGCGGTGACGATGCCGCCGAGGTTGATGGCGGCGAGGCGCAGGCCGTGGCCGTTGTCGAGGGTGTATTCGGTCACCGCGCGCCCATCGGGCATGCGGCCGTATTCACGTGAGGTGATGCTGCTGCTCATTCATTCGGATCCAGGTATTGGCGGAAACAGCGCCTCGCGCGCGCACAGCGATGCGGTCTGCAGGCCGATGCGGTCGGTGAGGTCGTGGTAGGTGGGTGGCTCGGCCGCATGGGTCTTCACCTCGATGCGGTGCCCCGCCTTCGCCACCGCATCGCCGAAGCGCTGCTGCAGGACGAAGGGCGTGTTCTTGTCGTCGCGGTTGCCGATCAGCACGATGCGCCGCGACGGATCGCGCGCGATGCCGTCCACATGGTCGAGCGGATCGTAGAACTGCGTGCTGCCGGTGGTGTCGGTGCGGCCGTTCTTCGACATGCCCAACATGCGCGCGCGCTCCAGCAGGCCGTAGGCGCCCGAGGTCAGCACCGCGCAGGCCACGCGCGTGCGGCCCATGGTGAGCAGCGCCGCACCGGCCGTCGCGCCGCCGCTGTGGCCCAGGATCACGATGCGCTGCAGCTGGTGGCGCTGCATGAGCGCATCGAGTGCCGCATCGAGCGCGTGGAACTCCACGGGTTCGCGGCGCCTGCGGTGGTCGCCCGACGAGCCGTACGTGCCGGGCCGCGCCATGAAGATCCACGGCACGCCCGCGCGGTCGCGGCTGCGCTGCGCATCGAGCGTGCGCAGCGCCTCGGTGTTGCCGGGAATGCGCGTGGGCGGCTGGTCCATCACGCTGTCGCGGTCGCCGGAGAACTGCACGATGGCCACGCGCGCACCATCGATCTCGTCGCTCGCGAAATAGCGGATGCAGGCCGGCCCCTCGACCGGCTGCACCCAGAGGTAGCCGCGGCGGTCGGGGCAGTTCGCACGCACGGCGGGCTGGTTCCAGTGCAGGAATTCGTCTTCGGCGGCCGCCCCGCGTGCGGTCGGTGTGCCCGGCGCGCGCAGATCGGCGCCGCCGCGCTGCGCGCAGGCGGCCTGCATCAGCGCGAGCAGCACGAACGCGAAGCGCCGATGTCGCCACAGGGCGGGCATGAAAGACAGCATCGTCACAGCCTCTTCAGCAGGGAGGGAATGGTGCCGAAATCGGAGCGGTCGCGGTCACCCTTCACCAGCAGCAGGTCGCCGTCGCGCAGGAACTCGCCGAGGTAGAGGGTCAGCTCTTCCGCGTTGTCGAAATGCGGGCCCAGAAGACCCACGGGCACCTCTTCGCGCAGCCAGCGCATCTCGTCGCCGTGCGTTACCAGGTGCGCGATGCCCGAGGCCAATAGCGGCTCGGCCAGCCCGCGGTGCATGGCCTCGGCCTGCTCGCCCAGGTTGACGATGCGCCCGAGCACGCCGACCTTGCGTGCGACCGGCGCGTTGCCGGGTGCGCGGTAACTGCGCACGAAGCTCATCGCGTTGCGCATCGACATGACCTCGGCGTTCCAGCTGTCGTCGACCAGCGTGACCAGCGCGCCGCTGCGGGTGCGCAGCGGCTCCACCTGCATCACCGACGCGGGCAGCCGCACGTTGGGCATGCGTGCGCTGGCCTCCTCGGCATCGAAGCCCATCGCCACGATCGCGGCGAAGGCCAGCGCCGAGTTGCGCACCAGCCCGATGCTGGCCACCGGGAACAGGTACTCGTGGATGCGCCCCTTGAACGAGAGCCGCACGCGGCAGCCCGAGGATTCGGGGCTCGCATCGAGCAGGCGGATGTTGTCGTTCGGTCCGGTGCCCACGGTCCACACCTTCGCGGCCGTGCGCAATGCGGCCTTCACGACCTTTGCGAGGTGGGGAATGTGCCCGCTCACGACGGCGATGCCGCCGGGCTCCAGCCCGAGGAAGGCGCGCGACTTGTACTCGGCCGTCTTCTCCAGCGTGTTCGTCTTGGTGGTCTGCGACAGGCCCACCTCGGTGAGGATCGCCACGTGCGGGCGCGCCTCCAGCGAGATCGGGCCTCGATCCATCCACAGCGCGCTCTGCGCCATCTCGAGGATGCACACGTCCACGTCGGGCCCCAGGCTCGCCATGGCGCCGGGCACGCCGACGCGCGAGTTGTTGTTCTCCACCGTGGTGAGCACGCGCGCGCCCGGCGGCAGCAGGTCGCGCACCATCGCGATGGTGGACGACTTGCCCACCGTGCCGGTGACGCCCACCACCAGCCCCTTGTAGCGCGCGCGCGCGGCCGCGCCGAGCGAGAGCAGCGCGCGGATCGGGTCGGGCACCTGCAGCAGCGGAAAGTCCGGTGGCAATCCTTCGACCGGGTGCTGCACGATCGCGCCCGCGCACAGGCTGTGCAGCCGCGGTAGGTCGTCGTGCTGGTCCCAGTCTTCCGGCGCGCGGCTGAAGTTCTCGTGCGCGGCCAGCGTGCGGTAGTCCGACGCGACGAACAGCGCCGGCCCCGGCCGCACCTTCAGGTGCATCGGAAGGCGCACCACCGACTGCACCGACCAGCCCGCGGGCGGCGGCACCAGCCACTGGCCACCGGTGATCTGCGCGAGCTGCCCGGCCGTCCACACCGGCCCGGGTTCGCGGCTCGCGCCCGGCAGGTTGACCGAGAGCACCGGCGCGCGGGTTTCGGGCAACGGTGCGGGCACGCCCGGCATGCGCAGGCCGCACCACACGGGAAGCCGCCGCGCGGCGGGCAGCTCGGGCGCGCCGCGCAGGCGCACTTCGAGCTGCAGCACGTCGCTTTCCATCTGGCGCGCAAGCGGCGGCCGCAGGCCGTAGCGGTCGCGGTAGATGCGCCCGGGCGTCCAGCGGCTGGTCGGCCACATCCAGTCGCAGGGGTCGTGGTCCATGCCCTCGCCCCAGACCGGCATGGTCTTGCTGCGCACCGGCAGCGCACGGAACTGCAGCCGCAGGTCGGCCTCGATCAGCGCATCGACCGTCCAGAACGACTCGACCCACAGGAGCTGGCGGCCGAAGACCTGGTTGGGCGTGCAGCGGATGCCCACCAGGCGCAGCGGCCCGATCTTCAGCGGCGCCATGGCCGCGTCCGCGGGCACGGCATCGACGACCCAGCCGGGCCTTGCGGTGCGCAAGGGCGGCGAGGCGGGGCGGGTCGTCGCCACTTCGGACGTCGCCGGTTGCAGCGGCTGCTGCGGCAGCACCTCCCGCACAGGCGGCGCCAGGTGCAGCACGCAGCCGCCCTCGGGCGTCGGAAAGACCTGCGTGCCCAGCGCATGACATTGGGCCGCAAAGTGTTCGCTCGCAGCACGCGCGCGATCGCCTTCGTACTGTTCCGAAAAACCGAAGTCGACCCGGATGGGCGTGAACTGCACCCGCTCGACACCGTGCGGATGGAGCGTGAGCGAGAAGATGCCCGCGTTCCACGCATCGCCGCGCATCGCGTCGAACAGCAGGTCGCCCGCGTCATGGATGATCGGCCGCCCGCGGTAGACCTCGATGCCCTGCAGCACATGCGCCGAGGTGCCGAGGATGGCGTCCGCGCCCGCATCGATGATCGCGTGGCCCACGGCGATCTCGGCGCGCGAGGGCACGGTCTCCAGGTTGTCGCCCCAGTGCACCGCCACCAGCACCACGTCGGCCTGCGCGCGCGCCCGTGCGATGCGCGGCGCGAGCACCGCGGTCCATTCGGCGGGATCGGCCAGCGACAGGTAGGCGCCGCCCGGGTGCCAGGCCGTGGCCGCGAATTTCGGCTGCGTGGCGTCGAGCGAGAACAGCGCCACGCGCACCTCGCCGGCGCGGCCCATCACCGGCTGCAGCGCGGCCTCGAGGTCGGGTCCGGTGCCCGCCGAGCCGATGCCCGCGGCGTCCAGCAGCGTCTTCTGCTCCAGCAGGGCCTGCGGACCGTAGTCGCCGCTGTGGTTGTTGGCGGTGCTCACGAGGTCGATGCGCGCGGCCGTCAGCACGTCGATCATCTCGGGGCGCGCACGGTAGTAGTAGGCGCCGGTCTCGTCCTTGTCGGCGCCCTGTTCGCCGGTGGTCGCGACCACGCATTCGAGGTTGACGATGCGCAGGTCCGCATCGCGCAGCGCGGCGATGTTGCCGAGCATCGCCTGCGGGCCGCCCAGCTCTGCCATCCGGTAGTGCTGGCGCCGGCCCAGGTTCACATCGCCGCCCCAGGCCACCACACCGCTCGGGCCGCGCGGGCCCGATGCGGCGGCCGTTTCCGCGGCGCCGGCTTCCGCCTGTTGCGCCTCGCGCTTCTGCAGCAACCGGTGGTACGCCACATAACCCGAGAGGTAGTGCTCCACATCGTCGATGCGCACCCGGAAGCTGTGGTGCTTGATGAAGAACGAGCCCGCCACGCGGTCCGGATTGCGGAAGAACATCGCCAGCTCGGGCCAGAAGTGGCCGTTGGCCAGGTACCGCGCGCGGTGCTCCAGTGCCCTGTCGAACTTCTCGCGATCGAAGCCATCGAGCAGCGGGCGCAGCGCCGGGTCGGCCTCGATGCGCAGCACCATCTCGCGCGCCGCCATCATCAGCTCCAGCAGCGTCGGGAAGGTGGTGATGCGCTCCAGCACGAAGTCCAGGTACCCAGCCACGTTCTGCAGGCCGAACTGGTAGTAGCGCGTCTCGGGCCGGTAGCGGGTGAGCTCGTTGACGCAGTAGCTCAGCCAGTGGTCGTGCGCCTGCCAGTGCTTGGCGGCGATGAAATGGTCGAAGGCCTTCTCCACCACCGCGAGCCAGCGCTCGTCGCGCGTGAGCCCATAGAGGCGCATCAGGCCGAAGGCAGCCTCGCCGTCGTAGTAGATGACGCGGAACGCATCCTTGATGTCGAGCTTGGGAAAGTTGAGCACGTGCACGAAGCGCCCGCTCGCCGGGTCCTGCATGGCGCGGATGCCGAGGGCCAACTGTTCCATCAGCGTCAGGTACTGCCGGTCGCCGGTGAGCTCGGTGTACTTGACCAGCGCGAGCAGGCAGACCGCGCTGCCGCCGAGCTTGACCTCGTTGCCCACGTCCACCAGCAGCGCCGCCTGCGTGCCATCGGGCAGCGGCACCTGGCGGATCAGGCGCTGGGTGAGGATGCCCAGCGAGCGGTCGATGGCGGCCTTCTGCGTGGCGCTGCGGGTGAGCTCCCAGGCCTCGAGCATCGCGTAGGTGGTGCTGGCGTGGCGCAGGGTGTTGTAGGTGGGAATGACGCGGTCGAAGCAGGGGAACCAGCCGTAGTGGAATTCGCCGGTGGGCTTGACTTGTTCGGCGAGGTAGTCGCTCGCTGAATCGATCATCTGGCGCACCTGCCGCGCGTTCCAGTGGTCCAGCCGGCGAAAGCCCGCAGCCTGGCCTTCGGCGGTGATCGGCCATGCGCCCTTCGCATCGACGTACACCGCGCGGGTGGTGAAGCACCAGACGGGCGCGGCATCGTCCGAGGGAAATTCGATCTCGGTGCCGAAGCGGCGCTTGGCGTACAGGCGCAGGTTCGCAAGGTTGGGCAATGCGTGCTCGACCTCGCCGCTGTAGAGGACCGCCGCGCCCTGCATCTCCTGGGCGAGCAGCGCGTGCTTGAAGTGCGCGTCGAAGGCGATGCCGAGGTTGAAGTAGTTGCGCTTGGTTTGTGCCAGCTTGGCTTTCAGCTCACCCCAGGTCATGGCCGTGACCGTGTCGACGATCTCCGCGCGCAAGCGCTCGGGAGGCCGGTCGCCGCGCTTGGCCTGGACGGCCGCCGCATCGGCCGCCCGGTTCCATGCGGCCTCGATGTCCGGCCCGCGTCCGGCCACCACGCGGGCCCGGCTTTCGCCTTCGCCCATGGCGAAGAACACCACGCATCCCGCTTCCGCGGTGGCGGGCGACGCGAGGGGCAGCGCGCCCCCAGCATCGACCAGGGCAAGCCTGGCACGACTCAACAGATCGGCGAGAGGGTTCGGTTCGTGCGTCATTCCACCGCGAATGATGACAGGGCACGACGCAGCCTGCCATCCCGTTAACCCGGGACGCAAGAGACCGTTCCAATGCTATTTATTCAGGTGCTGCTCAGGTAGCAGGTCTACAGCCGCATCAGCTCCACGCGCCGGTTCTTCGCGCGGCCGTCTTCGCTCGTGTTCGGCGCCACGGGCTCCTTCGAGCCGGCACCGCGCGAAGTGAAGCGGCGCCCGTCGACGCCCGTCTTCGCCAGCGCCGCGATGACCGACACGCTGCGTCGGCGCGAGAGGTCCGCGTTGTGCGGCTCCTCGCCCTGCGCATCGGTGTGGCCCACCACCTGCACGCGCAGTTGCGGGTTGGCGCGCATGAGCTTGGCGATCTCGTCGATGGTGGGCTGCGACTCGGGCTTGATCGTGTCCTTGTCCAGGTCGAAGTGAATGCCGTAGAGGTTGACGCGACCGTTCTGCTCGAGCCCCTTCTGCATGGCCGTGGCATCGACGAAGACGATCTTGTCGGACTCCATCGCCTTCGTCTCGACCACGCGCACGAACGCGAAGTTGCCCTTGCCCGGCGTGCTCTCGGCCAATGCGATGCTGGCGTACACCGTGCCCGCAGGGCCGTCGTACTGCGCGAGCACATAGCGGCCGCTGTTCTCGAAGTAGTTGCTGACGAACTGGCGGCCGCGGCCGATCTGCGGCCACTCGGGCGTATCGATCGCGTTGGCCAGCCCGGAGACGTCGGTGTACGGCGAATCGCGGTCCGGGTCCTTCTTGTAGCAACTGCCGTCGGTCGTCACGCAGCTGAACTTCAACTGGAAGCCCTTGGCCTTCAGGCTCGCTTCGTAGTTGCGCTGCACCTCGAGCAGCGAGCGCCCGTCGGGCAGCTTGTAGTAGTACAGCGAGACCTTGCCCGCCACCTTGAGCGCATCGGGGTTCGTCTTGTCCCCGTACTTGATGGGCCCGCGGATGAGGCCGACCTCGTCGTAGGCGTTGCTCTGGAATGCGTCGAGCACCGAGCCTTCATAACGGCCGACCAGTGGATGATCCTTGGCCGGTTCGGCGGCCGATGCGAAGGTGGCTGCCGCGAGCAGTGCGACGCATGCCAGGAGATGCTGCCAGCGCAGGCCGGCGCGGCCGGTCCGCGGGGACAGCGGCGATGAAAAATGAGCCATGTAGTTTTCCGTTTTCCCAATGCGAATCGCGCCCCGGATGGAGCGCGATTCGAAGGTAGCGGCGGCGCGACGAGCCGGTCAATAAGCCGTTCGTCATGGCCGTAAGACGAAACTCGTAAGAACGGTGGCGGGCTGATGTAAATATTGCTGCGCGGTGTCGCGCACGCTACTCGCCGCGCTGCGTTGGCGCTGGTCAGGGGCGGGCAGTTCAGGGCGGGTGCACAGGCCACCGGGTACTCCCCTCCGCGAATGTCCCCCGGGGCTTCGCCCCTCCTCCTTGATTTCGCTGCGGGGAGCACCCGATGCCCTGTGCACATGGACGCGCTGTCGGTGTGCGGCCGATCAACGACCGCTGTGTATGACGAGCACGCCGATGGGGTGCCTTGCGCAGCGAAATCAAGGAGGAGGCCGCAGGCCGGGGGACATTCGCGGAGCAAGGTACCCCGTCGGCGGGATCGCCGCCCTGAAAAAACTCAGGCCCAGGCTTCCAGCACTGCACCCCGCACCGCATCGACCGACACGGCCCGCCTGCCATCGGCCGGCGCAATCCAGCACAGCCACGTGTGCGACCGCCAGCCATTCCATATCGCAAGCTCCCCATTGCGCGCCCCCTGCTCGGCCTGGTCGAGCCGCATCAGCCCCGCGCCCATGCCGCTCGCGACCATGCTGCGGATCGCGCTCTCGCCATCGGCGGTGCGGCCTTGCTGGTACTCGCGGCCCGCGCTCGCGAACAGTTTTTCGAGGTGCACGCGCAGGATGCAGGACGTCGGCGTGCCCACCCATGGCAGGTTCACGAGTTCGTCGAGCGAGAGTTCAGGGTGCGCCTGGGCCACTGGCAACGGCAGCACCACGGTCAGGTCGACCAAGCTCAGGCGCCTCAGCTCCAGCCCCTCGGACTGCTCGCTGTCGCTGAGCACGTAGGCGCAGTCGAGATCGCCGCGCTGCACGCCGGCCAGCGTCTCGAACGACAGCCCCTGCTTCAGTTGCAGCGTGACCTGCGGATGCCGCTCCGCCAGCTTGACCAGCACCTCGCCCAACTTCAGCGACACCGGATCGACCACCGTGCCGAAGCGCACCACGCCTTGTGCAGCGCCGCGCAGTTGGTCGGCGGCCGAACGCATGCGCATCGCGGAAGCCAGCGTGCGCTCGGCCTCGTCGAGCAGGCTGTGCCCGGCTTCGGTGGGCACCATGCCGCGTGGGGTGCGGTCGAACAGCTTGACGCCCAGTTCGTCTTCCAGTGCCTTGAGCTGGGCGCTGACCGCCGGGGCGCTGGTGAACACGCGCTCGGCGGCGCGGGTCAGGCTGCCCTCCCTGGCGATGGCGACAAAGGTCTTGAGTTGGTAGAGCTCCATGACGCAAATTGTGGGCGCTTCGGGCCGGATCGGCCATTCGCTTTTTTGGAGGGCCCCGTCCAAAGAAGCGAATGGAAATCGGAGCGCCGAACCCCGATTCTTGGAGCCATTGATTCATCGCCAAAGGCTCCCCATGTCTCCTCGTCAACGTCTGCTCGGCATCGCCGCGCTGCTGCTCGCCACCTCCAGCTGGGGCGGCATGTTCCTCGTCAGCAAGGGTGTGCTCCACCACGTCGAACCCGTGTGGTTCACGCTGATCCGCTACAGCATGTCGGCGCTGCTGTTCGTGCTGCTCATTCTTCCGCGCGGTGCGGCGCCCTGGCGCAAGCTGCGGCTGCACGCGGGGCCGCTGGCGCTGCGCGGGTTCGCGGGCTTCGGCGTCTTCAGCGTGATGCTGCTGGTCGGGCTTGCGCATTCGGTGCCTTCGCATGGCGCGGTCATCGTGGCGACCACGCCGATGACCACGCAACTGCTGCGCTGGGCGCTCGACGGCGTGCGCCCCTCGCGCACGACGCTGCTGGCGTCGGCGCTGGCGCTGCTGGGCGTGGCGATCGTCTCGGGGCTGCTGTTCGGCAATGCGGCGGCGGGCGACTCGACGCTCTTCGGCGATGCCATCGCCTTCGTCGGCACGCTGGGCTGGGTCTGGTACACGCGGGGCGCGGCGCGCTTTCCGGGGCTGGACGTGATCGAGTACAGCGCGCTCACCGTGCTGGCCGCGTGGCCGCTGCTGCTGGCTGTCGCGGTCGGGGCCAGCGTGCTGGGGCTCTCGCAGATGCCGAGCGTGGAAGGCCTTCGCCTGTCGTGGGAAGCGCTGCTCTATGTGGGCCTGGTGTCTTCGGCCATCGCAGTGCTGGCTTTCAACTACGGCGTGAGCAAGCTCGGGGCGGTGACGGGCACGGCCTTCTTCAACTTCGTGCCGGTGTCGGCGCTGCTGATGAGCATGGCGATGGGCAAGATGCCCACGGTGAACGAGGCGGTCGGCATGGCGATGGTGGTCGGGGCGCTGCTGATCCATACCGCTGTGAGCCGCAAGGCCTCTGCGGCGCCGGCTGCCTCGATCGCGCGGACGTCACAGAATCGCGGCACCTGTGCAGCCACTTCATGACATGAGCCAATCCCAACTCTTCACGCCCCTGCAACTGGGCACGCTTCGCCTGGACAACCGCATCGTCATCGCGCCGATGTGCCAGTACTCCGCCACCGAGGGCACGCCGGGCGACTGGCACCTGATCCACCTGGGACATCTCGCGCTCTCGGGCGCGGGGCTGATGATCCTGGAGGCGACGGCGGTGGAGGCCGAAGGGCGCATCTCGCCGGGTGACCTCGGGCTCTACTCGGATGCCAATGAAGAAGGCCTGGCCCGTGTGCTCGCGGCAACGCGGGCGAACTCTCCGATCAAGATCGCAATGCAGCTCGGGCATGCCGGGCGCAAGGCATCGAGCCGTGCGCCATGGGAAGGCGGCAAGCAGATTGCGCCCGGCGAGCCGGGTGGATGGAAGGCGTACGCCCCCTCCGCCGTGCCGCATGCACCGACGGAAGATGCGCCCATCGCACTCGACGCTGCAGGCCTCGCGCGCATCCGCAACGCTTTTGCCGATGCCGCACGACGCGCGGCGCGGCTGGGCCTCGACGGCCTGGAGATCCACGCGGCGCACGGCTACCTGCTGCACCAGTTCCTTTCGCCGCTGGCCAATCACCGCAACGACGCATACGGCGGCAGCCTCGAGAACCGCATGCGCTTTCCACTCGAGGTGTTCTATGCGGTGCGCGAAGCCTTTCCCGCCGACAAGCCGGTGTGGGTGCGTGTCTCGGCCGTCGACTGGGTGCAGGACGGATGGGACCTCGAAGGCACTGTCGCTTTCGCCAAGGCGCTCGAAGCGCGAGGCTGTGCGGCGATTCACGTGTCCAGCGGCGGCGTATCGCCGAAGCAGGCCATCGCGCTCGGCGCGGGCTACCAGGTGCCGTTCGCCGAACGCGTGAAGTCCGAGGTCGGCATGCCGGTCATCGCCGTGGGCCTCATCACCGAACCGCGGCAGGCCGAGGAAATCATCGCGAAGGGCCAGGCCGATGCGGTGTCGCTGGCGCGCGCGATCCTCTACGACCCGCGCTGGCCGTGGCATGCGGCCGCCGAGCTGGGTGCGCAGGTGAAGGCGCCGCACCAGTACTGGCGCTCGCAGCCGCGGGAGTTCAAGGATCTGTTCGAGAACGCGGCGTTCGGGGCGCGATAGCAGACGCAGGCCGGGACCGGCTGCTCGGCTCTGCCTTACCATCCCGCCCGGCGTCATGGGCCCGCCGGGCCATCGCCTTCGTCCGCGAATGAAACAGCCTCCCCTTGCTCCGAATGCCACGCCCATGGAAGCCCTGGGCATGGTCGCGCTGTGCTTCGGATGGTTCATCCTCGGATCGCTGTGGTCGGTGAGCGCAGGGTTCCGCAGCGGCGCCATCACCGATGCCTCGCTGCTCGGGATCGTGGGGTTCGAACTGCTGATCGGGCCCATTGCCCTTCTCGTCCTGCGCAGCCGGGGCTATGTCGTGGCAGACCTGCTGCCCTCGCCATCGTGGATCGGCTGCGGTGTCGGCGCGCTGCTCTACATCGCTTGCGTGCTGGCGGCGTGGATCGCGGTTGCGCCCTTCGCAAGCAGTGCGTCCCAGCCAATCGACGAGCTCGTGGCCACGGCGCGCCCCTCGTTCGCCGTGGTTCTCGTGCTGTCGGTGGTCAACGGCCTCTACGAGGAAGTCTTTCTGCTGGGCTACCTCATGAAAGGCTTCCGCCATCGCGGCGCCTCGTTCGCGTTGGGCCTGAGCCTCCTGGTCCGGGTTCTGTACCACCTCTACCAAGGTCCGAACGGTGCCCTGTCGATTGCCGTCGTGGGACTGGTGTTCGGCGTTTTCTACCTGCGCACGGGCTGGCTCTGGCCCGTCGTGTTCGCGCACATGCTGGCGGACACGCTGCCCTTTCTCTGACCTGTTCAGTTCGACCCGACCCGCACCCAGCGCTGCGTCTTGCCGAACAGCGGGATGCCGACATACGCATGCAGCATCAGCTCGCCTGCCGCATTGCCGGCGGTGCTGACCGACATGTTGCAGCTGTAGAGCTTGCCGTTCTCCCGGTTGTAGATCTGGCCGGTCCATTCGGTGGGCGGACGTGCGGCGTCGGTCGCATCGACGGGCGCGAAGTCCTTCAGCAGCGTCATGCCCAGCGCCGGGCGTTTGTCGGCGGCTTGCATGTCGCCACCGCCGGGGCCATCGAGCGGTTGCCCAGGACCTTGGTGACGGTGCCGCACAGCGCGGCGCCGCAGGGCGCGACCTCCACTTCGAGGTTGCCGTTCGCTGTGATCCAGCGGCCGCGCGGATCGGAGGCGGATGAAGAAGACTGCGCCTCTGCCGCGAAGGCCGTGGCGAACAACAGGACGGCGCCGAATGCGCGGCCTGAACGATGGAGCGAGGGCGTGGTCATGACGAGCTTCGTGTCGAGTGGATGGAGTGCTCATTCCATCGCGACAGGCGCCGTCATATGTGTCGAGACACACACTGAATCGTCGTGTTCCGTATCTGGCAGGGCGCCAGACAAGGTGCGATACAAATCTCCGCGCTTCAGCCTTCCGTGGGTACCTGTGAGCGTTTGACGGCCTCCAGCCAGAACAGCTTCTGCCGCATCGCTAGCGGCCCGCTGTCCTGGATGCGTGCGTGCAGTCGCGCCAGCGCATCGCGGCATCCGTCGATGGTGAATTCGGGGCACACATAGGGCACGTGCTTCAGGTACCAAGCGAACGCGCCGATGTCGTCGAACGACAGTACCTCGGCGCCCTCTTCGCCTTGTTCGATGACCAGACCCGCGCGCGTGAGTTGATCGCCCGCGGTGTCCAGCTGCCATCGCGGCAACGCGGGCATGTGCAGGTCCAGCAGCGCGTAGCCATCGGCATTGAAGTCCGACGCGACCTGCTGCGTGACGAAGCGCCCGCCCGCCGCAAGGATGCGATGCACATCGCTCGCAACGAAGGACTCGTGGCGATTGACGACCAGATGGAACGATGCATCCGCGAACGGCAGCCGTGCCTGTTCTTTTCCGCCCTGCGTTGCGTTGTCCTCGGCGCCTTCGACCTCGACCACCTCGACACCCAGCGGCGCAAGGCGCTCGCGCGCGACGGCGACGTTCGGCACCCAGCCCTCGGTGGCGATGGTGCGTGCCGGCCGATGCGCGAGCTGGCTCAACCACTCGCCGCCGCCCGTGCCCATGTCGAGCATGTCGGGCGACTGGCGTGCATGCCGCACGACCACGGCCTCGAAGTTCCACGGCGTGGCGGTGGTGGTGATGCGGCCGTCGCACGACAGGTCCCAACCGACGAGCGGCCTCGCATCCGCATCGCGCAGCAGTTGCTCGAAGCTGCTCATGCGCCCTCTTCCAGCGCGAGATAGAAGAAGGTGGTGCTGCACGGCTCGCCCTCCGGCAGCAGCGCGAAGCCAGGAATCACGCCCACGCGCTGCCAGCCCATGCGCGCATAGAGCCGCTCGGCTTCGGCGCTCGATGTGTCGAGCACCAGCAGCGTCTTGCGGTGCGCACGTGCCTCGTCCTCGGCCGCCTGCATCAGCAGCGCGCCGATGCCGCGGCGCCGCGCCCGACGGAACACGAGCATCTTCGAGACCTCGGCGCGGTGCGGCTGGTTTTCGGGTTGGTCGAGCACGACCTGCACGGTGCCCAGGAGGCCCTCGTCGTCTTCGGCCACCAGCAGCACGCGTTCCCCGCGCGCCACGCCGTCGGCCACCTTGCGCCAGAACGCGAGGGCGCGTTCGCGCGTGATCGGCAGCATGAAGCTCACCGACGCGCCGCCCTCGACGCAATCGATCAACAGGTCGGCCAGCGCCTGCACATGGGCATCGCTCACCGCATGAAGGACACGGATGCGGGGCGTTTCTGTCGTCGTCATTTCATTCATCTCCAGGGGGTGGGTGCCGTGGTGATCACGACGGCATAGCGCGCGTTCTTGCGTGTGGGGTTGTGATAGCTCATCGGGTGGTCGAGCGTGAGCGCGAGGCAATCGCCCGCGTCGAGGCGGTGGAGGTCGTCGCCGACCGTGACTTCGATGCGGCCTTCGAGCACCCACACCTGCTGGTGGATGCGCGGCTCGCGCGCGGCTGTCTCATAGGCCACGCGGGCGCCAGGCGGGAAGTTCACCTCGACGATCTGGATCGGAGAGATGGCGCCGCCGGGCGACACGTTGCGGCGCACATAGCCGGAATGCGGGTCGCGCCATTGCAACTGGTCGGCCAGGCGCGACACGGGGCTGGCGGCAGGTTCGGCATCGTCGAACAGCGAGGCGAGCGGAACGCCGAGGCCGGTGGCGAGTTTTTCGAGCAGCACTGCCGTCGGACTGCTCTCCCCGCGCTCGATCAGAGAGATCATGGAGCGGCTGACACCGCAGTGCGTGGCCAATGCATCGAGCGACAGGCCGCGGGAGGCGCGCAGGTCGCGCACACGCTGGGCGATGCGATCGTTGAGGGTGGTGGTGGTGGCGGGGGTTGGCGCTGATTCCGTCATATTGGATGAAATATCCAATAAAAAGGAAACCACGTCAACCCGTCATTTGCTCGGCGAAGCGTCAATTCTTCGAACGAATATTCGGCAAAGAGATTGAGATCATTCAACAACTCACCAGCACGGATTCGACATGAGCGCCAACAGCCCCGCCCCTCTGCCTTCCTCGTTCATCGATTTTGCCGATGGGCTGACCCCGCCGTCGGCATTGCGCGCGCCGATCACCGCCGCTTACCGGCGCCCCGAACCCGAGGCATTGCCGCCCCTTCTCGAACAGGCGCGCCTGCCGGCCGGGCAGGCCGAAGAGGCGCACACCCTCGCCCACCGGATCGCCGAGCAACTGCGCAACCGCAAGAACGCCGCGGGCCGCGCCGGTCTCGTGCAGGGCCTGCTTCAGGAATACGCGCTTTCGTCGCAGGAAGGCGTCGCGCTGATGTGCCTGGCCGAAGCGCTGCTGCGCATTCCCGATGCCGAGACGCGCAACGCGCTCATCCGCGACAAGATCGCGCACGGCCAATGGCAGTCGCATGCGGGGCGCAGCCCCTCGGTGTTCGTCAACGCCGCGACCTGGGGCCTGCTGCTCACCGGCAAGCTGGTGGCCACGCACAGCGAGACCGGTCTCTCCACCGTGCTCACGCGCCTCATCGGCAAGGGCGGCGAGCCGTTGATCCGCAAGGGCGTGGACATGGCAATGCGGATGATGGGCGAGCAGTTCGTCACCGGCGAGACCATCGCGCAGGCGCTGGACAACGCGCGCGAGCTGGAGGCCGAGGGCTTTCGCTATTCGTACGACATGCTCGGTGAAGCGGCGCTCACCACCGAGGATGCGAAGCGCTACCGCATCGCGTACGAAGACGCGATCCACGCGATCGGCAAGGCCTCGAACCACCGCGGCGTGTATGCGGGCCCGGGTATCTCCATCAAGCTCTCGGCGCTGCACCCGCGCTACAGCCGCGCGCAGCATGCGCGCGTGATCGACGAGCTGTACCCGGTGCTGCGCGCGCTCACGCTGCTTGCGCAGCAATACGACATCGGCATCAACATCGACGCCGAGGAAGCCGACCGCCTGGAGCTCTCCCTCGACCTGCTGGAGCGCCTGTGCTTCGAGCCGGCGCTCGCGGGGTGGAACGGCATCGGCTTCGTGATCCAGGGCTACCAGAAGCGCTGCCCCTTCGTGATCGATTTCGTGATCGACCTCGCGCGCCGCAGCCGCCACCGGCTCATGGTGCGCCTCGTGAAAGGCGCGTACTGGGACAGCGAGATCAAGCGCGCGCAGATCGAAGGCCTCGAGGGCTACCCGGTCTACACGCGCAAGGCCTACACCGACGTGTCGTACCTCGCCTGCGCGCGCAAGCTGCTCGATGCGCCCGAGGCGATCTACCCACAGTTCGCCACGCACAACGCGCACACGCTCGCCGCGATCTACACGATGGCGGACCCGGCCCGCTACCAGCCGGGGCAGTACGAATTCCAGTGCCTGCACGGCATGGGCGAGCCGCTGTACGAGCAGGTGGTCGGGCCGCTCGGGCGGCCGTGCCGCATCTACGCACCCGTGGGAACGCACGAGACGCTGCTCGCGTACCTGGTGCGGCGGCTGCTGGAGAACGGCGCGAACACCTCGTTCGTCAACCGCATCGCGGACCCGACGATTCCGCTCGAAGCACTGGTGGAAGATCCTGTCGCGACGGTGGAGCGCATGGCGACGAAGGAAGGTGCCATCGGCTTGCCGCATCCGGCCATTCCGCTGCCCGCCGCGCTCTACGGCAAGCAGCGCACCAACTCGCAAGGCCTCGACCTCGCGAACGACGACAGCCTGCGCCTGCTGGGTGAAACGCTGCAGTCCACGGCCACCGAACCATGGCGCGCAGAACCGCTGCTCGCTGAAGACGCATCGAGCGACAAGGCCTCCCTGCAATGGGCCGATGTGCTGAACCCCGCGGACCATCGCGATGTCGTCGGGCAGGTGCGCGAAGCCACGCTGGCCGATGTCGAATCGGCCGTGTCGCAAGCCGAAGGCATCGCAACGACATGGGCCGCAACGCCGCCCGCAGAGCGCGCTGCCCTGCTCGGCCGCGCGGCCGACCTGCTCGAAGCCCAACAGCCGCGCCTGCTCGGCCTTCTCGCACGCGAGGCCGGGAAGACCTATGCCAACGCCATCGCCGAAGTGCGCGAGGCGGTGGACTTCCTGCGTTACTACGCCGCGCAGGCACGCACCGATTTCTCGAACGACACGCACCGCGCGCTCGGGCCGATGGTGTGCATCAGTCCGTGGAATTTCCCGCTCGCGATCTTCACCGGCCAGGTGGCCGCCGCGCTCGCGGCCGGCAACCCGGTGCTGGCCAAGCCCGCGGAGCAGACGCCGCTCGTCGCCGCCGAAGCGATCCGCGTGCTGTGGCAAGCGGGGGTTCCGCACGCCGCCGTTCAACTGCTGCCCGGCCGTGGCGAGACCGTGGGCGCCGCGCTGGTCGCCGATACACGCGTGCAGGGCGTCATGTTCACCGGCTCGACCGAGGTCGCACGCATTCTTCAGAAGACGCTGTCGACAAGGCTCGGCGCGAATGGCGCACCGGTGCCGCTCATCGCCGAGACCGGCGGGCAGAACGCGATGATCGTGGACTCCTCCGCGCTGATCGAACAGGTCGTCACCGACGTGATGGCCTCGGCCTTCGACAGCGCGGGCCAGCGCTGCTCGGCGCTGCGCGTGCTGTGCGTGCAGGAGGAAGCGGCCGACCGGCTCATCGAGATGCTCAAGGGCGCGATGGCCGAGAGCTGCATCGGCAACCCCGCGCGGCTGGCCGTCGACGTGGGCCCGGTGATCGACGCCGAAGCGCGCGACAACATCGAGCGCCACATCGCCACCATGCGCAGCCGCGGCCGCCGGGTTTACCGGCAAGGCCGCGAGTTCGACCACGACACGCGCCAGGGCACCTTCGTGATGCCGACGCTGATCGAGCTCGACAACATCGCCGAACTGCAGCGCGAAGTGTTCGGGCCGGTGCTGCACCTGGTGCGCTACCGCCGCCGCGACCTGGGTGCGCTGGTCGGCCAGATCAACGGCACGGGTTATGGGCTCACGCTGGGCGTGCACACGCGCATCGATGAAACCATTGCGCAGATCGTGGAGCACGCGAAAGCGGGCAACGTCTACGTGAACCGGAACATCGTCGGTGCGGTCGTGGGCGTGCAGCCATTCGGCGGCGAAGGCCTGTCGGGCACGGGGCCGAAGGCGGGCGGGCCGCTGTACATGTACCGCATGCTGTCGAAGCGGCCGGACGATGTGCTGGTGCGTGCGATGGCGGATGCGGACCCTGGCAACGCATCGCCAACGCAGGCGGGTGCATCGCATGCCGGCTTGTCGGCACTGACTCGCTGGGCCAATGAAACGAACCGCCCCGCACTGGCAACCCAATGCCAACGCTTCGGCGAACTCTCGCGTTCGGGCAGCTCGCGCACGCTGGCCGGCCCGACCGGCGAGCGCAACGTCTACACGCTGCAGCCGCGCGAAGCCGTGCTGTGCCTGGCCGATGCGGAAGCCGACCGGCTGGTGCAACTGGCGGCCGTGCTGTCGGTGGGCAGCACCGCCATCTGGCCTGCGGATGCCGGCGCGCAAGGTCTGCGCGCATCTCTGCCGGCCGAGGTGCAGCAGTCGGTGGCCGTTGCGAGCGACTGGACTTCAGAGACCGTGGTGTTCGACGCCGTTCTTCATCACGGCGATGCGACGAGCCTCGCGGGCGTCGTGCATCGCATCGCGTCTCGGCCGGGGCCGATCGTCGGCGTGCGCGCTTTCGCTTCGGGGGATGTGAGCATTCCGCTTGAAAGCCTGGTGGTCGAGCGCGCGTTGAGCGTGAATACCGCTGCTGCTGGCGGCAACGCGAGTTTGATGACCATCGGCTGAGGCCGTTGTTCGGGGCATGTGCACAGGCCACCGGGTACTCCCCTCCGCGAATGTCCCCCGGGGCTTCGCCCCTCCTCCTTGATTTCGCTGCGGGGAGCACCCGATGCCCTGCGCACTTGGGCACGCTCTGAGTGAACCGCCGATCAACAACTGCTCTGGAAGCGCTCGCGCTGATGGTGGGCTCTGTTTCGCGAAATCAAGGAGGAGCCGAAGGCGGGGGACATTCGCGAAACAGAGCCCACCGTCGGCGCGAGTGCCGCCCTGAACGGACCCGCTACTTGTCGAACGCAGGATCGACAGGCACGCGATACCCATTGACCAGCCGGTTCGTCTCGTTCGCCATCCCGACCACGCCCATAAGTTCGCCGAACATCTCGGGCGTCATGCCGGCCTTCTCCGCACCCGCGTGATGGCTCGCGATGCAGTAGCCGCAGCCGTTGGAGACGCTCACCGCGAGGTAGATCATTTCCTTGACCACCGGGTCGAGCGCGCCGGGCGCCATCACTTCCTTCAGGCTCGACCAGGTGCGCTTGAGCGTCACGGGATCGTTGGCCAGGTACTTCCAGAAGTTGTTGACGTCGGGCACGTTGCGCGATGTCTTGATGTCGTCGAACACGGCCTTCACTTCGGGCGAGGCGTCTTCGTAGGCTATCGGTTGGGGTTTCATCGGATCTCCTGGGTCATCGATGCCCCGAGGATAGGCCGTCCGCCATGCCATGCGGGTCCGTCGGTCTCCAGCGGCGAACGATGCCTCCAGGCCAGCCGGTCGTCCGCATAGAGGATCGCGAACGCCTTGCGCTTCTCGCTGAAGTTCACGTTGGCGCCCGCATGGTGCAGCGACCGGTAGTTGAAGGCCACCACGTCGCCCGCGTCGACCTCGTAGCCCACGATGTCGAACGCGCGGCGGTTGGCCTCGATGTCGCGCACCTCGATGCGGCCGGCCCAGCCGCGCTCCACCTTCCAGAGGTGCGAGCCGCGCACCACCTCGATGCCGGTTTCGCGCGGCACGTGGTCGACCGGCATCCACACGCGCACGATGCGGTGGCTGTCAGCCAGACCGTACGAGGTGTCTTGGTGCCACGGGGTGCCCGCCATGGAATCGCTGTCGAACAGTTGGTCGTAGATCCAGCGGAGGCGCCGCGTCACGGTGAGCTGCCGCGCGACCTCGCCGGCGCCGGACTCGAACATCACCTGCTCGTGCTCGACGCCGTCCTGCGCGCGCCGCACCCACTCGGGCGAGATGATCTGGCGCAGGCACACCACGCCGTCCCGCAGGAAGCGCAGGCGCTCGTCCATGCGGACATCGCGGAGCAAGGGGTTGTGCATGGACATCTCCAGAGGTCACCTCGCCGGAGCTCGCATGAACACGAACAGCCAGCCGATCATCAACGCGGCCATGCAGGCAAAGCCCAGGGTCATCGCGTGGATGGTCTGGATGTACGAGACCGGTGCCTTCACCACGAGCATCGAGATGCCGAACACCACCGCGCCCACGACCGAGCAGAACAGCAACGCACCCGGCCGCGCCGCAGCGCGAAAGCCCGTGCGCAGGCACATGGTGAGACCGAAGATGGCCGGCGCGTAATAGAACGGCGAGAAGTCCATGTGCCGGTAGTTCTCGCCGAAGGCCAGCACCACGAGGTGCGGCCCGAGCAAGCCCAGCACCACGCCGGCAACCTCGGCGATCAGGAAGCCCAGCAGCACGAACATCACGAAGAGCCGGTGCACGCTCCTGCGGTCTTCGGCATGCCAGCGGGCCGCCAGTTGCGGCAGCAGGTAGTAGCCGAGCGCCGCGAGCACGTACTGCATCGGCAGGAGGAAGGTGATGTAGATCTTGAGCAGGCCGCCCTGCTCCGAATCGGCCGACGAGCCCAGCAGCAGGATGGCGCCGCCCGTCATGATCCAGCTCATGAACTGCGAGAGGCTGGCCTTCCAGCCGTAGGCCATCGATTCCTTCACGGTGAGCCCTTGCGCATCTTTCGCGGCGGGCAATGCGGGCATGACGTTGCGCAGGTTCAGCAGCACGAGCACCAGAAACGGAAGCTGCAGCGCCGAGACCAGCAGCAGCGCCTCGGCCCACGTCGCGGGCTTCTCCACGCCGAGCACCGCGACATACCCCGCGCAGATCAGCACGCCGGTGATGCACAGCATCGCGTAGCGCCGCCCGGTGAGCAGCAGGCTGCGCGAGAGCCAGAAGATCTCGTAGCCGACGATCAGCGCCACGCCCACCCAGCGCAGCTGACCCGGAAACACGATGAGCTGCCAGCAGAGATAACCCACGAGCGAGAAGAGCGCCGCGAGCCCCCAGCTCGTCCACGCCGAGGACCGGCTCACATAGAAGCGCCGGATCAGCAAGGGCTCGTGCACCATCGCCGTGTGCAGGATGTACTGGAAGCTCACGACCGCCAGGAACGCGGAGGCGATGCCGAAATCCGAAGGCGACAGCACGCGCGCAAGCGCGAAGCTCAACAGCAGCTGGCTTGCGCTGTAGATGCACTGGTCGGCGATCGCGAAGACCGGGCCGCCGAGACGTTTGCGGAGTCCCGAGAGGCGGGCAATGAGCGCCATCGCATCTAGTCCGAGATGGACAGCAGCACGGGATAGGCCGAGGCCTTCGCGGAGAACCCGCCGTCCGTGCGCGGCCCGCAGCTGCCGCGGCGCATCTGCGGGAAGAAGTCGACGCGCGTGCATTTCTTGCCTTCGGCGACGGGGACGGTCACGTCCTTTTCCGAACCGGGTGTCCACAGCACGTGCAGCAATGCGTCGTCACGCTTCAGGACCAGCCGGCTCACGCCCTTCGCGTCGTCGTACGAAACCTTCTTCGAGTGCCTGGCGATCTTGAGGAATTCGGTGAGCGCGGAGAAGGCCTCCTTCTTCTCGCCCGCGTTCGACATGATCCCGAAGTTGTCTTCCTTGGAGAACGACGAGCGGCCACGGTCGCGCCATGCGTAGAGGTTCAGCAGCTTGATGCCTGCCGCCGCGGTGATCAGGTACTCGCGAAGGACCAGCGAGGCCTGCGTGCTTTGGCTGCGCACCGGCAGGTAAGAGGCGTAGCCCCATTCGGAGACGGCGATGCCGGTCTTCTGCAGTTGCCGCCGGTCGAGCTGCGCGCGCAGCTTCTCGTAGTCGGCAAAGGCCGTCTCGGGCACCGGGCGGTACGGGTGGATGGAGATGTCGGTCAGGCAATCGGATTTCGCGGCCGCGACGAAGGCGTTCTCCAGCTGCGGGGGCACCTTGCCGCCCGCGAAGGGCAGGTTCGCGAAACCGAAGCCGACGACGATGTTCGGCTGCACCTTCTGTTTGGCCATGTCAGCACATAGCTGCGACGATGCGGCCTCGAAGTCCGACAGCAGCGCGGGGTTCAGAAAGGTCTTGTGGTCGGGCTCGTTCCAGACCTCCCACACGGCCACGTCGTCGGTGTGCGCCTTCATGAAGCCGACCGCGAAGTCGGAGAACAGGCTTTCCTTGCGGGCACCGGCACGCAGGTCTTCGGGCTTTGTTCCCCAGATCGCGTTGCCGCCGAACAGCGTCACGATCGCCTCGAGCTTCGCGTTGCGCACGCGCTTGATGAGGCGCGGGTAGTCGATGAGGCTGGGGTTCACGCTCTTGAGCGGCGGACGCACGCCGAAGCGCACGAACTCGAAGCCGGCCGCGCGGATTTCGTTCAGGTCGGCGTCGGTGATGGTGGCGGGGTCGATCTGCACGCTCAGCGCCACCGGGTAGTCGGTGCCGATGCCGCTCACGCCCCGGGCTTGCGCGGGATGGCCCGCGAACATCCACACGCTCAGCAACGCGAGGACCTGCAGGAAGCGCCCCACGCGGCAGGAAAAAATCTTCATCGGAGAACCGACTCCTTGTACAGGTTGACGATGGCGGTGTTCATGCGCTGCGAGGTGAACTTCTCTTCGAAGATCTGCCGCCCGGCCTGCCCCATCTGCTGCAGGGCCGCGTCGGAGAGGCCATCGATGTCGCGCAGCGCCTGGTCCATCTGGTCGAGGGAAAAGAGCCGGCCGCTCCGGCCGTGTTCCACGATGTCGACGAGCCCGCCGACGGCCGAGGCGAACACGGGCTTGCTGCGCGCCATCGCTTCCACCGCGACAAGGCCGAAGCCTTCCCACCGCGACGGGACGATGGTGGCGTCGCACGAACGGTAGACGGCATCGAGCGCGTCTTTCTCGAGCCAGCCTTTGAACTCGACGTGCGCGGGCTGCGCGAGCGTGAGGTCCTTGCGCACGGAATCGCCGACCACGATGAGCTTGAAGTTCGGCTGCACCCTTGCGTAAGCATCGAGCAGGGCGTCGATGCCTTTCTGCTTGTCCAGCCGGCCGACGAAGAGCACCTTGCGCGGCTCGACGGCGCTCGCCGGCGCGCCCTGCTGCACCGGCTCGATGCGGTCGATGCCGTTCGGAATGCATTGGCAGCGCCGGATGCCGAACTTCTCGGCAATCTGGATCTCGTGCTTGCTGATGCAGATGATCGCGTCGCTGCGCCAGGAGAGCAGCCGCTCGATCCAGCGGTAGGCCACGTTCTTGTACGCGGGGCCGGTCTGGTCGAAGGCCCATCCGTGCGAGCAGTAGACGATCTTCACGCCGGGCGGCACCTGCCCGGCGAGGGCCATGGCGCGCACGACGCCGCCGGCGATCGAGCTGTGCAGGTGAAGAATGGCCGGGCGTTCCGTCTCGATGATCCTGCGCACGCTCTTCGCGTACCCGAGCAGCGCCGAGGCCTTGCGCGCCGTCGGCACGACGTGGGTGTTCTCGGCACCGAGCCAGTCGACCTGTCCCGGCAGCACGAACTTCACCTGGCTGATGTCGGGCGAAGCGGTCTGGTGGCTCGCGACGATGCGCAGGTAGGTCTCCAGCCCGCCCTTGAGCGTCTCGGCAACGTGCAGTACTTTCATGATGCGAGGTGCTCCGCGGTCCGTCAGATGAGCGCGTGCGTGCCGGCGATGACTTCGCCCTGCAGCACGTCGAGCCGTTCGCGGCCCGGGTTCTTCTCGTTCAGCAGTTGCAGCACCGAGGCCTTGAGCTGGTCCGGGCGCGGCGACAGGTCGAACAGGTACTGCGTGCGGCCGGTGAGGCGGAAGAACGATTCGACCTTCTT
This sequence comes from Variovorax sp. RKNM96, assembly GCF_017161115.1. Classification (GTDB taxonomy): domain Bacteria; phylum Pseudomonadota; class Gammaproteobacteria; order Burkholderiales; family Burkholderiaceae_C; genus Variovorax. The sequence continues at coordinate 1,172,846 of NZ_CP046508.1, read as the reverse complement.
GTCCCAGTTCATCCCCACCGAGGGAATGTTCAGGCTGTAGGCCACGATGTTCGCGTGCAGCCGGTGCGCCGCGATGCACGAACAGGCGCTGATGAGCGCGACGAGGTCATCGGGGCGCTTGGGCACGAGAAAGGTGGTTTCCGCCGTGCTCGCACTCGCACTGACCGGGCGCGACGAGATCTCGGCCATCACGCGGTTGTCCTCGGCCGCGCCGTTCGTGAAGTAGAGAACGCGCGCGCCCTCCTTCTGCAGCGCCTCGGCCAGGTTCGCGAAGAAATCGGCCGAGCCGATGGCGTTGGATTCGCCGTACTCCGAGTTCATGACCAGCGCATCGAGGCTGCTCACGCAGATGCCCACGTCCCATTTCTTCTCGGGCGAGAGTTCGCCGGAAAACGCGCTCTCGCAGACCAGCGCCGGGTCGGGCACCACGCGGATGTCGGGCCGGGGAATGCGGAAGATGTCGTGCAGGTTCTTCGCCGACTCGGCATCGCGGGTGGCGAAGAAGACGGGCGCGGCATTCTTGAAGAACTTGCCCACGAGCACCTTGCCCCAGTACGACCATTTGGCCGTGACACCGACCGACACCACCGCCACCCGCTTGCCGCGCAAGAGGCGGCTCAAGAGGAAAAGCTTGGCCGGGAAATTCAGCGCCACATCGCAGAAGAGCTGGCCGCCGCCGACGATGACCAGGTCGGCGTCGCTCACAGCCGCCTTCCAGTGCGGGCGCCAGCGCTGGAAGTAGTTCTTGAGGCAATACGCGAACACGATGGCCGAGCGCAGCAGCGCCGGCAGCCTCTGGAAGACGCCGAACGCACCGCCGCCGCGCAGGTTCTGTTCGTCGAATCCGTGCCGTCCGGCGATGTCGAGGAATTCGACCTTGGCGTCCGGGTATTTGAGGCCGGCAATGTGCGCCAGCGACGCGGCAATGACCCCGTCGCCGAGGTTGTCGCTGAATGGCACGGCGCAAATCAGGATTTTTTTCATCTGAGGAATGGCTTTCTCTCGGCCACCTTGATGGCAATGAGGTAGAGCAGCACCGAGGTCAAATGCCGGGTGAAGCTGCCGAGATCGGGTTCGAATATCAATTGCACCAATATGTGGGCAATGAAAAGGCTGGCGAAAAATCTGGTTTCGAAGCGGTCATGCCCGCGCCGGGCTTTTTTTCTCGCCCGATAAAGAATGATCAGCATGACGCCGATCATCAATTGCATGAAGAAATCGCTTGGTGTCTGAAAATACAGAACAGGCGTGATCAATACCGTTCCGGCGTACACGTAATTGACCAAAAATCCGGGGCCGGTGGCTGGCGATGCGATATTGGTAAAAGCCGTCCGGTTGTCGCTTCCGATTTGCTCCGCATAGGCGTTCGACGTATCTCTTGGCGATTGCAATGTCTGCAACACGCTGGATGGCGCCGCCAGAATTGCGCCGGCCGCCACAATGGCCGCCAGCACATGGTATTTGAGCGGTCGCCGCCAGATCCAATAGACAATGAAGAACACGCCAACGATCAGCAAATAATATTGCCGGACGAATATTCCATAGACCGCGTAAAGGAAAAGAAACGAGATGAAGGTGTATTTCTTCGAAGTCCGGAAATAGATCGCCGACACGGTAATGAACATCGTCATGATGAGCACCACCGTTTCCTTCGACGGCGCAAACATGTTGAGCATGATGCACGGCGCAATCAGGAGCAATCTTGCAAAGAAATCCCCGGCCCGACGGATATCGTGGGTCGCGAACAGCAGAAACAAGGCGCTCACGCTGCAGGTAAAGACATCCAGGTTGTCCACGCCGATGAGGCCGAACAATGCCGCGGTGACCGCGAACGAATTGTCCAGGTCGCCGCCCGCGCCGCCGTAATTCAGGATCTCGATGATCTTTGCCGAATCGACGCTCCATTTATCGGGAAGCGAATCCCGAAAATAGACGTAGATGACCGTGTAGATGAACACGATCGAAATCCCGGCAATCGCATAGGGGTTGACGCGCCCCGAATTCCTTTTTGCTCTTGTTATTGGATATCCCTGCGGGATGGCGTGGCTCACCGCGACCCGTGACCGACCGCGACCACCCATATCGTTCTCACGAAAATGTCGACGTCCTTCGCGACCGAAAGCGTCTCGACATACCTCACGTCCAATGCGACGCGCGCGTTATAGGTCAGCTGATTGCGGCCACTCACTTGCCAGAGACCGGTGATGCCCGGGCGCACGGCGCAGTAATGGACCCAGTCGTGTCCGTACAGCGCCTTCTGGTCGAGCATGCAGGGGCGTGGGCCGATGAGGCTCATCTCGCCCATGAGCACGTTCCAGAACTGCGGCAGCTCGTCCAGGCTGGTCTTGCGGATGAATTTGCCGAAAGGCGTGATTCGCGGGTCGTTTTCCAGTTTCTGGTATTCGTCCCATTGCCGGCGCGCCTCGGGATTGTTTTTCAGATGCTCCTCGAGCACTTGCGCCGAATTGGCCGTCATCGAGCGGAATTTCCAGAAGCGGAATACCCGACCGTCTTTTCCATAGCGCGGCTGCGAATAGAAAACGGGCGCACCGGAGCTGATCATCACGCACAGGCCGATCAATACGAACACCCAGCCGAAGGCAATGAAGAAGAAAAGCGCGGCGGCAATGTCCACGGATCTTTTTCCGATTCGAAGCACGGCCGGATGACGCACCCGGTTCTGCCCGATGTCGTACGGCGATTCGCTGTGCTGGTGTTCCGAATTGTCCCAGCCTTGCGGGGCCAGCGATTCTTGGGGGCGGAGGTTTCTCATGGTTTTCTCCATCCAGAGGTGAAACACGAAAGGATTTCTTTCGGAAGGTATTTCATTTGGCGACGCACCTTTCCACATGCGGGCAAAAACGCTCGCATCTCTTCGGTTATGGCCCTTGATTTTTTTGGCCGACACGGCCCGCACAATGCCTCGTAGCTTCTGCAGTGCAAAAACTATTGCGCGGTCAACGGACTCGAAAGACGTAGTAAGAATGAATGATTGTTCATTGGTACTACATAGGTTTGACTGAATACAAATTGAGTATGGACTCAATGCGCCAGTCTGAATGTCAAGCGCACCGAGATGAATTTAACTCCAATTTTTCACGGTCTAGGTGGAATCCCTGTTGGCTTTGTATGTGTATTGTAAATGCTTGTAAGCGCCGTACTTATAGCCCCCACTGCCCGCATGGCGGCGCGATAGGTCAATAGCATTCAGAATTACGCCATTTACCGAACGGCCTGCATGCGCGAGGCGCCGGACGCTTTCATTCAATTCGCCGAGCTGGGTCTTTTCGGCCCGCGCGACCAGGAGGAAGGTGCTTGCCAGCGGTGCCACCGAAGCGGTATCCGCGGCCACAAGAACGGGCGCCGTGTCGATGATCACGAGGTCATAACCGGGCGACAGCTTGTCCAGCACCTGGACAAAGGATTCGCTCATCAGCAATTCGGCCGGATTGGGCGGCAGCACGCCGGTGGTGATGATGTCCAGGTTCGGCAGCACCGAAGGGCGCACGGCCTTTTCGTAGCTGAGTGTTCCTGCTATCAATTCCGACAATCCCGAAGACCGGGGAATCGACAGGAATTGATTGACACGGCCTTTTCGCAGATCCGCATCAATCAAAAGAACTCTTTTGCCGGCGGCCGCGGTAATGGCCGCGAAATTGACCGAAATAAACGTTTTGCCTACGCCGGGCGTTGCACCGGAAATGAGCAGGCGGTTGTTGGTCGCCTCCAGCATAGCGAACTGCAGCGCGGTGCGCAGGCTGCGCAGGCTCTCGACCGCCGGGTCCTCGGGCTGCAGGTGCGCGAGCACATGCACGCCGGCCACCTTGTTCTCGATGTTCCGGTCGATCGTGCGCTGGGCGGCACTCAGCGGAATGCTGCTGTAGACGTTGAGCCCGGTGTGCGCCTCGATCTCGCCCGGGTTGCGGATGCCGCCGAAGAACGAGCTGCGCGCCACCGCGGCCGCCACGCCCGCGGCGAGCCCGAGGATGAGCGCGAGCGCAATGACCAGCGGGCGCTTGGGCCACACCGCTTCTTCGGGAACGATGGCCTCGTCGAGCAGGCGCACGTTGCCGACCTTGCCTTCCTTGGCCAGCCGCATCTGCAGCGAGCTGTTGAGCAGCGACACGTAGAGGTCGGTGTTGACCTTGATGTCGCGCTGCATGCGCACGGTGTTCTGCTGCAGCTCGGGCATCTTGCGGATGCGCGCGTCGATGCTGGCCAGCGCCGCCTTCCATGCCACGACCTGGGTGTCGAGCGTCTGCACCGCGGGGTGCTCGTCGGTGAAGCGGGCCGCGAGCTCGCGCCGCTTCTGTTCCGCCTCGAGCAGCTTGGACTGCAGGTCGACGGTCTGCGTGAGCGCGTTCTTGGCTTCGTCGTCCAGGCTCACCGTGCCGTTCTGGTTGCGGTAGCGGTTGTAGATGTCTTCGGACTGCTCCAGCTGCTTCTTGAACTGCGGCAGCGCCGTATCGAGGAAGCCCAGCGTCTTCTCGGCCTCGGCGGCCTTGCGCTCCATGTTCTGGCGCACATAGAGGGTGCCGATCTCGTTGAGCAGCTGCGTGAGCTTCTCGGGGTCGGCGCTCTTCCAGCTCACATCGAGCACGCCCGACTGCTTGCCCTTCTCGACGACCTTGAGCGCGTCCTGCAGCGCGAGCAGCGTCTGCTGCGTCGACGAGCGCACGAGCTGGAACTGCGCGCCCGGCTTGCCGCTGATGCTGGTGACCATCAGGCTCACGCTGCCGTTCACCACGTTCGGGATGTTCGCCGAGAGCAAGGTGCCGACGGTGCCTTTCATCGGCGTGTCGATGTCGGGGTTGCTCAGCTCGTACTGGCCGTTGGTGCCGACGGTGAGCGTGAAGGGCTTGTCTTCGAAGTCGGGCGGCACGTCGAAGCGCGGCACGAGGATCTTCTCGGTGCCGGTGACGTAGCCCGAGAGCCCCATGAAGCCCGGCTCCGAGAGATCGGTGGCGCGGCGCGACAGGTAGCTGCCCACGAAGGGCGCATAGCGCGGCCGTGCGCTGATGTAGAGCCGGGTGTTTTCCACGGCCTTGCCGAGGATGGCGCGCGAACGGAGGATTTCGATCTCGCCCGCGGCCGGCGTCTTCACGCTCAGCAGCGACGAGGCCGCATCGCCGAGAAAGCTGCCGGCGGAGTTGCCCGAGTCTTCCACCTGCACCGCGAGGTTGGCTTCGTAGACGGGCTTGCCCAGCAGTGCGTAGGCCGTGCCGAGGAACAGGAAAACGGCCACCACGATCGCGACGAGCCAGCGGTTGTCGACCAGGATGTCCCAGTACTCCGCGGGGTTGATGCCTTCGCCTTCGTCTTCCGGCGCTTGCATCGGTGGGGCGGCTTGCGGGGATGCATTCATGTGGGTTGATGCTCGGGTTTTGTGATCTTCAGGACGCGCTCGATCCACGAGCGGGCACCGGCCTCGATGAGGGCCAGCGCATCGACGAATGCGGCTTCGCCTCGCCGGTAGGGGTCGGGCACGTCCTGCGCGAGGGTGTCGGCAATGCGGAACACCTTGCCGCGCACGAAGGGGTAGGCCGATTCGAGGTGCCGGCGCTGCGCGAGGTCCATCACCAGGATCAGGTCGGCCTGGCGGCACAGGAGCTGGCTCACCTGCTGCGCGACGTGGCCCGAGATGTCGATGCCGCGCGCCTGCATGAGCTTCTGCGCGGTGGCGTCGGCCGGCTGGCCGATGAGCGCGCCGGTGCCCGCGGACACCACGCGCAGGTCGGGCAGGCCGGCCGCGAGCAGGCCTTCGGCCATCGGGCTGCGGCAGATGTTGCCGATGCAGACTGTGAGCACGGATTTCATCGCAGCCTCACCGGTGGTTCATGTAGACGCGGTCGCCGATGTCCAGCACCTGGGCGGCCGGCAGGATCAGGCTGGCCACGCGGTTCCAGCTCACGAGCGGCACCGAGTCGATGTAGACGACGTCGCGCGGCTGCAGCGGAAAGCGGTCGGCCAGCGCGAGCGCGGCGGGGTTCTTCGCGTTCAGGTGGAACACGGCCGGCGTGCCCTTGGCGGTGTTGCGCACGACGTAGATCTGCCCCGTGTTCGCGGTGCCCAGGCTCGCGCTGCCGGCTTCGCCGAGCGCCTCGTTCAGGCTCAGGCGCCCGTTGTGCATGAGCAGCGCCGAGGGGCGCAGCACCTCGCCCATCACCACCACCTTGTTCTCGTCGCGGTTGCGCACCAGCACCACGTCGCCGTTCTGCAGCGGAATGCTGCCGGCGCCGCTGCCCAGGTCCTGCAGGCGGGTGAGGTCGATGAGCGTGGTGCGGTCGCCGCGCGTGAGCGTGACGAACGAGCGGTCGCCGTTGGCGGTGATGCCGCCGGCGCGGTTGAGCGCTTCGGCCAGCGTCATCGGCACGTCGGTGAAGATCTGCAGCCCCGGCGTGCGCACCTCGCCTTCGACGAAAGCGCGGCGGCTTCTGAAGGACTGGATGCGCACCGTGACCTGCGGCTCCTTGATGTAGCGCGCGATGCGCTTGGCGATGAGGTCGGAGGCCTCGATCTCGGTGAGGCCCTGCATCTTGACGCGGCCGATGTACGGAAAGCTGATCTCCCCGTTGGCGCCGACGATGAAGCCCGGCGCCACGCTGATGCCGGTCGGGTCGACCTGCTGGGTGATGACGGCGCCGGCGTTCGGCAGCAGCTCCGGGTGGTCGTAGACGATCACGCCCACGACGTCGCCCGGCCCGATGGTGTACGCGGCGGCCTCGCCGAACAGCGCCTTCACGTCGGCCGGCACCGCGGTCGACTGGGCATCGGCCATCGCCCGGATGAGCGCCGGCGAAATCGGCGTGAGCGCGCCTTCGGGCGAGCCGTCGGCGGACAGGGCCGGTGCCGGGCCGAGGTCGGGCTCGGAAGCCGCCATGTTGCCGAAGCCCGGCGCACAGCCCTGGAGCAACATCGCGCCGGCCAGGGCAGCGCTCCACCCCATCAGGTACACGTAGCGTGTCAAATTGATCTCCATTGCAAAACTGGTTTTTCTTTCAACTGCGGTGCATATGCAAAGGTCGAGCCCGCTCGGGTCGGACGGACCTTTTGATCGCGGTGCACCGCAAAGCGAATCCGTGATTTATCGGTGCACGGGTCGAAAACTGAATTGTCGCCGCGCCCGAAGACCTATTTTTTGGTCGCACAGGCGAAAGAAACGTGTCTATTCGTGGTGCAACCCTGTGCAATGCATGGGTATCTCCCATCGCACTCTCTGGAACACTGTTTTCATTGGGAAAACGCGCACTGGAACAGCATTCCGGAACGCCATTTTTGCGATTGAAATGGCGACTTATTAATTACCCCGCCCAGCGGGGAGATCGTGGCGTATGTGCCACGGAATCGGATTTTCGAGGGTTTTTGATATTGCACGGCCTTTTGTAAGCGTTTGTGTTTTCGTGCAGTGTAGGAGGATTGCCCGAGTGAAGAACGACGGCGATGCCCTTCAACCGGGCATGCGGCTGCCCGCAAACAGGCACCGCAACGGTGATCCGCGCCCCGATTCAGATGGCTGTAGGTTTTTCGATTTACTTGGAATTCGGCTCGCCACAGGCGCGAGCGGCACCAAGATCGTGCAACTATTGTTCACAAAGTTAAATGAATAATTTCATATTCATTCTTCGGCTAAAACTTTTGCATTGTTTTTCAATTTAAGTCATCCAGATGCCATGGATCTTTCGCATCCCGGTCATGCAAATCCGGCCTAATCATTCAATTGGCAGAATGGATGAGAAAAAAGAATTCAGGCCGAATATGGATATACGATTTCCACGATAAGAGTTATCGGGAAATTCGGTCCTGCGGGCGCGGGACGGCCATTAAATGAAAAAGGCCTCCGCGAGGAGGCCAATGATCGATGCGGGCCGGTGGGCCGAAAGGAGACTTACTGCTCCTGGTCGTCGCCGGGCTGGCCCAGCTTGTCCTTGGTGGCGCGAACGCCGCGCAGTACCAGGAACAGGGTGATGCCGACAAGAACGAGAAAGCCGACGAGCGCCCAGCCACCCATGCCGAAGGCCCACCACCAGAAGAGGCCGCTCAATGGCAGCAGCACCAGGGCTATCAGCAGTTCGATGAAGATCAAGCGCATCTCTGTCTCTCCCCCTTCGCTCGGGCACGCGTCAGCCCCTTGGGTGTGTAAAAAATCGCTACGCGTGTCGGGTGCGAGAGGATAGCTTAAGAAAAGCCGAGGATATGCAGGTCCCCGGACGTTGGATGGAGAGTATTTGCCCTGAACCTGTGCACCGGCTGACCGTGCACTTTCCCACCTCTTTTCGACCCGGCGACCCGAACGATTCGGCCGCCCTCGACGGCCTCACTCCACCGTCACGCTCTTCGCCAGATTCCGCGGCTTGTCCACATCGGTCCCGCGCGCGCATGCCGTGTGATACGCCAGCAACTGCAGCGGCACCACATGCAGCAGCGGCGACAGTTGTCCGTAGTGCTCCGGCATGCGGATCACATGCAGCCCTTCGCCGCTCTTGATCTTCGTGTCGCCATCGGCCAGCACATAGAGAACACCGCCGCGCGCGCGCACTTCCTGCAGGTTGCTCTTGAGCTTCTCGAGCAGCGCGTCGTTCGGCGCGACCGCGACCACCGGCATCTCGCTCGTGACCAGTGCGAGCGGGCCGTGCTTGAGTTCGCCGGCCGCATACGCCTCGGCGTGGATGTAGGTCACTTCCTTGAGCTTGAGCGCGCCTTCGAGTGCGATCGGGTAGTGCAGCCCGCGACCGAGGAACAGCGCGTTGTCCTTGCGCGCGAAGTCCTCGGCCCAGCCGATGATCTGCGGCTCCAGCGCGAGCACCGACTGCAGCGCGACCGGCAGGTGGCGCATTTCCTTCAGGTAGCGCGCCTCGTCGGCTTCGCTCAGATGCCCCTTGGTCTGCGCGATGGCCAGCGTCAGCAGGAAGAGGCCCGCCAGCTGCGTGGTGAAGGCCTTGGTCGACGCCACGCCGATCTCGACACCCGCACGCGTGATGTACGCCAGCTTGCACTCGCGCACCATCGCGCTGGTGGCGACATTGCAGATCGTCAGCGTCTGCTCCATGCCGAGCGAGCGGGCGTGCTTGAGCGCGGCGAGCGTGTCGGCCGTCTCGCCCGACTGGCTGATGGTGACCACCAGCGTCTTCGGGTCGGGCACCGAGTCGCGATAGCGGTATTCGCTCGCGATCTCGACCTGCGTGGAGATCTTCGCGATGCTTTCGAGCCAGTACTTGGCGGTGCAGCCGCTGTAGTAGCTGGTGCCGCAGGCGAGGATCAGGATCTTGTCGATGTCCTTGAAGACGCGGTGCGCGCTCGCGCCCGTGGCGCCGTCCTGCCCGATGCCGTCGAACAGCTCGGGCACGATGCCCGCCACGCCTTCGAGCGTGTCGCCGATGGCGCGCGGCTGCTCGAAGATTTCCTTCTGCATGTAGTGGCGGTACGGGCCGAGCTCGGCCGCGCCGCTGTGGGCCTGCACGGTGCGCACCTGCCGGGTCACCGGCTTGTGGTTCTTGTCGACGATCCAGTACTTGCCCGGCTGCACGTCGACCACGTCGCCTTCTTCGAGATAGATGATCTGGTCGGTCACGCCCGCCAGTGCCATGGCATCGCTCGCGAGGAAGTTCTCGCCGCCTTCCTTGCCCGCGCCCAGGATCAGCGGCGAGCCGGCGCGCGCGCCGACCACGCGCTGCGGCTCGTCGCGGCAGATCACCGCGATGGCGTAGGCGCCGTGCAGTTGCAGCACCGCGGCCTTCACGGCCTCGAACAGGTCGCCGTCGTAGAGGCTGTCGACCAGGTGGGCGATGACCTCGGTGTCGGTCTGGCTCTCGAACACGTAGCCCTTGGCCTCGAGCGCGGCGCGCAGCGGTTCGTGGTTTTCGATGATGCCGTTGTGCACCAGCGCGATGCGGCCGGCGCGCGCGCCCTGCGCGTCGGCGCCGGGACCGTGGCTGAAGTGCGGATGCGCGTTGTGCACCACCGGCGCGCCATGCGTGGCCCAGCGCGTGTGGGCGATGCCGGTCAGGCCCTCGACCTTGTCCTCGCGCACCTGCGTGACGAGGTCCGCCACGCGCGAGGTGGTGCGCGCCCGTGTGAGGCCGCCCGCATGCACCGCGACGCCGCAGGAGTCATAGCCGCGGTACTCGAGCCGCTGGAGGCCCTGGACGAGGACCGGAACGATGTTGCGATGGGACGCTGCCCCGACGATGCCGCACATGGTGAGTTGCCTTTGGATGAGAGGAGGCCTGATGGTAGAAAGGCTTCAAGAAAATATGCTCTCGAAATTTCTTCAATTTCGGATTTTTATTTCATCGATTCTCTGATTTGGATTTTTATTCCATAATTTCCAAATATATGGAATCAATTTCCCTCGATGCAATGGACCTCCGGCTGCTCGATGCGCTGCAGCGCGATGCGTCGCAGACCAACCAGCGGCTGGCCGCCGACGTGGGCATCTCCCCACCCACGTGCCTGCGACGCGTGCAGCGGCTGAAGGACGAAGGCCTCATCGAGCGCCAGATCGCGCTGCTCTCGCCCGACCGGCTGGCCACGGTGCTGGGCCACGGATTGCAGGCGGTGGTCGAGATTTCGCTGGACCGGCAGGACGCCGCCGCGCTCGACGCCTTCGAAACCCGCGTGATCGCCGACAACGCGGTGCAGCAGTGCTGGCGCGTCTCGCCCGGCCCCGACTTCGTGCTCGTGGTCGCGGCGCGCGACATGCCGGACTACGGGGCGCTGACTCAGCGCCTGTTCACCGCCGACGCCAATGTGCGCAACGTGAAGGCCTTCTTCAGCCTCAAGCGCGCCAAGTTCGAGCCCGCGGTTCCGCTCGGCTAAAACCTTCTCAGGCCTTCGGTTTTTTCTGCGGTCGCTTCCAGTTGGGGAAACTCACCGGCTTGCTGCGCGCCACGGTCAGCGCGCCGGGCTCGGTCGACTTGTTGATAGTCGACCCGCCCCCGACAGTGCCGCCCGCGCCGATGGTGACCGGCGCCACCAGCACGCAGTTGCTGCCGATGTGCACGTCGGCCTCGATCACCGTGCGGTGCTTGTTGGCGCCGTCGTAGTTGGCGGTGATGCTGCCCGCACCGTAGTTGACCCGCTCGCCCACCGTGGCATCGCCCAGGTAGGCCAGGTGATTGGCCTTGGCGCCGGCCGCGAGCGTCGAGTTCTTCACCTCGACGAAATTGCCGATGTGCACCTCGGTGCCGAGTTGCGCGCCGGGGCGCAGGCGAGCGAACGGGCCGATCAGCGCCCGCTCGCCCACCGTCACGCCGGCCTTCTCGCCGTCGATATGGGTGAACGGATGGATCACCGCGCCAGCCTCGATGCGCGCGTTGGCGATCACGCAATTCGCGCCAATGCGCACGCCTTCGCCCAGCGACACCCGGCCTTCGAACACGCAGTTGACGTCGATCTCGACATCGGCCCCGCATGCCAGCGTGCCGCGCAGGTCGAAACGCGCCGGGTCGGCCAGGCGCACGCCCTGCTCCATCAGCGCATTCGCCTGGCGCAGTTGCCAGGCGCGCTCGAGCGCTGCGAGCTGCACCGGGCTGTTGATGCCCGCCACCTGCAGCGCATCGGTGGTGATGTGCGCCACCACGGGCACGCCGTCGGCCGCGGCGAGCTTCACGACGTCCGTCAGGTAGTACTCGTTCTGCGCGTTGCGGTTGTCCAGGCGCGCGAGCCAGCCCTTGAGCAGGCGCGCGGGCACGGCCATCACGCCGCTGTAGATCTCGCGCACCGCGCGCTGCGCCTCGTTGGCGTCCTTGTGCTCGACGACGGCGGTCACCGCCCCGCCGGCTGCGCCGCGGATCACGCGGCCGTAACCGCTCGGGTCGTCGAATTCGATGGTCAGCAGCGCAAGGCGCTCGCCCGCGCTGGCCGCGACCAGCGCCCGCAGCGTTTCTTCGCCGATGAGCGGCACGTCCCCCGAGAGCACGACCACCGTGCCGTCGTCCGGCAGCAGCGGTGTCGCCTGTTGGACCGCGTGGCCGGTGCCTAGTTGAGGCTCCTGGCGCGCAAAGCGTGGCGTGGCACCGCCCACGGCGCCGGCCATGGCGGTCTCGACCTCGGCCGCGCCGTGGCCGGTCACGACCACCACGTGGCGGGCGCCGATGCGCGCGGCGGTGTCGGCGACATGCGCGATCAGTGCGCGGCCGCCCAAACGATGCAACACTTTGGGCAGCCTGCTTTTCATGCGCGTGCCTTTGCCGGCCGCCATGATCACCACGTCGATCGGCCCCTGGATGTCTTGCTGCTGCGGAGTCTGATTCATGCTCTTTTTTACCCGGATTCGTTGCGCTGAACTGGCGCGGATTATCGGCGTGCTGCTTTTCGTTACCGCGCTGGGGGCTTGCAGTGCGATCCGGCTGGCCTACAACAACCTGCCCGAGGTGAGCTACTGGTGGCTCGACGGCTACTTCGATTTCGACAGCACGCAGTCGCCCAAGGTGCGCGACGAACTCGCCCAGCTGCTGGCGTGGCACCGGCAGAACGAGCTGCCCAAGGTCATTACCCTGCTGCAGGAGGCCCAAAGCCTGGCGCCGGGCGAGGTGACGCCGGCGCAGGCCTGCGGCTTTGCCGACAGCATTCGCGAGCGCCTGCTCGCCGTGACCGAGCGCGCCGAGCCGGCCACCACCGACCTCGCGCTGTCCCTGAGCGAATCGCAGTTGCAGCAGCTCGAACGCAAGTACGCCAAGCTCAACAACGAATACCGCAAGGACTGGCTCGACCGCACGCCGGCGCAGGTGCAGGAAAAGCGCTACGACCAGTTCCTCGACCGCATGGAAGACTTCTACGGCCGGCTGACCGCCGAGCAGCGCGACCTGCTCAAGCAACAGGTGGCGCAGTCGGTCTTCAACCCGCAGCTCGCGGACGCCGAGCGCCGCAAGCGCCAGCAGGAGGCCTTGGTCATGCTGCGCGAATTCGCCACCAAGAAGCCGTCGCCGGCCGAGGCGCGTTCGGCGCTGCACGCCTACCTGTTGCGCATCGCCGAGCCGCCACCCGGGCCCTGGCGCGACCAGCAGCAGGCGCTGCTGGAAGAAGGCTGCCGCAACCTTGCGGCCCTGCACAACGGCACCAGTGCCAGCCAGCGCGAACAGGCGGTGCGCCGGCTGCAGGCCTACCAGAGCGACCTGCGCCAGTTGGTGGCCGCGCGCTGAGGCCGCGGCGCGCTCGCCTCCAGGCCTTCAGATCAGGGGAACGGGCCGCAGGGGCCGCTCGAAGTAATCGCCCAGCGTCTCCAGCGCATGCGGCTCCAGAATGCGGAGCCAACCCGCATCGAGCTTGTAAAGCCCCAGGCGCTGCAGCCGGCGCAGCGTCTTGTTGGTGTGCACCAGCGAGAGCCCCAGCGCATCGGCGATGTGCTGCTGGTTGAACGGAAACTCCGCCCAGCCGTCGCGCACCATGCCCACGCGCTCGGCGCGGCGGTACAGGTGCATGAGCAGCATCGCCACGCGCTCGCCCGCATTGCGCCGGCCGGTGGTGACGAGGTTGTCGTCCACCATCTTTTCCTCGCGCGCTGCGAGCCAGGTGATGTCGTAGCCGAGCTTGGGCTGGGCATGGAAGAGCGGCCACAGGCGGTCGCGCGAGAAGGCACACAACGTGACGTCGGTCACCGCCTCGACGCCGTGTGTCTGGCCTTCGGCAAACTCGTCCTGCAGGCCGATGAAGTCACCGGGCAGCAGAAAGCTCAGGATCTGCCGCCGGCCGTCGCTCAGCGTCTTGTAGCGGAAGGCCCATCCCGCGTAGAGCGTGAAGAGCTGCGGGCTGGGGCGGTGCTCCTCGACGATCGAGCTGCCGGCCTCGACGCGCCGCGCGCCGACACGAAACGACTGGATGGTCTTGAGCTCTTCGGCCGATGCGGGCAGGAAAGCCTCGAGCCGGCGCAATGCGCAGTCGTCGCAGGGATTGAGGCCCTGGGGAGGGGAAGCCGCAACGGGATGGTCATCGAATCTCACGCGGCACTATAGGCGTTTTGTCTGTGTCTTTTTACATTTCGCGGCGGGTCGCCGGTCTCTAGACTCCGCAGCGTTTTTCTCCCAAGACGCATGACAGAAGACCAACCGCTCTACGAAATCTTTTACTGCAGCGAGCTCGCTCAGGACCTGCCGGCCACCGCCGTGGGCGCCATCGTCGGCCAGGCACGGGCGCGCAACGCCCAGCGGAACATCACCGGCCTGCTGGTGTTCGACGGCATGCGCTTCTGCCAGCACCTGGAAGGCCCGCGCGATGCGGTGGAAGCATTGATGCGGCGTATCGAACAGGACCCCCGGCACGTCGATGTGCGGGTGGTTCACCAGGGTCCGCTGGAGTCCCGCCGCTACAGCGGCTTCGGCATGGGCCTGGCCGAGAGCGAAGGCCCCGACCTGATGGCCGGCGTGCACGCCCTGGAAGGGGAAACCGCCCTCAAGCACTTCCTGGCGCTGCGCCCCAGCTTCGACATCAGCAGCTGAAAAAAGAAAAAGGCGGCCGAAGCCGCCTTTGTGCGCCCATGGGAACCTGTGACCGTTCAGGCCTGATCCCATGTGTAGGTGGCGCCGTAGCCATCCCATGCTTCCATGACGATGCGCTGGCCGGCGGCCACCGTCATCGATTCGCCCGGTGCGAGCACCAGGTCTTCGCTGGGGTTGGCCAGCGTGGCGTCGGGCGTGATCCACACCCGGCCCTGCTTGACGCGCAGGACGCTGGCCGCACGCGCCTTCAGGCTCATCGCCTCGCCGGGGGCGATCTGCCAGGCGCCGCGGCGCACGGCCGGGGGCACGGCGACAGCGGTACGGGCGGGAATGGACAGGGAAGCGAGCGATTCGGTGGTGCAGACAGCGGTGGACATGATGAAACTCCTTGGGCTTGCCGAAGTGCGATTGACAGGACGGAGTCAATGGCGCAGTTCGGGAATGAATGATCGTTTCTGTGGCGTTGTGGGTCCAATGAAAACGAAGTAGCCTACTGATGCTGGTTTCGCATCAATCGACCCGACCGCCGGCCCGCCACCGGAAGCCCCCTTCATGCAACATTCGCAAACCCACCTGCGCTCCCGCCCGATCTCCGCCGGGCACCTGCGCGCATTCGAAGCCGTCGCCCGGCACCTGAACTTCCGCGCCGCGGCAGAGGAGATGGCGCTGACCCAGTCGGCGGTCAGCCGCCAGATCCAGTCGCTGGAAGAGGAAGTGGGCGTGTCGCTGTTCCTGCGCCACACCCGGGCGGTGGAGCTGACCAGCGCGGGCGCGCAGCTGCTGCTCGCGGTGCAGCAGTCGCTGCCGCGCATCGACATGGCGGTGCGCCAGATCCGCCAGAGCGCGGGGCGCAAGAGCGTGTCGCTCACCACCTTTGCGTCGTTCGCCTCGATGTGGCTGATTCCGCGGCTGGAGGCCTTCCAGCGCGACAACCCCGAGATCGACATCCGCATCGACGCCAGCGACGTGGCGGTGGACCTCGAAGTGGCCGACGTGGACATCGCCCTGCGCTACGGTCCGCGCGAGGTCATGCCGCCGACCGCCGTGCGCCTGTTCGGCGAAAACCTGACGCCGGTGGCGAGCCCCTGGCTCATCAAGAGCAGCCCGCCGATCAAGACGCCGGAAGACATCACCCGTTTCACGCTGATCGAGGCCGGCGACGCGCACCGCACGCACCTGGAATGGCTGACGTGGCGGCGCTGGTTCGAAGTGAACGGCCTGGAGCGCGCGCAGCCCAAGCGCTGGCTCTATTTCAACTACGCCTACCAGATGGTGCAGGCGGCGCTCACCGGCCAGGGCGTGGTGCTGGCGCGCAGTTCGCTGATCGCCGAGAGCCTGGCCAATGGCGACCTGGTCGAGGTGCTGCCGCGGCACCGCATGGATTCACCGATGTCCTACTGGCTCATCGCCGGCCCGCGCAACGCGCTGCGGCCCGAGATCAAGGCCTTCTGGGACTGGCTGCTGCTGCAGGCCGGCACCACGCGCGAGACCATTGGCGAGGTGCCCGATCCGGACACCATCGACGACATCGACTGAACGGGGATGCGGCCGCCGCCGGGCCGCCCCAAGGCGGGCCGCGCCTCCCCCTCGGGGGGTGGAGTTACACGAAGTGAAAAGCCGGGGGGCTCAAGACGTCGGCCAGACGACGCCGTTGTCGTTCAGGATGGCGTCCAGAGGCAGGTCGTGGGCTTCTGGCTCGAAGTCGTCGAGAAAGCCGTGAGTGAAGCCGAGCCCCACCGTGAACGGCCGCGGCTCCAGCGCCGCCAGCGTGCGGTCGTAGAAGCCGCCGCCGTAGCCCAGCCGGTAGCCGCCCGCGCTGTAGCCCACGCAGGGCACGAACAGCAGGGTCGGCACGATCAGCTCGGTGTCCTTGGGCTTGGGAATGCCGTAGGCGTCTTCTTCCATCTGGCAGCCGGGGTACCAGGCATGGAAGGTCAGGGTCTTGTGAACCTTGTCGATCACGGGCAGTCCGATGCGGCGACGCTGGGTTTCTTCCATGAGCTCGCCGTCTTCCTTCCAGCGGTGCAGTGCGGGCAGCGGATCGAACTCGCCCTTGATCGGCCAGTAGGCGCCGATCACGGTGTCGGGCCGGCCGACCAGCCAGATGCGCATGACGCGCTGCAGCAGGTCGGCGCGTGTCAGCCGATCCGGCATGGCCAGGCGTTGTTCGATCAATGCCTTGCGCAACTGATCCTTCAGAAAACTCGCCGTCGCCGAAGTGTCGGCACCCTTTGACTTGTCCATAATCCCCCGATGCAGTTCCCAAGCATTTTGGCATCCATGCGCAGCCGCCCGCGCAACGCAACGCCAGCCGTTGCTTTTTCCCTCGTCCTGACTGCCGCCGCACTGCTCTTTCACCCCCCCGCCAGCGCACAGACCAACACCAACGACGACGTGCTGGTGCAGATGAAGCAGGCCTTCCAGCGCGGCGACAAGGCCCGCCTCACCGCCCTCCTGCCGCAAGCCCGCGGCCACGCGCTCGAACCCTGGGCCGCCTACTGGGAATTGAAGGCCCGCCTGCAGGAAGCCGCGCCCAACGAAGTGCAGGACTTCTACGCCCGCTACCCCGGCACTTACCAGGAAGACCGCCTGCGCAACGACTGGCTGCTGCTGCTCGGCCAGCGCCGCGACTGGGACGGCTTTGCCGCCAACGTGGCCGGCTACCGCATGGGCGACGACGCGCAGGTGCGCTGCTATGCGGTGCTGGTCGACACACTGCGCTCGGGCACCGCCACGCAGGCCCAGGCCGACGAGGTGCGCCGCAACTGGTTCAGCCAGAAGGAAGCCGACGACGGCTGCCTCACCGCCGCCGACCGCATGGTCGCCTCCCGCCTGATGTCGCCCAACGACGCCTGGAAGAAGGCGCGCCTGGCCATCGAGGCCAACCGCCCGCAGGCCGCGCGCGGCGCCGTCACCATCGCCGCGCCCGATGCGCTGCCGCTCTTCGAGGAGCTCAACGCCAGCTCGGCCAAGTTCCTGACCGGCCGCGCCTTCGTGGCCGCCAAGTCGCGCAAGGAGCTGGTGGTGCTCGCGCTCATCAAGGTCGCCATTGCCGATCCCGACATGGCCGCCTCGCAGCTCGACAGCAAATGGGGCCCGATGCTCTCGGCCGAAGAACGCAACTGGCTCTGGGGCGCCATCGGCCGCGCATCGGCCAACAAGCTCTCTCCGCAGGCCGTGGGCTATTTCGGCAACGTCACCAAGAACAGCGACCTGTCGGACGACATGCTCGGCTGGCGCGTGCGCGCCGCGCTGCGCGCCGGCCAGTGGAAGGACGTCGCGCCCGCCATCAACGCGATGAGCGAAACCGCCCAGCTCGACCCCACCTGGGTCTACTGGAAGGCCCGCGCGCTCGCCACCGAACGCAGCGACGAGCGCCGCGCCCAGGCCCGCGAACTCTACACTAGCATCGCCGGCACGCGCGGCTTCTACGAAATGCTCGCGCTCGAAGAATTGGGCCAGCGCGTCGTCGCCGCCACCCGCCCAGCGCCGCTCACGCCCGAGGAAAAAGCCGCTGCGCGCAGCAACCTCGCGCTCAACCGCGGCCTCTACGCGATCGCGATCGGCCTTCGCTCCGAAGGCACGCGCGAGTGGAACTACGCCACCAACCTGCACGACAAGGGCGGCATGGACGACCGCGCCCTGCTGGCCGCGGCCGACTTCGCCTGCCAGCGCGAGGTGTGGGACCGCTGCATCAACACCAGCGAGCGCACCAAGGGCGCGATCGACGTGGAGCAGCGCTTCCCGATGCCCTTCCACGACACGGTGCTGCGCAAGAGCCAGGACATCGGCCTGGACCCGGCCTACGTCTACGGCCTGATCCGCCAGGAAAGCCGCTTCATCATGGACGCCCGCTCGGGCGTCGGCGCCTCGGGCCTGATGCAGGTCATGCCCGCCACCGCGCGCTGGACGGCCCGCAAGATCGGCATGACCGACTTCACGCCCGGCCAGATCAACGACCGCGAGACCAACATCACCATCGGCACCAACTACCTGAAGCTGGCGCTCGACGATTTCGATGGCTCGATGGCACTGGCTGCCGCCGCCTACAACGCCGGCCCGGGCCGGCCGCGCAACTGGCGCAACGGGCCGGTGCTCGACGCCGCGATCTGGGCCGAGAACGTGCCCTTCACCGAAACCCGCGACTACGTGAAGAAGGTGCTGGCCAACACCACCAACTACGCGGCGATCATCAGCGGCCGGCCGCAGTCGCTGAAGGAACGGCTGGGCCGCATCGGCCCGCGCGACGCCTCGGAACCCGAGCCCAACAAGGACCTCCCCTGAAAAATGAGCCCCCACGCTCATCACTTCGTGTATTCGCTGCCCCCCGAGGGGGCGCAGGCCTCCCTTGGGGCGGCCCGGCGGGAGGCCTGAGATGAGCTGGCGCGACGAGGTCCTCGACACCATCGCCTCCGAGTTCTCGGACGTGGCGGATGTCGCGCAGCTCACGCGCATCGTCCTTCGCCTCACGCTCGCGGCTGCGCTGGGCTTCGTGCTCGGCTTCGAGCGCGAGCAGCAGGGCAAGGCGGCCGGCGTGCGCACGCACATGCTGGTGGCGATCGGCTCGGCGATGTTCGTGCTGATCCCGCAGCAGACCGGCATCGTGCCGGCCGACATGAGCCGGGTGATCCAGGGGCTGGTGGCTGGCGTGGGCTTCTTGTGCGCCGGCACCATCCTCAAGCAGGGCAGGGACGAATCGCATGTGCAGGGCCTCACCACCGCTGCGGGGCTCTGGATGACGGCGGCCATCGGCATGGCCTGCGGGCTTGGCCGTGAAGCGACCGCGGTGCTGAGCGCATTGCTGGCGCTGGCGGTGCTGTCGCTGGTGCCGCGGCTGGTGGGCCTGCTCGAGCGCACCGTCGCCAAGGACGGCGCACAGGGATCGCCGCGCGTGATCGCCTCGCCGGACGACAAGCCCCGCGACCGCTGACATCAATTCGCGCCGCGTTCGGCATCAATCGCCGCGCAACGCGCGGCTAGCATCGAAGGCTTTGCTTTGAACCGAACCCAACCGGAGGAACCCCTGATGCGCAAGCTCTACATCGGCAACAAGAACTACTCGTCGTGGTCCATGCGCCCCTGGGTGCTCATGAAGCAGGCGGGCATTGCCTTCGACGAAGTGATGGTGCGCTTCGATTCGTTCGAGGCGGAGTCGCAGTTCAAGCACACCATCGCGGCGCTGAACCCGGTGGCGAAGGTGCCGGTGCTGGTCGACGGCGACCTCGTGGTCTGGGACACGCTGGCCATCGCCGAATACCTGGCCGAGACCTTTCCCGAAAAGCAGCTGTGGCCCAAGGCCGCGGCCGACCGCGCGCGTGCGCGCAGCATCTGCGCCGAGATGCATTCGGGTTTCGGCGGCCTGCGCGGCCATTGCGGCATGAACATCGAGGCGTCGCTGCCCGAAGTCGGCGCGAAGCTGCTCAAGGAACAGCCCGAGGTGCGCAGCGATCTCGACCGCATCGTGCAGATGTGGAGCGACCTGCTCGGCACCCATGGCGGCCCGTTGCTGTTCGGTGAGTTCACCATCGCCGATGCCTACTTCGCGCCCATCGGCACGCGCCTCAAGACCTACGGGTTGCCGGTGCCGCCGGCCATCACGGCCTACATCGAACACGTGCAGGCGCTGCCGGGCATCAAGGCCTGGATCGACGAAGCGCTGGCGGAAAAAGACTTCCTGCAGTTCGAAGAGCCCTACCGCACGGGGCGGTAAGGCTTTCGGAGCAGGTGCCGGCGACCGGTCAGAACCGGTACGTTGCCGACAGGAAGGTGACGATCGGGTTCAGCTTCAGGCTCGCTTCGCTGCGGGCGACCGGCAGGCCGGTGATCGAGGTGGTCGTCAGCTTGGCCTTGGTCTTCAGCGGGATGTACGACACCGAGAACGAGATGCCCCAGTGCTTGTCGAACTGGTAGGCGATACCGGCGTTGAGCACGGGCGCGAACGAGCTGTCGAGCTTGGCAGTGGTGTTCACCGAGTACGGCGACTGGCGGAACTGGCTGGCCAGCGCGCCCTGCAGGTTCGAGGTCAGCTTCACGTCGCTGTACCAGACGTAGGTGGCGCCGAGACCCACGAACGGACGGAAGGCGTCGTTGCCTTCGTTGAAGTTGTACTTCACCAGGACCGTGGGGCTCCATTGGCGGGCCTCGCCCAGTTCGCCCACGCGGGCGAGCGTGCCCTTGCCCTCGAGCTTGAACTTCGGCGGAACGCCCAGCACGCCTTCCACAGCCCAGTGGCTGTCGATGAAGTAGGCGAGGCTCAGGCCCAGCGTGTCCGAATCCTTGACGCTGGCACCCGAGCCCTGGAGCACGCTCTGCACCGGCGCCGTCACCGTGAGCGGCTTGCTCGAGTCCTGCGGCGCGAGGTGGAACCAGCCTGCCCCTGCGACCCAGTCGCCGGCGTTTTGCGCAAACGCACTGCCGGACGCCAAGGCACCCAGAGCCGCCAGCGCAAACGTTGTTTTCTTCATGATGTGAATGCTCCTTTGGTTGAAAAATCCCGGTGAACGCGGTGCCTGCCCATGGTCGACGCTGCATTCAGGCAAATAAACGAACGGTCGTTCAGTTTGCAATTCGGATTATCGAACGCTCGTTCTATTTAGCGGGTGCGGGGTATCCCTATCTCTCATGTCCGTCTCATTCCCGCCTCATTCTTCGTCTCCCCATCCCTACACTGCGGCCATGAAAATCTTTCTCGTCGGCGGCGCCCTTCGCGACCGGCTGCTCGGCCGGCCGGTTTCCGACCACGACTGGCTGGTCGTCGGCGCCACGCCCCAGGACATGACCCGGCGCGGCTACCTGCCCGTGGGGCGCGACTTTCCGGTGTTCCTGCATCCGGAGACGCGCGAGGAATACGCCCTCGCCCGCACCGAGCGCAAGAGCGCGCCCGGCTACCGCGGCTTCACCATCCACACCGCGCCCGACGTCACGCTGGAGCAAGACCTCGCCCGCCGCGACCTGACCATCAACGCCATCGCGCTGCCCGCCGAGCTGGTGAGCGCCGATGGCCAATTCGAACCTGACCCCGAAAAACTGGCCGACCCGTTCCACGGCCAGCGCGACCTGCAGGGCAAGGTGCTGCGCCACGTGACCGACGCGTTCCGCGAAGACCCGGTGCGCATCCTGCGCGTGGCGCGCTTTGCCGCCCGCTTCGACGATTTCTCGGTCGCCCCCGAAACCATGGAATTGATGCGCGAAATGGTCCGCGCCGGCGAGGCCGATGCGCTGGTGCCCGAGCGCGTCTGGCAGGAGCTCGCGCGCGGCCTCATGGAGACGCGGCCCTCCCGCATGTTCGAGGTGCTGCGCGAATGCGGCGCGCTCGCCGTGCTGCTGCCCGAAGTCGACCGGCTCTGGGGCGTGCCGCAGCCCGAGGCGCATCACCCCGAGATCGACACCGGCGTGCACCTGATGATGGTCGTCGACACCAGCGCGCGGCTGTCGGCCTCCTTGCCGGTGCGCTTCGCCTGCCTGATGCACGACCTGGGCAAGGGCACCACGCCCGCCGACGTGCTGCCGCGCCACATCGGCCACGAGAAACGCAGCGTCGATCTACTGCACGCGGTGTGCGACCGCTGGCGCGTGCCGGTCGATATCCGCGAGCTGGCCGAGGTGGTCGCGCGCGAGCACGGCAACGTGCACCGCAGCGGCGAGCTCGATGCAACGCGGCTGGTGCGCCTCTTGGAGCGCTGCGACGCCTTCCGCAAGCCCGCGCGTTTCGCCGAGGTGCTGCTGGCCTGCGAGTGCGATGCGCGCGGCCGGCTCGGCTTCGAGGACAGGCCCTATCCGCAGCGGGAGCGCCTGCTCGCCGTGCTGGCCATCGCCGCGGCCGTGCCCACCGACGTGGTTGCGCGCAAGGCGCAGCAGTCGGGCGCCACCGGGCCGCAGATCGGCGACGCCATCCACCGGGCGCGCATCGAGGCCGTGGCGGCATCGCTGGAAGCCTGAAGAAAAGTCGCGATCCGCCTCTCGCGGGCTTGGCGGGCATGACTTCTGGCACTTCTCCCTGCGGATCGGCTCGATAGCATCGATCGGGTGAATGCCACCGAGCCGACGCTGTCACACCCCTCCCCGCCGACGCGCCCGGCATTGCCGGGCGATCTCGATCTGCGCGTGCTGCGGGAACACGTGGCCTCGGTGTACGCGGCCTACAACGCATCGATCCTGGTCCACTTCGGCCTGGGCGCCGCCCTCGGCATCGTCATGTACCTGCACCGCCCGCGGTGGTGGATCCTGGCCTGGATGGCCGCCCACCTGAGCTTCGGCTTGGCCCTCTTCCTCATGCCGCGCTGGCATGCCGGCCTTCCGCTCGAGGACACCACCCGCTGGGCGCGCCGCCATTCGCGCACCGTCACGCTGGTCAGCATGGCGACGGCCACCGCGCCGTGGCTCTTCATCTCCGCCGACGACCTGGCCATCACCTCGGTGCTGACCGTCGTCATCATCGGCAGCTGCGCCCGCGCCATGCAGCTGCTGTGGCCGCTCAAGCCCGCGCTCTACGGCTACACCCTGCCGATGATGCTCAGCCTGATCGCCGCGCTGGCCTGGCAGGGCGATGCGATGCACCTGTTCCTGGCGGTGTTCAGCCTCGGCTACCTGCTGTTCACGCTGCGCGTGGGCCGCCAGCAGCACAAGCTCCTGACCGATTCGCTGGTCCTGCGCTTCGAGAACGAGGCGCTGGCCGCGCAACTGAGCGTGCAAATCGCCGCCGCGGAGCGCGCGAGCGCCGAGAAGACGCGCTTCCTCGCCACCGCCAGCCACGACCTGCGCCAGCCGCTGCATGCCATCGCCCTGTTCGGCGCCGCGCTGGAGAACGAGTTGCGCGACCACCACGGCGAACGCAATGCGCAGCGGCTCATGCGCGCGGTGAACGCGCTGGGCAATTCGCTCGACACCATGCTCGACGTGTCGCGCCTGGACGCGGGCGTGGTCACGCCAGACCTCCGGCCGGTGTCGCTGGACGCGCTGTTCCGCTCCCTCAACCACATGTTCGCCGCGCAGGCGGAGCAGCGTGCGCTGCAGTTGCGGGTGCGCGCGAGCGGCCTGTGGGTGCAGAGCGATCCCCAGCATCTCTACCGCATGCTCTCGAACCTCGTGGACAACGCGCTGAAGTACACCCCGCGCGGCGGCGTCTCGGTGCGGGCGCGCGTGCGCGGCGGGGCGGTGTGGATCGAGGTGCTGGACACCGGCATCGGCATCGCCCCCGAACAGCAGGACCGCGTGTTCGAGGAGTACTACCAAGTGCAGAACCCGGGCCGCGACCGCGCCCAGGGCCTGGGCATCGGCCTGTCGATCGTCGAGCGGCTGTCGCGCCTGCTCGACCATCCGGTGCAGGTGACTTCGCGCATGGGCCGCGGCACGCGCTTTCGCCTGCAGCTGCCGATGGTCGCGCCTGCACCGCAGCACGGGCAGCAGGCGGTCGCGCCGGCCGCAAGGCCGGCTCCAGTGCAATCGGCAGAAGCCACACAGGCGGCGCACGGCCGCGTTCTCCTGATCGATGACGAAGCCGAGATCCGCGAGGCCATGGCGGGGCTGCTGCAGGGTCACGGCATCGCTGTGGAGACGGCGGCCAACGAGGCCGAGGCCATCGACGCACTCGGCCGGCCCGGAACGCAGGCCGAGCCCTTCGTGCTGCTGCTGTGCGACTACCGTCTCTCCAACGGCGACAACGGCCTGGACGTCGGCCAGCGGCTGCAGCGCCGCTTCGGGCTCGACGTGCCGCTGGTGCTGGTCACCGGCGAGACCGCGCCCGAGCGGCTGCAGCGCGTGCGCGCCTCCGGCGTGCCGGTGCTGTTCAAGCCGGTGAATGCGGCCACGCTGCTGCGCGCGCTGGCCGATTTCGCGCCCGGACTGGGGCACGCCATCGTCTAGCGGCGTCCCGGAAGTCGCGGCGCCCGCCGCGAAGCACGTCCGGTTTTGGCCGACACGCGGCATCAAAAGCGCGTGTTATGGTTTTTCCCAATGCCAAAGTCCTCCGACAGCAACGACCAGTTGCCACCTCCGCTGGGCCGGGACGCCGCCCTTTTCCTCGACTTCGACGGCACGCTGGTCGGCCTTGCGCCCACCCCCGAGGCCATCGAGATTCCTCCCGCGCTCGTCGCCCTGCTGAGCGACCTGCGCGACCAGCTCGGCGGCGCGCTCGCCGTGGTGTCGGGCCGCCAGATCGATTCGATCGACCGCTTTCTCGCGCCGCTGCGGCTGCCCGCGGCCGGCGAGCACGGCGTGCAGCGCCGCGATGCCGAAGGCCACATGCAGGAGCAGCACGCACCCGATCTCGTGCCCATCCTGGACATCGCCAACGAACTCGCACGCGTGCACGAAGGCCTGCTGGTGGAGCGCAAGCATGCCGCCATCGCCCTGCACTATCGGCTCGCGCCGCAGCTGGAGGCCGTGTGCCGCGATGCGATGTCGCGCGCCATCGAGGGCCGCCCGGCACTCGAGCTCATGCACGGCAAGTTCGTCTTCGAGGTGAAGCCCGCGGGCGTCAACAAGGGCATTGCCATCGATGCCTTCATGACCGAGGCGCCCTTCGCGGGCCGCACCCCGGTCTTTGCGGGCGACGACACCACCGACGAGAGCGGCTTCGCGGTCGTGCAGCCGCGCGGCGGCATCGCGATCAAGGTCGGTTCGGGGCCGAGCCTGGCGCTGCACCGGCTCGAATCGCCGCGCGCGGTGTACGAATGGCTGGTGCAGGCGCGCGACATGCTGGTGGTGAAGTCTGCCGCCCAGCCCGAAGAAAACACGCAAAAGAAAACCGAAGAACCGAGGAGCCCCGGATGAGCGAAGAACAACTGTCCAAGGCGCCCGAGGACCGCGCCGGCGAGGCGCTGCCCGACGCTGCCGGCCCCGACGACCGCGCGCCGGTCGACGTGCAGGCGGCCGCCGCACCCGGCCCGCGCGGCTTCGCGCCGCCGGCCGAGCCATCGCTGAACGTCGGCGTGATCGGCAACTGCGCCTACAGCGCGCTCATCGATGCACGCGGCCGCGCGGTCTGGTGCTGCCTGCCGCGCTTCGACGGCGACCCGGTCTTCAATGCGCTGCTGCATCCCGGCGAAGGCGCGGGCGCCTGGAGCATCGACATCGAGGACTTCGCCGAGGCCAAGCAGTGGTACGAGCCGAACACGGCCGTGCTGCGCACGCAGCTCTTCGACAGCGCTGGCCAGGGCATCGAGATCACCGACTTCGCGCCGCGCTTCTACAGCCGCTCGCGCTACTTCCGCCCGCTCATGATGGTGCGCCGCGTGCGGCCGATCGCCGGCGCGCCGCGCATCCGCGTGTCGCTCGACCCACGCTTCCAGTGGGGCGCCTCGGAGCCCATCGAGGTGACGCGCGGCAGCAACCACATCCGCTATGTCGGCCCCGATGTCACGCTGCGGTTGAACACCGACGCCTCGATCTCGCACATCCTCGCGCGCCAGCCCTTCGTGATCTCGCGCGAGTACAACTTCATGTTCGGCGTGGACGAGACGCTGCTGGACGGCATTGCCGACACCGCGCGCAAGTTCGAGCAGGAGACCATCGCCTACTGGCGCACCTGGAGCAAGCGCCTGGCGATTCCCTTCGAGTACCAGGACGCGGTGATCCGCGCGGCCATCACGCTCAAGCTCTCGCTGTACGAGGACACAGGCGCCATCGTCGCCGCGATGACCACCAGCATCCCCGAGGCGCCGGGCAGCCAGCGCAACTGGGACTACCGCTACTGCTGGCTGCGCGATGCGTTCTTCGTGGTGCGCGCGCTCAATTCGCTGAGCGAGGTCGGCACCATGGAGGACTACCTGCGCTGGCTGGCCAACGTGGTGATCGGCTCGCACGGCGAACACATCCAGCCGCTGTACGGCATCGGGCTGGAGCGCGAGCTGCCCGAGTCTTTCGTCGAAGGTCTTCCGGGCTACCGCGGCATGGGCCCGGTGCGCGTGGGCAACCAGGCGCAGGAGCATTTCCAGCACGACGTGTACGGCAACATCGTGCTCGGCGCGGCGCAGGCCTTCCACGACCACCGGCTGCTCGCCCGCGCGGGCGTGGCCGAGTTCCCGCACCTCGAGGCGGTCGGCGAGCGCGCGGTGAGCGTCTACGGCACGCCCGATGCCGGCATGTGGGAGCTGCGCACGCGCGCCCGCGTGCACACCAGTTCGGCGCTGATGAGCTGGGCCGCCTGCGACCGGCTCTCCAAGATCGCCCGCGCGCTGGAGTTGCCCGACCGCGCCGCCTACTGGCACGGCCACGCCGCGCGCATGAAGGAAGAGATCCTCGCCAAGTCGTGGTGCGAAGAGCGCCAGGCCTTTGCCGAGAGCTTCGGCGGGCACGAGCTCGACGCGAGCATCCTGCTGATGGCCGAGGTGGGCCTGATCGATGCGCGCGACCCGCGCTTCATCTCCACCGTCGATGCGATGGAGAAGTCGCTGTGCGACGGCCCCTACATGCGCCGCTACGAAGCGGCCGACGATTTCGGCAAGCCCGAGACCGCCTTCAACATCTGCACCTTCTGGCGCATCGACGCACTTGCCAAGATCGGCCGCAAGGCCGAGGCACGCCAGATCTTCGAGACCATGCTCGCGGCGCGCAATCCGCTCGGCCTGCTCTCGGAAGACACCCACCCGGTCACGGGCGAGATGTGGGGCAATTTTCCGCAGACCTATTCGATGGTCGGCATCATCAATGCGGCCGTGCGCCTGTCCGCTCCCTGGGATTCCTGCATATGAGCCGTCTTGTCGTCGTTTCCAACCGCGTGGCCGACCCACGCAAGCCCGCCGCCGGCGGCCTGGCCGTCGCACTGGGTGAAAGCCTGCAGCAAAGCGGCGGCCTCTGGTTCGGCTGGAGCGGCCAGATCGTCGAAGACGGCCCGACCGGCGAAGGCGAGCTGCACAAGCAGCAGGCCGGCAAGGTCACGCTCGCCACCATCGACCTGAGCCGCGAGGACCACGACGCCTACTACCTCGGCTACAGCAACGACGTGCTCTGGCCCGTGTTCCACAACCGCCTGGACCTGGCGCATTTCGAGGCCGGCTTCATCGGCGGCTACCGGCGCGTGAACCAGCTGTTCGCGCGCAAGCTGCTGCCGATGCTCAAGGACGACGACGTCATCTGGATCCACGACTACCACCTGATGCCGCTCGCCGCCGAGCTGCGCGCGATGGGCTGCAAGCAGCGCATCGGCTTCTTCCTGCACATTCCGCTGCCGCCGCAGATCATCGTGGCGGCCATTCCGCAGCACGAGTGGCTGATGCGCTCGCTGTTCTCGTACGACCTGATCGGCTTCCAGGCCCAGCAGGACGTGCAGCACTTCGAGCACTACGTGCGCAACGAGGCGCATGGCGAGTACCTGGGCAACGAGATGTACCGCGCCTACGGGCAGACGGTGCGCTGCAGCGCCTTCCCGATCGGCATCGACGTGGACGAGTTCGCCGCGCTCACGCACGCCAAGGAATCTCGCGACATGTACGAGACCATGAAGCGCGAGTACTCGAGCCGGCGCCTCCTGCTGGGCATCGACCGGCTCGACTACTCCAAGGGCATTCCGCAGCGCGTGCGCGCGTTCCGCGAACTGCTCGCGAACTATCCCGAGAACCGGCGCAGCGCGACGCTGATCCAGATCGCCTCGCCCACGCGCGAGACGGTCGATGCGTACGGCGACATCCGGCGCGAGCTCGAATCACTGTGCGGCGCGATCAACGGCGACTACGGCGAGCTGGACTGGATGCCGGTGCGCTACATCCATCGCATGGTGGCGCGCAAGCGCGTGCCGGGGCTGTGCCGCGCCGCAGCCGTGGGGCTGGTCACACCTCTGCGCGACGGCATGAACCTCGTCGCGAAGGAATACATCGCGGCGCAGGACCCGGCCGACCCCGGCGTGCTGGTGCTCTCGCGCTTTGCCGGCGCGGCCGAGCAGTTGAAGGAAGCGCTGCTGGTGAACCCGTACGACACGCACGGCACGGCGGAGACGGTGCAGCAGGCGCTGCAGATGCCGCTGGAAGAGCGGCGCGAACGGCACCAGAAATTGCTGTCGCGCATTCGCGAGCAGGACATTCACTGGTGGCGACGCACCTTCCTCGACGCCTTGCGCGAGGCGGCCAGCGAACGCTGAGGTGTTTGTTCAGAGCAGTCGTTGATCGGCCGTTCACCCAGAGCGTGCCTCAGTGCGCAGGGCATCGGGTGCTCCCCGCAGCGAAATCAAGGGGGAGGCCGCAGGCCGGAGGACATTCGCGGAGGGGAGTACCCGGTGGCCTGCGCACACGCCCTGAATGCCTCCCTCCTACCAGCCAGTGAGCAAGCGCACGAAGCGCATCACAGGCCGAGCCTCCGAATACGCAGAAGCCGGCGCCGCCTTCGGCGCATGAACCCGCAGGTGCACAGGCGTCAGCGCCGACACCTCGATCCACCCGCCGTGCGCCAGATGATGCACGTCGCCTTCATCGAGCGCCGTCTCGCTCATGAACACCGTGCCGCCGAACCAGCCCGGCGGCGACACGACCCGCACCCGCCCTTCGGCCACCTGCAGCCAGGTGCCCGCATCGACGCAGGTGCGCAGGGACTGGCCGGGCTCCAGGACGATGGAGTCGGGTGCTTGGGACAGGGTGGTGATCATGGCGGGCCTCTGGTGGTGGGTGAAAAGCGATTCGGCGAGTCCGGATCGTAGAAATTCGGGCGCTCAAAAAACAGGCACAAACATCGGCTATTCGCACCGGAACAGCCAGGCGCCAGCCCATCTGTTATGGTCGTTTTCCCGTTCAACTGCATCTGTTTTTGGATGCCCGTTTGGGGGAGCATCGACGCCATGGACTCGCTACCGCTCTACCGGCAACTCGCAGCGCACTACGTGGACGCGATCCACACCGGCTCGCTCAAGCAGGGCGACAAGCTGCCTTCGCTGCGCACCCTGATGCGCCTGCACGAGATCAGCCTCTCGACCGCGCTGCAGCTGTGCCGCGCGATGGAGAGCGACGGCTGGGTCGAGGCGCGCGACCGCTCGGGCTACTTCGTGCGCCGGCCGCAGCGCCTGGCCATCGCACCGATGGAGGAGCCGGTGTCCGACGTGCCGCCGGACCCCGCGCAGTTCGTCAGCATGCGCACCCGCATGGCCAACTTCATGGCGCGCGGGCGCCATGCGGGCGTGAAGCTCAACTTCGCCATCGCGCGCGCCGCGCCCGAGCTGTACCCGGCCGAGGCCCTGCGCAATTCCATGACGCGCGCGCTGCGCCAGCGTCCCGAGCTGCTGACCACCGCCTCGTCCCAGAAGGGCCATGAACAGTTCCGCGAAGCCGTGGCGCAGCGCAACCTGCGCATCGGCATGACGGTGTCGCCCGACGAGGTGCTGGTCACCAACGGCTGCATCGAGGCGCTGAACCTCGCGCTGCGCGCCGTCGCCAAGCCCGGCGACACCGTGGCCGTGGAGTCGCCCACCTTCTACGGCCTGCTGCAGGTGCTCGAGAGCCTGGGCATGCGCGCGCTGGAAATTCCGACCAGCCCGCAGACCGGCATTTCGATCGAGGCGCTGGACCTCGCCATCCACACCTACGACGACATCAAGGCCGTGGTGGTGGTGCCGCACCTGCAGAACCCCATCGGCAGCGTGATGCCCGATGCCCACAAGCAGCGCCTCGTGCAGCTGTGCGAGAGCCACGGCATCGCGCTCGTCGAAGACGACACCTACAGCGACCTGGTGGAGACCGAGGTGCCATTGCGCGCGGTCAAGTCATGGGACCGCACGGGCAACGTGATCTATTGCGCCTCGCTGCACAAGGTGCTGGCGCCGGGCCTGCGCCTGGGCTGGATCACCGCCGGGCGCTGGCATGCGCAGGTGGAAATGCTCAAGTACGCGCAGACGCGCAACAACGAGGCGTTGGCGCAGATCGCCGCGGGCGAGTTCATCGCGAGCGGCGGCTACGACCGGCACTTGCGGCGCCTGCGCGACCGCCTGCACGTGCAGCGCGACCAGACGGCGGACGCCATCGCGAAGTACTTCCCGCCGGGCACGCGGCTGAACCTGCCGCGCGGCGGCCTGCAGCTGTGGGTCGAGTTGCCCGAGCAGCGCTCGTCGGTCACCGTGTTCGAGGCCGCGCTGCGCGAGCACATGCTGGTGTCGCCGGGCGCGCAGTTCTCCAACTCGGGGCGCTTCGACAACTACCTGCGCATCAACTGCGGCTGGCCGTATTCGAAGGCGGTGGATGCGGGGCTGCAGCGGCTCGGCGAGATCGTGTCGTCCACGCGGAAGACGCCGCGGCCGCCCGCCGCCCAGATCGCCTAGACGATGTAGAAGACGACGGCGTCGCGTCGCGCGGCCGCCTCGGCGAAGAAGCGCTTCACGCCTTCCATGAAATCCGCGAGCTCGCTGGCGCCGCTCTGCCAGGCCTTCGCCCAGTAGAGCTCGGCGAACTGCGCCGGTTCGCCGGTGAATCGCGCCATCAGCTCGGGCACGCTGCGCCGCGCGAGCCGCGCCGCCGCGCGCTCC
Organism: Variovorax sp. RKNM96; assembly: GCF_017161115.1. Taxonomy (GTDB): domain Bacteria; phylum Pseudomonadota; class Gammaproteobacteria; order Burkholderiales; family Burkholderiaceae_C; genus Variovorax. Next base: position 1,141,979 of record NZ_CP046508.1, on the reverse strand, counting down.
ACGTGGCTGGCCGTCAGGTAGATGCAGCCCAGACCCTCCGTGCCTTCGAGCTGCTCGCCGTCCACGGCTTCGGGCAGCAGCACGCGCACCACGTCCCACGCCTGCTCCACCGTCTGGCTGGCGTGCGGCCCGCCCTTGTCCGGGGGCGTGTGGAAGAGAAATCCCGACACGCTCGCCGGATCGATGACCAGCCCGCGCAGCCGGTAACGGTCGAAGGCGTAGAAGGCGCCCCCGATGCTCACGTGCTCGGCTCCAGCCGCGCGGCCCGCGCGACCGCCGCCAGCGCGAGGCTCACGTTGTCGATGTTGCGCTGCGCATTCGCGAGATTGCCGAAGTGGTCCGGCGCGCAGATCTGGTTGAGCAGCAGCGTGCGCTTGAAGTGCTTCAGCGCCTCGCGCAGGTCGCCTTGTTCCTGCGCGATCAGGCCCAGGTCGTTGTGGGCGGTGGCAGCGCTGGTGGAAATGCCCCGGCAGCTGCGCTCCTGGATGGCCAGCGCGCGTTCGAACAGGGGCTTGGCGTGCTCGGACTCGTTGCGCGCCATGTGGAGCTGCGCGAAATTGATCAACAGGTCGGCGTGCAGGTCGGCATCGCCTTCGTCCGGCTCGAGCTTGTCCAGGTGCACCATGGCCCGCGCATAGCAGAGCTCGGCCTTCTGGTCCTGGTCGGTGTTCGCGTAGAGAAACGCCAGGTTGTTGATGGCCCGCACCACCTCGTCGGTCGAGTTGCCCTTGCTCAGCGCCACGGCCATCGCGATGGTCTTCTTGTAGAGGACTTCCGCCTCGTCGGAGCGGCCGGCGCCAGCGTGCAGCAGCGCGAGCGTGTTGCTCGGACCAAGCCGCCAGCTGTCGTCCAGGCCCAGCTGGTCGATGATGGCCAGGCACTCGTCCAGCAGCGACACGGCCTTGTCGTGCCATTGCAGCTGCCGGCAGAACTCGGCATGGTTGATGAGGTGAAGCACGACGGCCTTACCGAGCCCGCCGCACAGCAGGCGGCTGGTGTGGACGGCCTCGGCGCAGAGCCGCTCGGCGAGCGCCAGGTCGCGGCGCTCGAAGGCGGCCCTGTAGCGCCGCTCCTGGTCTTCGAGCAGGTCCAGCAGCACCGGGTCGTTGCCGGGGCCGCCGCCGGCAGGCAGGCCCGCACGCACCTGGCGGGCGGCGTGGTGTTCGCCGATGCCGGCCAGGGTCATGGCCAGGGCCTTGCGCACGATCTCCATGTCTTCCGCCGGCATGCCGATCTGCCGGCCGATGGCAAGGCTTTCCTCGAGGCTGGCCTTGGCCTCGTCGAGGGCCTTGAACTGGTAGCAGGCCTGGCCGTGCATGCACAGCGACATCGCGAGGTTCTGGTGCGGTCCCTTGAAGACCTTGCGCGCATGGGCGACGATCTGCTCGCTCAGGGCCACCGCCGCGGCCCAGTCGTGCATCTCGGCGGCGGCGACGAAGCGCTCGCGCAGCGCGTCGGCATGGCCGAGCGCTTCGAGGTCGTAGGTCTTGCTGACGGACCGGCGCGCGGTGTGGTCGGCTTCGTCCTGCTGCTTCAGGCGCACGTGGACCCAGTAGATGTCCAGCAGCAACCAGGGCCCCAGCAGGGCGAGCGCGAACCGCGAGCCCGGCAGGTTGGCGACGCCGACGAGGAGCAGCAGCAGTTGCGCCGCGCCGCCCAGGTAGCTCCCGAGGTAGAAACGGTGCGCCCCCAGGAAGCCGCCCACCACCAACAGCAGCCAGGCGAACGGCTTGCGGCGAGGAGACCGGGGTGGCGGGATGCGCATGGTTCGCCGAGGGTATTGCTGCGCGGCCGCTCAGTCCAGCAAAGCCAGCGCGGCGTAGTCGCCGACTTTCTCGCCGAGCCCCGCGGGCACCAGCAGCACGCCGCGGGTGAGCGGCTGCAGCTTGCCGTCGATCTGCGCCTGCAGCCGGGGCAGCAGGAAATCGCGGTGGTGCCAGAACACGCTGCCGCCCAGGCTGATGCGCTGCAGGTCCAGCGTGATGATCATGTTGTAGAGCATGCGGCCCATCACGCGGCACAGTGCATCGACTATTTCGAGCGCATGCGGTTCGCCGGCCGAGGCGGCCGAGAACAGGTCGGGGGCGGGCTGGCCGAAGCGGCGCGAGATCGAATTGCCGGCGACCAGCGCCTCGACGTCGCCCAGGTTGCCGCAGCCGCACAGCGCGCCGCTGGCATCGTCGACCACGAAGCTGTGCCCCGCATGGCCCGCATTGCCGTTCTTGCCGCGCAGCGCACGGCCGTCGACACAGAGGCCGACGCCGACACCGGTGCTCCAGGTGGCATACGCACAGTGATCGAATCCCTTGAGCGCGCCCCAGTGGCGTTCGGCTTCGAGCCCGGCCACCGCATCGTTCTCGACGCGCACCTGCCCGAAGCGCCTGGCCAGCGGGGCTTCGATGATCGCGGTCATCCACTGGTTGGGGAGACCGCGCGCCGGGCCGGCGATGCCGCCGCAGATGTTGGGCGTGGCCAGCTCGACCATGCCGTCGTGCAGCTCGAAGGGGCCGGTCGACGACACGCCCACGCGGTCGATGCTGGCGGGGTCGATGCCCTGCTCGGCGCAGACCTCGTCGATCATCCGCATGATCTGCACCGCCACGGCGTCGTTGTTGCCGGTCTTGGCCGTCGGCTCGCTGCGGCGGCCGATCAACGGCGCATCGCTCGAGGGGGAAAGGCTCACGGCGACCTTGGTGCCGCCGATGTCAACGCAGGCTCTCATTGCGGTTTTTCTTTTCTCTACAAAAGGCGGGCCACCAGCGCCGCGATCATGCTGAGCACCACGGTGCTCGCAATCGGCAGCTGCCAGTCGCGGCCGAAGGCGCGAAACTCGAAATCGCCGGGCAACCGTCCGAAACCGAAGCGGCGCAGCCACGCGGTCAACCCGCTCATGAGCACCAGTGCAAGGACGACGACGATCAGCCAGCGGAACATGGAGACAGTCTAGGCCGCGAGGACGGCCATGGCTTGTCGGTGAAGTTCGGGCGTTGCGGCCGCGATGACCCTGCCGTCGGACTTCAGGTTGAGCGGCTGGCCCTGCCAGTCGGTGATGACGCCTCCCGCGGCCTCGATCAGGCCGGCGGGGCCGAGATAGTCATAGGGCTGCAGGCCGGTCTCGACCACGAGGTCGATGGTGCCGCCCGCCAGCTGGGCGTAGCCATAGCAGTCGCCGCCGAAGCGGCGCATGGCGCACTGGCGGCTCAACCGGTCGAATGCCTGCCAGTCGGCGGGCGCGAAGATGTCGGGCGAGGTGGTGACGATGCGGGCCTTGGCCACCTCGGTGCAATTGCTCACGTGCACCGGCTGGCCGTCGCGCGTGGCACCCTTTCCAGCCTCGCCGATCCAGCGCTCCTTGAGCACCGGCATGTCGATCATGCCGAGCACCACGCGTGCGCCCTGCAGCACGCCGATCAGCGTGCCCCACAGCGGCGAGCCGGTGATGAAGCTGCGGGTGCCGTCGATCGGGTCGAGCACCCAGATGCGCTCGGCGTCCAGCCGCTCGGGGCCGTGCTCCTCACCGTAGATGCCATCCGCCGGCACGCGCACACCGAGGATCTCGCGCATCGCCGTCTCGGCCGCGCGGTCGGCCAGCGTGACGGGGCTTTCGTCGGCCTTGGTGATGATGTCTAGCGGCGTGCGGAAGTGGCGCATCGACAGCGCCGCGGCCGCATCGGCCAGCGCCTCGGCAATCGGCGACAGATCGGGAGTGGAAGAGCTCATGGGGGAGAGTGAACGCGTGCCAAAAGTGCGATTAGACCCGAGCCGGCGTCGGTTTGACACGACAACGGCTGTCGCCCTAGCATGGCGCGAAAATTGCCAGGGACAGAACCAATGGCCGCCTTCAGATTCCTGCGCACTGCGCTCCTCGCCCTCCTGCTGGGCGCCTCGGCCGTGCTGGCTCAGGCCACCCCCTCCGACGCCGAGGAAAAGCTGATCGACACGCTGATCCAGCGCGTCTCGAAGATGAGCGCCATGGTGTTCCTGCGCAACGGCAACGAATACAACGCCGCCGATGCCGCCAAGCACATGCAGGCGAAGTACGACTACTTCAAAAAGGAACTGGTCACGGCCGAGGACTTCATCGACCGCTGCGCCTCGCGCTCCGAGATGACCGGGCAGGCCTACAAGGTCAAGCTCACCAACGGCGCGGTGCGCGACGCCAACGAGTTCCTGAACAGCGAGCTGCGCATGCTGCGGCAGCAGGCGAAGAAATCGAGCAGTTGAGCCGAAGGCTCGTTAGCGCTGCTGGCCCCAGCGCCGCACGGTCAGCCGCTCCAGCGTCTTGAACCCCAGGCTTTCCACCAGCAGGCCGATCAGCACCACCATCGCGAGGCCCGCGAACACGCGGTCGGTGTAGAGCTCGTTGCGGTTCTGGAAGATGTACCAGCCCAGGCCCCCCTTGCCCGAGGACGCGCCGAACACCAGCTCGGCCGCGATCAGCGTGCGCCACGCAAAGGCCCAGCCGATCTTCAGGCCCGAAAGAATCGACGGCAGCGCGGCCGGCACCAGGATCTGCAGCACGTAGCGCAGGCCCTTGAGCCCGTAGTTGCGCCCGGCCATGCGCAGCGTCTCGGGCACGCCCTGGAAGCCCGCATAGGTGTTGAGCGCCAGCGGCCACAGCACCGAATGGATCAGCACGAACACCAGGCTGCCGCGGCCGAGGCCAAACCACAGCAGCGCGAGCGGCAGCAGCGCGATGGCGGGCAGCGGGTTGAACATCGACGTCAACGTGTCCAGCAGGTCGCGGCCGATCTGCGTGGACACCGCGAGCGTGGTGAGCGCGAAGGCCAGCAGCACGCCCGCGAGGTAGCCCTGCAGCAGCACGGCCAGCGAGATGCGGACCTTCTCGATCAGCTCGCCGCTCGCGAGCCCGTCGAACAGCGCCGATGCGGTGGCGGTGAAGGTGGGCAGCAGCAGGTCGTTGTTCTGCCAGCGCGCCGCGAGTTCCCAGAGCACGGCGATCACGACGAGGATCAGGC